>JBQCHA010000191.1:0-22190 GCA_051955175.1 Sphingomonas sp.
CCACCTCCGGCCCCGGCGCCGCGCACCTGCTGACCGGCATGTACGATGCGCGCATGGATCACATGCCGGTGCTGGCCATCGCCGGCCAGCAGGCGCGCACCGCGATCGGCGCGCATTACCAGCAGGAGCTCGACCTCCACACCATGTTCAAGGACGTGGCCGGCGCGTTCAACGAGGTCGCTTCAGTGCCGGCGCAAGTGCGCCACCTGGTCGATCGGGCGGTACGCATCGCGCTTGGCGAACGCCGCGTGACGGCACTGGTGCTCCCCAACGATCTGCAGGAAATGAAGATGGAGCAGCCGCCGCGCAGCCATGGCGCGGTCATGTCGGGCATCGGCTGGTCGGCGCCCCGCGTGGTGCCGAAGAACGACGACCTGAAGCGCGCGGCCGAGGTGCTCAATTCGGGCAAGAAGGTCGCGATGCTGGTCGGCGCCGGTGCCAAGGAGGCGGTCGATCAGGTGATTGCAGTCGCCGACAAGCTCGGCGCCGGCTGCGCCAAGGCGCTGCTCGGCAAGCAGGTGGTGGGCGACGACCTGCCCTGGGTGACCGGGTCGATCGGCCTGCTCGGCACCAAGCCGAGCTGGGACCTGATGATGGAATGCGACACCTTCCTGATGCTGGGCTCTGGCTTCCCTTATTCGGAATTCCTGCCCAAGGAAGGACAAGCGCGAGGCGTGCAGGTCGATCTCGAACCCGGCATGCTGTCGATCCGCTATCCGATGGAGGTCAACCTCACCGGCGACGTCGCCTCCACGCTCGACGCGCTGCTGCCGATGCTGGAGCAGAAGACCGACAGCAGCTGGCGCGACCAGATCGCCAAGTGGAAGGACGATTGGGAATCCACGCTCGACGAGCGCGCGAACGTCTCGGCCAATCCGGTCAACCCGCAGAAGGTGTTCCGCGAGCTGAGCCCCAAGCTACCGAGCAACGTCATCGTCACCAGCGATTCGGGTAGCTGCGCCAATTGGTATGCGCGCGACCTCAAGTTCCGCCGCGGCATGATGGGATCGCTGTCGGGCGGCCTCGCCTCGATGGGCGCCGGCACGCCCTACGCGATCGCCGCTAAATTCGCCTATCCCGATCGCCCGGTGATCGCGACGGTCGGCGACGGCGCGATGCAGATGAACAACATGGCGGAGCTGATCACCGTCTCGAAATACTGGCACAAATGGAGCGATGCGCGCTTCATCGTGCTGGTGCTCAACAATCAGGACCTGAACCAGGTCACCTGGGAACAGCGCGTGCAGGAAGGCAATCCCAAGGCCGAGATGACGCAGCGCATCCCCGATGTGCCTTATCACCGCTTCGCCGAACTGATCGGGCTGAAGGGCATCTTCGTCGACAATCCCGATCGCCTGGCGTCCGCGTGGGACGAGGCGCTCGCCGCCGACCGGCCGGTGGTGCTGGAGGTCAAGACCGATCCGGAGGTGCCGCCGCTGCCGCCGCACATCACGCTATCGCAGGCACGCGCCTTCACCTCGACGCTGCTGAAGGGCGACCCGGAGGAAGGCGGCGTGATCAAGGGCAGTGCCAAGCAGCTGTTCGCGCACGTGCTCGGCGATCACGGCGACGACGAATAAACCATGGATGAGGGGTCACAAGACGGCACCCTGGCGATCCGCACGATCGCCGGGGGCGCCACCGCGCTCGCCTTCGCGGTGCTCGCCGACAGCGGACTGGAGCATTACCGCGGCTCGTTCGCCAACCCGGTGATGGTGCTGCCGATCGTCTCCTCGGCGCTGGGCATCGCGGTCAACGGCCGGCGGACGCAACAGCCGGAGAGCAGCGGCAGCGCGGCACCCACGGTGACCCATGTCGGGTCTACCGCGATCGGGCTGACTGGCCTGGGCTTCCACGCCTATAACATCCTGAAGCGGCCCGGCGGACCGACCTTCACCAACCTGTTCTATGGCGCGCCGGCCGGCGCCCCCGCCGCGCTGGTGCTGGCCGGCGCGCTGGGCAAGGCGGCCGACACGCTGGCGCAGGGCAAGGAGCGGATCGGACCGATCGAGATCGCCTCAGGCCGCTCGATCGGCGCGCTGGTCGGCATCGGCCTGTTCGGCTCAGTCGGCGAGGCGGCGCTGCTGCATTTCCGCGGCGCCTATCACGATCCCTTCATGTGGCTACCGATCACGCTGCCGCCGATCGCGGCGGTGTCGCTGCTGCGCGACGTCGCGGAGGATAAGCCGCGCCAGGCGACCACTGTGCTGCTCGGCGCGACGGCGGTGATGGGCCTGATCGGCGTCGGTTTCCACGCCTATGGCATCTCCCGCAACATGGGCGGCTGGCGGAACTGGCGACAGAACATCCTGGCCGGCCCGCCGCTCCCCGCCCCGCCGGCGTTCACCGGGCTGGCGATCGCCGGGCTCGGCGCGCTGATGCTGATGAAAATGAGCAAAGAGAGACGCGAACAGCAATGATAGACCGCTTTCCCGATTATGACGTGCTCGCCAAGCGCGACACCGCGAGCTGGAACCCGCAGACGCGCAAGGTCGTCGACGAGCGCATCGCCACCGAGGAGCCGGAGGTGCTCACCCCCGAACAGCGCGCGACGCTGCGCCGCGTGGTCGATCGTATCGTGCCGCAGCCGGAGCATCGTCCCCCGACCAACGCGGCGGCGCTCGTCCTGCACAAGATCATGGCGAACGCTTCCGACGGCTATCGCCACCACGCCCTGCCGCAGGTGCGCGAGGCATGGGAACGCGGCCTCGACGCGATCGAGGCGGAGGCGCAGGCGCGGTTCGGCCATGCCTTCGTCGTGCTCGACGGCGATCAGGCCGATGAGGTCCTCCGGGCGATCCAGAGCGGCGATACCAAGGCTGCCGCATGGCACGGCCTGCCGCCCGAGCTGTTCTGGAGCTGGCGGCTGATCCCCGACATCGTCTCCGCTTATTACGCCCACCCCTCGGCGTGGAGCGCGATGGGGTTCGGCGGCCCCGCCGCGCCGCGCGGCTACGTCCGGCTCAAGGCCAACCGCCGCGACAGCTGGGAAGCCGCCGAGCGCCACGACGGCCACCTGATCCCGGCGGAGGAGCGCAACATCCATGTCGGCTGATGCCGAAACCACGCCGCGCGCGACCGCAGGCCGTGCGCCGGACGTCTTCACACCCGGCGGCTGGGTACCGATGCGGGAATATGCGGAAACGGAGGAGGTCGACTTCGTCATCGTCGGCACCGGCGCCGGCGGCGGCACGCTCGCCTACAAGCTCGCCAAGGCCGGCTTCTCGGTCGTGGCGATGGACGCCGGTCCCTATTGGCGGCCGCTCGAAGACTTCGCCTCCGACGAGAAGCACCAGAGCAAGCTCTATTGGACCGACGAACGCATCGTCGACGGCGAAACGCCGCTCAAGATGGGCTCGAACAACTCGGGCAAGTCGGTCGGTGGTTCGACGGTGCATTTCGCGATGGTGTCGCTGCGCTTCCGCCCCGACCATTTCCTGACGCGCACCAAGCTCGGCTACGGCGCCGACTGGCCGATCGGCTGGCAGGAGATGTGGCGCTATTACGACGAAGTCGAGGAGATGCTGAAGATCGCGGGGCCGGTGCGCTATCCGTGGGGGCCGAAGCGCGGCCGCTATCCCTATCGCGCCCATCCGCTGAACGCGGCGGGCGACTATCTCGCCCGCGGGGCCGAGGCGCTGGGCATCGACTGGACCGAGACGCCGATCGCGACGCTGTCCGCCCCGCGCGGCAAGGCGCATCCGTGTGTCTATCGCGGCTTCTGCGTGACCGGCTGCTCGACGAACGCCAAGCAATCGGTGCTGGTCACCTGGCTGCCGCGCGCGATCGAGGCGGGGGCGGAAATCCGCGACCTGGCGATGGTCGGCCGGATCGAAACCAGGAACGGCCGCGCGACCGGCGTCCATTATCATCGTGACGGCCAATGGCGGTTTCAGAAGGCGAAGAACGTCGTCGTCGCCGGCTATGCGATCGAGACGCCGCGGCTGCTGCTCAATTCGGCCAATGACGAATTCCCCGACGGCCTCGCCAATTCGTCCGGGCTGGTCGGCAAGAACCTGATGGTACAGCTCAATCAGGCCACCTGGGGCATGGTCGAGGACGAGGTGCGCTCGTACAAGGGGCCGCCCAGCCTCGCGATTTCCGAACACTGGAATTACCAGGACGCCGGCAAGGATTATTTCGGCGGCTGGAGCTACATGAGCCAGGGGCCGCTGCCGATCACCTGGGCCAAGTCGCTCGCTGGCGGCCGCGGCCTGTGGGGTCGCGAGTTGATCGAGGAAATGAACCGCAACAACCACTCGGTGGGGTTGAAGATGGTCGGCGAGGTGCTGCCCGACGAGCGCAACCGCGTCACCCTTGCCGACGAGACCGACCAATACGGCCTGCGCATTCCCCGCATCACCTTCGCCTTTCGCGAGAATGAGAAGGCGATGATCAAGCACGCCGTCGACTTCATGGACCAGAGCCTGGAAGCGACCGGCGCCACCGAGCGTTGGAAGGAGATGAACGACACCGCGCACCTCAACGGCACCGCGCGGATGGGCGACAATCCGGCGACAAGCGTGGTCAACGCCGATTGCCGCACGTGGGACATCCCCAATCTGTGGATCTGCGACGGATCGGTGTTTCCGACGGTCGGCGGGGTCAACCCGTCGCTGACCATTCAGGCGGTGGCGTGCCGCACAGGCGACCGGATCAGGGAAATGGCGAAGCGCGGGGAGCTTTAAGGGATAGCGTCCGGACGGTGGGCTCGCCCTCACCCTTCCCGCTCAATTGCGCCGAGCGGGCCTCTTCCCTCTCCCGCTGGGAGAGGGAGGAAGCGCCGGAGGCGCGGAAGGGCGAGGGTGACTTCAGGCTCGCCGCCCCCGTCACACCACCTCGGTCTTGTAGTGATGCCATGCAAAGATCGCCGCGGCGCCCCGGTGCGGTCGCCACGCCTCGGCAATTTCGCGCACCCATTTCTCCTTCGGCCGCTCGGGTTCGCCCAGGATGCGCCCAACCTCGATCTGCACGGCGAGATCGCCCGCCGGCCAGATGTCGCCGCGCCCCTCGGCGAACAGCAGGTAGATTTCCGCCGACCAGCGACCAATCCCCTTGATCCGCGTCAGCGCAGCGATCGCCTCCTCGTCGTCTGCGGGCAAGTTGGCGAGGTCGAGCCGTCCGGTGGTGACTTCCTCGACCAGGCTGCGGGCATAAGCCGCCTTCTGGCGCGACAGGCCGGCCGCGCGCAGGTCCTCGTCGCTGGCGCGCGCGATCGACTGCGGATCGTCGAGATCGCCGACCACGCTCTCCAGCTTGGTCCAGATCGCCGCCGCGGCCTTGAAGCTCACCTGCTGCCCGATGATCGTGCGCAGCAGCGTGGCATAACCGCGCTCTCGGATGCGCGGTTCGGGATAGCCGACGCGCGCCAGCGCCGTGGCGAAGGCCGGTTCGGCGGCGGCAAGCGCGTCCAGCGCGGTGCGAAGCTGTTCGGCGCTCAGGCCCATGCGATGATCCTTGCTATCGTCGGCGGGGGAAGGCATGGCGGCGGCGCTTTCGTCCACCCATGGAGACCGACATGCCCAAGGTTATCGTCACGACGCGCGAAGGGGAAGTGCGCGAGATCGAGGGCGAGACCGGCCTATCGGTGATGGAGGTCCTGCGGGACAATGGCATCGACGAGGTCCTGGCGCTGTGCGGCGGCTGCTGCTCCTGCGCGACCTGCCACGTCCATGTCGATCCGGAATTTGCGGACAAACTGCCACCGATGAGCGAGGACGAGGACGATCTGCTCGAGTCCTCGTCGGATCGCGACGCCACCTCGCGCCTGTCGTGCCAGATCCCCTTCACTGCCGCGCTCGACGGCCTCAAGGTCCGCGTCGCGCAGGAGGACTGACCGGGAGAGCGCACCGCCGCTCGCCCGCCCCCGCGGCATTTGTCGCATCGTTCCGACATTTCCTGTTGCCCGCCCTCGCGCCTTGTGGAAGGCAGCGCGCCATCAACATGCGCGATCGGCCGTGCCTTCCCGGTAGCGGCCAGGGAGGGAGAGGTTAGCATGGAGCGTAACAAGTCGGCGGGCGCGGCGTTCGCGTCGGTCACCACGCTGTTCTTCGCCTGGGGGTTCATCACCTCGATCGTCGACCCGCTGGTCGCCGCGGTGAAGAGCATCTTCGACCTCACCAATGTCGAGGCGCAGATTTCCACCTCCGCCTTCTTCATCGCCTATGGTGTCGTCTCGATTCCCGCCGCGATCCTGGTCGCGCGGCTGCGCGCCGTGCCGTCGATCGTGCTCGCCATCGCGATGATGGTCGTCGCCTGCATCATCATGCTGATCGGCGCCGACGCCGCCGCCTATGCCGGCGTGCTGATCGGCCTGTTCGTCATGGCAAGCGGCATCACCATCCTGCAGGTCGCCGCCAACCCGCTCGCCGCAGCCCTGGGCACGCCGGAACGCAGCCACTTTCGGCTGACCTTCAGCCAGGCGTTCAATTCGCTCGGTACGGTGCTGGGGCCGCTGCTCGGCGCCAGCCTGCTGCTGCGCGACATCGACGTGAAGGCGGGCGAGCAACTCACTGCCGCCGCGCGCACCGCCGCGCTGGGCTCGATCAACACCGCCTTCCTGATCATCGCCGTGTTGCTCGCGCTGCTCGCGCTGTTCATCTGGATGATGCGCCGCACGATCACCGCCTCGGCGCCGCCGCTCGCCGTCGCGCACGGCTTCGCCGAAACGCTGAGCCAGGTGTTCGCCTCGCGCTGGGCGCTGCTCGGCGGGCTCGCCATCTTCGTCTATGTCGGCGCCGAGGTGTCGATCGGCAGCCAGATGGCGCTGTTCCTCAACAGCCGCCCGATCTGGGGCATCTCGCTGCAACAGGCGGGCTTCTACGTCAGCCTCTATTGGGGCGGCGCGATGGTCGGCCGGTTCGTCGGTTCGGCGCTGCTGACGCGGGTCAAGGCCTATCGGCTGCTCGCGATCAACGCCGTCATCGCCGGCCTGCTGTGCCTGTTCGTCGTACTGACCCGCGGTGCGCCGGCGGGCTGGGCAGCGCTCGCCATCGGCCTGTTCAACTCGATCATGTTCCCGGTGATCTTCACGCTGACGCTGGAGCGCTCGACCGCGAGCACCGAGGCGACCTCCGGCTTCCTGTGCATGGCAATCATCGGCGGCGCGTTCGTGCCGCTGCTGGTCGGCAAGGTGGCGGACGTGACCAACTACGCTACGGCGCTGGTCGTGCCACTGGTATGCTACGCCGTGCTGTTCCTGTTCGCGCTGGGCGCGGCTCGGGCACGGACGCATGCCGCGGGGGTGGATCAGGCGGCTACCGTTCACTAACCCGCTTCAACTGCTCGCCCTCACCCTTCCCAGCGGGAGAGGGAGCAACGGAGCGGACGCACTGAAATCCCTCTCCCGCTGGGAGAGGGAGGGAGCGCCGAAGGCGCGGAAGGGTGAGGGTGACCGGAGAAGGCGGTAGCCTTGGCTACCGCAGCGCCCGCACCGCCGGCGTATCCAGGCACTGCAACAGCGCCGTCCGCGACACGACCGGACGCTCCGGCGCCGCCGCGTAGACCGGTACCTCGATCGGCGCACCGATCTCCACCGCGGCGAAGCGCGCAGGATCGAGCCCGGCACACAGCATCGTCGCTTCCAGCAGCTTCGGCGGCGTGTCATACGCCTCGTACGACAGCCGGAACGTGCCCCAATGGACCGGGATCGCCTGCGCGGCGCCGAGCCGGTGGAAGATTTCCACCGCATCGACCGGCCCGATATGCGCGCCGATCGCCATCTGCCCCGGCGTGAAGCGGAACGCACCGATCGGCAGCAGCGCCAGCCGGATCGGACCCAATGCCCGCGCCTCATCGACCCAGCTGAGGTCGCCCGCGCCCGTGTCGCCCGAATAGAACAGATTGCCGCCCGGCATCACCACGGCGAAGCCCGACCACAGGGCACGATTGCGATCGGTGAACCACCGGCTCGACCAATGATGCGCGCGCGTCACCACCACCTCGACCCCCGGCTTCACCGTCACCCGCCCGCCCCAATCGAGCGCGGTGGCGGGAACGCTCGCCTGGCGCAGGATGCTGTCATTGCCCAGGCTGGTGACGACCAACGGCTTGTCGCGCCGCCACAGCCGCTTGAGCGTCGCCAAATCCATGTGATCGTAGTGATTGTGGCTGAGCAGCACGACATCGATCTTCGGCAGCTTGTCAAAGGCGATGCCGGGCTCGGCCACGCGCTTGGGCCCCAGCCCGAACGGCCCGGCATTCTCGCTCCACACCGGATCGGTCAGGATGTTGAGCCCCTCGGTCTGCACCAGCACCGTGGCGTGGCCGACCCAGGTGACGGTCATCGCCGTCCCCTCGACGTGCGCCGGAGGGACGCTCTGGTCGACGGCGACACGCTCTGGCCAGGCCGGGCGCTTGTCGCGATTGGTGAGATAGCGCCACAGGAACCCGCCGCGGCTCTGCCCCCCCGGTGGGCCCGATACGTCGGCGCCATCGGGGTTGAAGAAGCGCTCGCCATCGAAATGGTCGCTTGCCGGCCCGCGATAATAGACGCGGTCGAGGAAGCGCGGCACGATGGTCACCGCCAAACCCAGCGCCACCACCGCGAACAACAGGGCGGTCAGCGCCCAGCGAACGATCGTCATTCCCCGGCAGTCTCCGTCAGGCCATGCTCAAGCCGCCGTCTACGCGATATTCGGAGCCGGTGACATAGGCGGCATCGTCGGACAGCAGGAAGCACGCCACCGCCGCGGCATCCTCCGGCTTGCCCAGGCGGCCGAGCGGCACCATGCCGGCGACCTTCTTGCGATACTCGGCGATTTCCTCCTCGCTCATCCCGCCGCGCGCATGGAATTCGGTTTCGGTGGCGCCGGGCGCGATGACGTTGACGCGGATGCGGCGCGGCGCGAGCTCGGTGGCGAGGCTGCGCGCCGCCTGGCGCACCGCCGCCTTCGACGCCGAATAGACCAGCGCATCGGCGCGCCCGCCGCCGACCGTCGCCGATCCGATCAGCAGCAGCGCGCCGCCATCCTTGATCAGCGGCGCCAGCGCCTGCGATTGCAGCAACGGCCCGCGCAGGTTGAGGTTGATGTGGCGGTCGACCTCCTGGGCGTCGATCTCGCCCAGCTTAGCGAAGGCGCCGAAGCCGGCATTGAGGAACGCGCCATCGAGTCCGTCGGGCGAGAAGCCGCGCACCGCCTCGGCAAGCGCCCCGACGGCATTGGCGTCGCTGGCGTCGTTCTTGATGACCTCGGCGCCGGGCAGCGCCTCGCGCGTCGCGACGATATGCGCTTCGCTGTGCCCGGTGACGAGCACCCGCGCACCCTCCGCGATCAGCCGCCTCGCCGTCGCCTGGCCGATGCCCGAGGTGCCGCCGGTGACCAGAAACGAACGATCGGCGAAGCGCGGCATGGTCATCTCCTGCATGGAAAGCGATAGTACCCAGAAGCGCATGGCACAGGCCCCGGTTCCGCCACCCCCTGCCCTGCCCCCACGCCGCCCACATGGAAATCCGGGCTCCGTCACGCAACCGTTACGGCCCACCGGCCGTTAGCCGCGCCATGGCCGGTGCAACCCGAATTCCGCCGCTCAGCCTGATCCTGGGATATGGACCGATGCTGGGCTTCCCGCTGCTCGCGCTCGTCGCGTGGCTGGCGCCGCCGCCATGGCCGGCGATAGCCTTGGCGGTGGCGCAGGGTTGGGGCGGGGTCCTGCTGGTGTTCCTCGCCGGCGTCCGACGAGGACTGAGCTTCTTCACCGGCGGCGGGCCACGGCCGGCGCAGATCGCCACGATGGTGTGGCTGTTCCTGCTCGGTTGCGCGGCGCTGCTGGTCGCGCCGCTGATCGCCTTCCCGCTGCTGGTGGTCGGCTATGGCAGCATCGCCCTGTTGGACCCGCCCGCCGCCCGCCGCGGCGAGGCGCCGGCCTTCTTCGCCCAGCTCCGCCCGCCGCAGATGGGCGTGGCGCTGATCGGGCTGGTGGCGCTGCTGGTGCGCGTGTCTACTTAGACACTAGGAGGGCGATCTCCCCACCCTACCGCGCGTGGTAGAAATCATACACCTGCTGCGCGACCGCCTTGCTGACGCCCGGCGCGCGTTGCAGGTCGTCGAGGCTCGCATTGCGTACCGCGCGCGCCGTGCCGAAGTGCATCAGCAGCGCCTTCTTGCGCGCCGGTCCGATGCCGGGCACCTCGTCGAGCGGAGAGGCGCCGATCGCCTTCGCCCGCTTGTCGCGATGCGCGCCGATCACGAAACGGTGCACCTCGTCGCGTAGCCGCTGCAAGTAGAACAATACCGGTGAATTGACCGGCAGCGTCAACTCGCGCCCGTCCATCAGGTGGAACACCTCGCGCCCCTCGCGCCCGTGATGCGGCCCCTTGGCGACACCGACCAGACACACATCCTCGATGCCCATATCCTCCAGCACCGCCTTGGCCGCGTTCAATTGCCCCCGGCCGCCGTCGATCAGCACCAGATCGGGCCACATGCCGCCGTCGCGATCGGGATCCTCGGTCTGCGCGCGGGCGAAGCGGCGCTGGAACACCTCCCGCATCATCGCGAAATCGTCGTCGGTCGCGGCCTGACGGATGTTGAACTTGCGATACTGGCCCTTGCGGAAGCCCTCCGGCCCGGCGACGATCATCGCACCCAGCGCGTTGGTGCCCTGGATGTGGCTGTTGTCATAGACCTCGATGCGGTCGGGCGGCTCGCCCAGCTCGAACAGGTCGGCGACCTCGCGCAGCAGCTTCGCCTGCGTCGTGCTCTCGGCGAGCCGCCGGTCGAGCGCCTCCTCGGCATTGCGCCGCGCCTGGTCGATCAGCCGCCGCCGCGTGCCGCGCTGCGGCACCGACAGCGCGACCTTGTAGCCCGCTCGCTCGCCCAGCGCTTCGCCGAGCAGGGCCGCCTCACCCAGTTCGCGATCGACGAAGATCGTCCTGGGCGGCGGCACCTCCTCGTAGAACTGCGTGAGGAAGCTCACCAGCACCTCCTCTTCGGGCACGTCGGCGGTGTGCGCGGGGAAGAAGCTGCGGTGCCCCCAATTCTGTCCGCCGCGAATGAAGAACGCCTGGATGCCGATCACGCCTTCCTTGCACGCCATCGCGAAGATGTCGGCGTCGCCCATCCCTTCGGCGTTGATCGCCTGGCTGCCCTGGATGAAGGTCAGCGCCTTCAGCCGGTCGCGCAGCACCGCGGCAAGCTCGAAGTCCATCGCTTCCGAAGCCGCCTGCATCTGCGCGCCGAGCTTGGCCTGCACATCGGTCGACTTGCCGGCGAGGAAGCGCTTGGCGTCGTCGACCAACTCGGCATAATCCTCCGTGCCGATCCGTCCGACGCACGGCGCCGAGCAGCGCTTGATCTGGTAGAGCAGGCACGGCCGGTCGCGCGTCTTGAAGAAGCCGTCGGTGCAGCTTCTGAGCAGGAACAGCTTCTGCAGCGCGTTCAGTGTGTTGTTGACGCTGCCGGCACTGGCGAATGGCCCGTAGTAATTTCCCTTCGCCCGCCGGGCGCCACGATGCTTCTGGATGCGCGGGAAATCGTGGTCGGCGCGCAGGAGGATGAACGGGAAGCTTTTGTCGTCGCGCAGCAGCACGTTGTATGGCGGCCGGTACCGCTTGATCAGCTGCGCCTCGAGCAGCAGCGCTTCCGCCTCGTTGTTGGTGGTGACGATGGTCATCGACCGGGTCTGCGCGACCATGCGCTGCAGCCGCTTCGACAGCCGCTCGACCTGCGTATAGTTGGTGACGCGGTTCTTCAGCGCGCGCGCCTTGCCGACGTAGAGCACATCGCCGCGCGCGTCGTGCATGCGATAGACGCCGGGCCGCGCCGGCAGTGTCTTCAGCACGTTGCGGATCGCGGCCACCCCGGCCTCGAGATCGGGCTGCGACCCGCGAACGGTGTAGGTCGCCTTCTCCTCGTTGAAGCGGGAGGCGGCATTGGGCTGGTCGGGACGATCGGCTTTGCTGGGGGGCATACGCTCGATCTAGGGATTCGAACGACCGTGATCCAGTTGATTGACCGCCAACGCCCTTGGCCCATGACAAGCCATGATTCGCGCCCGTCTCGCTCTCTTCGCCGGCGCCCTGATCGCGCTGCCCGTCCACGCAGAGGATCTGTGCGCCGATCGGCCCGGCCAGGCGACGCCGTCGTGCGTGGTCGGTCTGGGCAAAGTCCAGATCGAAACCAGCCTCGGCGATTGGAGCCGCACCGATCGCGGCGATTCGCGCGAGGACGATGCGCTGTTCGGCGATTCACTGCTACGCGTCGGCGTTGCCGACGGCCTGGAGGTGCGCGGCAGCTTCACCGCTTACGAGCATGACCGCACGCGCAACGCAACCGGCGCCGCCCTTGCCGACGGCTTCGGCGATGCCGCGCTGTCGGCGAAGTGGCGCGCGGTCGACGGCGGTGACGACGGCGTATCGATCGCATTGCTGCCTTCGCTGACGCTGCCGGTCGGCGCGCGGGCGGTGAGCCAAGGTACCTGGTCAGTCGACCTCACCGTACCGATGGACGTGCCGCTATCGAACAGATGGTCGCTCGAGGTCTCACCGACGGTGTCCGCCGCGGCCGACCAGAATGGCGACGGGCGCCACCTCGCCTATACCGAGGCCGTCGCACTGACTGACAAGGTGAGCGATGCCGTCTCCATTGGCGGCGAATTCTGGGCCGAGCGCGACAACGATCCCGCTGGCCGCCGCACACTGGCGACCGCCGATCTGACCCTGGCCTGGCAGCCGCGCAGCAACTTGCAGCTCGATCTGGCGAGCTATGCCGGGTTGACGCGCGCGACGCCGCAGATCGAGCTGATCGCTGGCATCACTCGACGATTCTGAGCGTCAGCGGCCGGTCTGATCGGCGGTCCGCGGCGAATCGCTGCCAGAAGCCGTCGGCACGGCTGGCGCCACCGCCGGGGCGTCGCCACCGATCGCGGCCAGGTCGCTCCCGGTCTTTTCCAGCAGCGCATCGGTCAGCTGGCCGCCAGTCATCGGCTGCAGCTGGCGCAGGCTCTTGTCCTCGAACTTCGGCAGGTTGTCGTCGCTGCTGAGGCCCGGCAGGTCCTTGTCGAGCACCGCCTTGGCGTTGGGATCGGCGACGAGGATCTTGATCGGCGTGTCGAGCGTGTAATGCGCGTTGATCACCGGTGCCGCCGGGGCGGCATCGTCCTGCGCGGCGGCGACGGCAGCGCCGGGCGCGAGGAGCAGCAGGCCGGCGGCGAACAGGGCGGATTTCATCGGCAAAGCCTTTCTAATCTCGGGTGCCGCACCCTATCGGAGCGGCGCGTGGGCACCAAGCCGTCATGTGCTGGAAAACAGCTTGGTACCCACGATACCGATTACCGTAACGGCCATGAACGCGGCCTGCACGACGCTGACGCGATCGCCGAACAGCACCACACCGCCGATGATCACGCCGATCGCGCCGCAACCGGTCCAGACAGCATAAGCGGTGCCCGCCGGCAGCCCGCGCATGGCGAGCGCCAGCAGCCCCATATTGACGAACGACAGCACGATCGGGACGCTCGACGCGCTCCAGGTGCCCAGCGTCGCCGCCCATTTGAGGCTGAGCGCCCAGCTGATTTCGGTGACGACCGCGACGGCCAGGATGAGCCAGTACATGGGACCTCCCACGGGCTCGGAACAACGAGCGCCGCGAGCCGGAAACCCGAAAGAGACGGCGGCGCTGACCGCCTTCGGCACGTCGGTGCCGAAGGATGTTCTGGATTGGCGGGCGGGCGGGCCGGTAGCCCTGCCCGCGTGCTCAGTTGGGGCGGGCGAGCCCGGCGATGGTGCGGTCGACCAAGGCACGGTCGGCGGCGGCATCGTGACGCGCGGTGATGATGTCCTCGGCAGCGCGGGCGGCCGCCGCGGCGGCGCTGGCGCGAACCTCGGCGATCGCCTGGCGCTCGGCGGCGGCGATCTTGTCCTCCGCCATCGCCGCGCGACGCTTCATCAGCTCGGCCGAGTCGGCTTCGGCTTCCTCGAGCATCTCGCGAGCCTCTTCCTCGGCCTGGGCGATGATCGCGGCAGCCGAATCGTCACCGGCCTGGTGACGGCGTTTGGCGTCGGCGAGCAACGCCTCGGCCTCGGCGCGCAGCCGCGCCGCTTCGTCGAGATCGCGGCGGACTTCGGCGATCTTGGCGTCGAGCGCATCGCGGATGCGATGGTGCGCGCGGCCGAACCAGATCAGCCCGATCAGGAAGATCGTCAGGCTGACATAGACCCAGTCTTCGGCGTTGAAGCCGAGCAGGGTCGCTTCATGCTCGGCACCCGCCGTGGCGGTGCCGGCGGCGAGAAGGGCCAGAATGCTCATCGCGCCGCTCCTTCGGCCAATGCCGCCTTGACCGCACCGGTGGCGACCGTCGCATCCGGGCGCGAGCCCGTCAGCTTCTCGACCGCATCGGCGGCGGCGTCGGCTGCCACGCGCTCGATCTCGGTCATCGCCTGCGCCCGCGCCGCGGCGAGCGAGGCGGTCGCCGCTTCGACCTTGGCGTCGAGCTCCGCGTGCGACCGGGCAAGCTGCTCGGTCAGCGACGCGGCGGCCGACGCGCGGGTCGATTCAAGCCGGGCACGCGCCTGTGCTCGCGCCTCGGTCAGCGAGGCCTCGCAATCGGCGGTGACGCGATCGGCTTCGGCCTTGGCCGCGGCCGCCGCGTCGATGTCGCCGGTCACCTTGTTCTCGCGCGCGTCAACCACGCGCCCCAGCCGGGGCAGCGTCGGCAGCACGATCGCGAAGAACAGGATCGCGAAGGTGATAACGAGCCACGCCATTTGCGGCACGAAGTTGGCGAGTTCAAATTGAGGCATCGGTCAGACTCTCGACGCGTTGGGCCGCTTGGTGCTCAGCCCGCGAAGGCGAGGTAGAGCGAGACGACCGCGGCGATGAGGCCGAGCGCCTCGGCCACGGCGAAGCCCAGGAACAGGCGACCGGACACGCGGCCTTCGGCGTCCGGGTTGCGGAACGCGCCCTGCAGGTGGCTACCGAAGATGTAGCCGACGCCGATGGCGGCAAGGCCGGCGCCGATCGCGGCGAGACCGGCACCGATGAGCTTGGCTGCTGCTGGATCCATGATTCTATCCTTCTGCGTATTGTATGGTTTTAGTGGAGGTTGACCGCGTCGTTCAGATAGATCGACGCAAGGAGAGCGAAAACATAGGCCTGGATGACCGCGATCAGCAGTTCCAGCGCGGCGAGCGCCACGTTGACCGCCAGCGGCAGGATGCCGAACACATAGGGCAGCGCCCCGAACGAGCCCAGCGCCACGACGAAGGTGCCGAACACCTTCAGCAGCACGTGGCCGGCCGTCATGTTGGCGAACAGTCGGATCGCCAGCGTGAACGGACGCGCCAGGAACGACACGACCTCGATCGGCACGATCACGATCGCCAGGAACGGGTTCATGCCCTTCGGCAGGAACAGGCTGAAGAAGTGCAGCCCGTGCTTCCAGAAGCCGACGAAGCACACGATGATGAACACGATCAGCGCCAGCGCCAGCGTGACGGCGACGTGGCTGGTCGGCGTGAACGCGCCCACCCAGGGGATCAGCCCCAGGATGTTGAGCGCCAGCACGAAGATGAACACCGAGAAGATCAAGGGCACGAAGCGGCGCCCGCCCGGCCCGACATTCTCGTCGAGCATGCCGACGACGAAGCCGTAGACATATTCCACGGCCGCCTGCATGCGGCTCGGCACCAGCTTCGGGCTGAGGGTGCCGGCATAGAGGAAGATGGCGACCACGGCGAGCGCGATCAGCATCCAGAGCGAGGAATTGGTGAAGGACAGGTCGACACCCGGCGTCGGGTGGATCGGGTGCAGCACCCGGATCGCGAACTGTTCCATCGGATTGTTGCCGGCGGCCATGATCGGTCGAACCCTATCGCGCGTCGTTGGTCGGATCGGTGTCGAACTGCTTGGACGTCGCCATTGCGCGGCGAAGCCCCGCACCGAAACCGAGCAGCAGGAACACGATCATCAGCCACGGCGTCGTGCCGAGCCACTGATCGAGCAGGAAACCGATCAGCGCACCGACCAGCACCGCACCGACAAATTCGATGCCGACCGCCCAGCCCTTGCTTTCGGCGGCACCTTCGCGGCGCGTCATCGGCGCTTCGTGCGCTTTCTTCGCCTTGGCGATGCGCGCATCGAGATCGTCGGAACTGGTCTGGCGGTCGTCGACAAAAACGTAATTACCCTGATATGCAAACGCCGCCAGACGCAATGCCGGCGACGCACAAGCCCCGAGCAGCACGCGGGCTGCCGTTGGCACCCGTCTAGGTAACCCGGCAAATCAAGTCAACCGCGGCGCCGATACCCGGCGCGACTCCTGCCTTCAGGCGCCGCGGCAGCCATTCAGGGGCAGCGCGAATCGCGTTCCGGCGCGCCGCTGCCGCGCGTCTTCCACTGGCCACCGGGCGTCATGTACTTCTCGCCCGCGGATTCGTTCGCGATCAGGTTGCAGGCCGAGGTGAAGGCGAAATCCTCGACCGTGGCGCCCTGCGCGGCCGCCGCCTTGGTATAGGCGGCGCGGCGCTGGATGTTGATGTCGTTGACGATCTTCTGCAGCTCGGGCGTGCCGCTGCCCACGATGCCGAGATAGCCGTCGGGCTTTTCGCCGATCAGCCCCTGGCTGCGCGCCTGCTGATAGGCCGGGTTGCGCTGCGCCTGGGCGCTGCCGGCGAACCCCGCCGCCATGGCCGCCGCGGCGGCGATCGAAAGAATGAACTTGCCCTGTTTCATCAGAAAATCCCCGGATTCTGCTGGATCAGCGATTTCGCCTCGTTATCCAGCCGATACACCACCTGCTGGGTGACGTTGATGTTGAGATCGATCTGGATCGGTTTGGTCGGCGCGTTCACGGTGACGCATCCGCCCAGCAATCCGTTCGCGCCGATCAGCGCCACGATGGCGATACTCCTCATGGGCCTCGTCGTCGGGAACATCCCGCCGTTCGTCAATCCCGGTCGTTTCATTGCACAGTCTCGCTTTCGGGGGCCTGAATGGTCGGTTTGGCGGGCGCAGCCGCATCGCGCTGCTTTTCCGCGCGGATCAGCTCGTCGAGCTTGCCGCTAGGCAGCTGGTTGGGATCGTAGATCGATTGCGCCGAGCTGATCAGCTGGCGGAACGGCGCGCGGATCGTGACGTTGAACACGAACGGCAGGCGCATCAGCCGCTTGACCAGGAAGTTGGTGTGCGTGCCCTTGCCCTGCTTGATTCCGGCGAAGTGCACCTGCGTCACCATCTCGCCGGCCAGCGGGCCGTCGAGCGTGACGTCGAGGCTGTCGTACTTCAGCGCCTTCAGCGCCTCGAACGCCATGTTGCCCCAGGTGCCGAGGTCCTTTTGCGACACGCCGCCGACATAGGCTAGCGTGCCGCCCGTACGCGCCTTCAGCGTGCCGTGCTCGATGCGACCGCCGTTCACGTCGAACACCATCGGCAACACGCCGTCGAACGTGCCGGTCGCGTCGATATTCTTGAAATCGAACTTCTGGATGAATTGCGCCGTGTCCATGCCGTCGATGCGGAACGTCAGCCGCTTCGGCTGGCCACCCGAAAAATCGAGCAGCGTCGGGTCGAGCGTCAGCGTGCCGCCGGAGAACGGCCAGCGGGCGCCGTCCACCTTCACGCTGGTGCTCGACAGCAGCCGATAATGTACCACGCCATCCTCGACCGCCACGCCGGGGTTGATCTCGTCGACCGTCGCCACCTGATCGGGCGCGCTGACCATGTTGAGCAGGTCGGTGAAGTGCACTGTCGTGGAAAGACCCGTCACCGGACCGAACGCGGCCGCCAGATTGGTGCCCTTCGTCGAGAAGGTGCCGGTGCTGGTGACGCCGTCGGGCGACCAGGCGATGTGCGCGTCGCCGCTCACGCTGCCGTTCACGTCGGCGATCACGCCGAGCGTCAGCGGCGTCAGCGCGTCGGGCTGGAAATCCTTGCCGAAGGTGATGCCCGGCACCGCCAGGTCGGCGCGACCGGCGCCGGCGGCGAGATCATGCACCAGCGTCACGTCGGCGACCTTCGCGCCGTTCTTCGGCGCCTGCAGCGTCGCATTCGCGGTGATGCGGCCGTCGGCGAGCGCCAGCGCGACATCATGGCTGACCAGCGGGTTGAAGCGCGGCTGATCGGCGGCGTCGGAGACGGTCACATCACCGTTCAGCGCCAGCCTGCCGCCATCGAACGTCCAGTTGCCGGCCGCCTTCGACAGGATCAGCGGCACGTTGGCGATCTGCCCGCCGCCGCCGCTGAACCGCCCGGCAACGGCCGCGGTACCCAGCCGTCCATCGAGCCTGGCGAAGTCGAGCCGGGTGACGCGCCCCTCGCCGCCCAGCCGCACCGCGAGATCGTCGAGCGCGAAGCCGCGGTCGCCAAGCGCCAGCGTCCCGCCGCCGGCGGTGATGTCGAGTGGCGTCGAGCCCAGTGCGCCCTGCAGATGCGTCGCCGCGAGCCGGGCGCCGGCGGTCACGCGCGCGCCGTCGATCGCCAGCAGCGCCGGCCCCTGTGGACACAGGCGCAGCTGCGTCGCGCCTAGCACGAGGCCGGAGAGCTTGAGATGCTGGAAACTGAGCGGCACACAGGCGGGATCGATCAACACGCGCTGGTGACCGTCCCAGAGCCCGGTCACCGCCATCCGCGCGTCGTCGAGCCGACCGTCCGCGCCAAGCGGCCCCGACAGGCTGACGGTCGTGGCGAAGCGCGTCTTGCCCGACGGGCTGGCCGCGAACTGCACCGGGCTCAGCGCCAGCCGCGCCCCGCCGGCGGCATAGGGGCGGATGATCGCGCTGCCGTTGACCGGCGCGCCGGCATGATCCTGCGACAGGCGAACCACCGCTTCGGGAAGCTCGCCGCCGGAAACCGCCAGCATGCCGTCGATGTGCAGGCCGTCATGGGGCCAGCCGTATTGAATACCCTCGCCGCTGGTCAGCGTCGCTTCGGCGCCGCTCGCGGTGGAGACGACCAGCCGCGTCACGCCGACCCGGCCAAGCCCCTTCGACTGCAGCGCATCGATGTCGGCGTCGATGTCGAAGTTGCGCGCCGCCGCCGCGCCGGCCTTCGCCAGCTTGATCGCGAGCGGCGCCAATGGCGTCCCCTGCCCGGCGCCGGCCAATCCGCCGATGCGGTCGAGCCACCCCGGGGACAGCCGCGCATCGCTCGCCCGCGCCGCGCCCTGGAAGCCCAGAAAATTGTCCTCGACGCGATAGCCGCCCGACAGGTGCAGCACCGCTCCGTCGGCAGCCGGCGTCCGGAATGCGCCGCTGGTCAGGTCGACGGTGCCGCTGGTCCGTTCGGGCGAGCCGGTGAAATCGATCGTGCCGCCGACATCGGCCACGCGCGTGGCGCCGCGCCGGGCCTCGCCCAGCGCCAGCACCGCCTTGCCCTGCCACCGGTCGAGCCGGTCGCCCAGCGTGGCGTCGACATCAGCCATCAGGTGCCGAGCGGCCATGCCGGCGCATTGCACCGCGCCGGCACGCAGCGGCCCGGTGATCGTCGGCCGTGCGTCGGCGATGTGGATGGCGACGGTCGCCGCAGCGCGGTCGATCCGGCAGCCGCCGAACTGCAGCGCATCCGATATCGCCGCGACCTGGCCGCTGAAGCCGTTGTCGAGCCGCCCGCTGCCGGTCGCCTTGATCCCCACCACGCCATAGGGCGTCTCCAGCCGCATCCGCGCATCCTGCACGTTGGCGGTGATCGACGGCAGGGCGAACGGCTTGCCCGACGGCGGCGGCAGCAGCCGGTCGAGCGTACCAAGCGACAGATGGCCGTCGACCAGCCGCCCGCGCAGCCGCACGTGGCCCCCGCTGACGCCGGTCACATGGACGCCGTGGAAGCCCATGGTGGTATGCACCTCCAGCCAGTCGGCGACGAGGTCGGGATGCGCCGGATCGCCGATCACGACGTCGGTCAGCCGCTGCCGCCCGAGCCCCAGATCGGCGATGCGATAGCGCGCCGGCACCTGGTCGCGCGCCAGCGTCGCATCGACATAATGGCTGGCGATCGGCTTGCGCTCGACCCACACGCCGCACACCGCGACCACCGCCACCAGCGCGGCGCCGCCCAGCCAACGGCCGAGCCGATGCCGCCGAGGGGTCGCCTCGTCCACGCGCAACTCGGCCTCGGGCAGGTCCTCGCTCGCAGCCGTCACGCGGTGGGTCTCTCCTTCACATCGCCGATCGCGGTGTCTTAGCGCGGCCAAAGCATAGGGAAGATGAACGGCAGCGCAATTGCATGCGCGCGATGGCCGCCGTAAGCCAACATCCCGATGACCGCGCCCGATCCCAACGCCGGCCACCGCGCCCGCCTGCGCCAGCGGCTGATCGACAGCGGCGGCGACGGGCTGCTCGACCACGAACTGATCGAATATCTGCTGGCGCTGGTGATCCGCCGGCAGGATACCAAGCCGCTCGCCAAGCGCCTGCTCGCCGAATTCGGCGGCCTGGGCGGGCTGATGGCGGCCGATCCCGCGGCGCTGAAGCGGGTCGAGGGCATGGGCGAGATGTCGATCGCGGCGATCCGCGTGGTCCATGCCACGGCGCTGCGCCTGCTACGCGCCGATGTGGCGGAAAAGCCGGTGCTGGCGAACTGGCAGGCGCTGCTCGACTATCTGCGCGCCGACATGGCGCACCACACGATCGAGCGCGTGCGCGTGCTGCATCTCAACACCCGCAACATGCTGATCCGCGACGAGGAGATCAGCCGCGGGTCGATCGACGAGGCGGCGGTGCATGTGCGCGAGGTGATCCGCCGCGCGATCGATCTGGGCTCGGCGGCGCTGATCCTGGTCCACAACCACCCGAGCGGCGATCCGTCACCGAGCCGCGCCGACATCGACCTGACCCGCGCGATCGCCGAGGCCGGCAAGCGGCTGAACATCATTGTCCACGATCATGTCATCGTCGGCACCAGCGGCCATGCCAGCCTGCGCGCGATGGGATTGATCTGAGCGCGAGACGGCCGCCGGACCGGGGGGCGATCCGGCGGCCGGTCGAAGAGGCAGTTGCCTTCGTAGCGACCTACGGAAGCACTCTTCGACAAGGGGGGCGTATCGCTGGTCCCGGACGGCCGTCGCGACGCCCATGGACCGGAAATTCCCGCGCTCGTGCGACCAAGCATCACAAAGCTGCGGCGGGTGCAAGCGCCGCGGATTTGAAGCCGCATCTCATCCCTGCTACC
Source organism: Sphingomonas sp. (assembly GCA_051955175.1). GTDB lineage: Bacteria > Pseudomonadota > Alphaproteobacteria > Sphingomonadales > Sphingomonadaceae > Sphingomonas. Next base: position 21,102 of record JBQCHA010000191.1, read on the forward strand.
GCGCGTCTCGCCGCAACGCCGTTCCGGATTTGCGACGACTTGCCCCGCCACGATCAAGGACATTCCCGATGGTACCCCGCTACGCCCGGCCGGCGATGACCGACATCTGGACGCCGGAAAGCCGCTTCCGCATCTGGTTCGAGATCGAGGCCCATGCCACCGACGCCCTCGCCGAGTTGGGCGTGGTTCCCAAGGAAGCCGCCCAGGCGATCTGGGAGAAGGGCGCGTTCGAAGTCGAGCGGATCGACGCGATCGAGGCCGAGGTGAAGCACGACGTCATCGCCTTCCTGACCAACGTCGCCGAACATGTCGGCGAGCCGGCGCGGTTCATGCACCAGGGCATGACCTCGTCCGACGTGCTCGACACCTGCCTGGCGGTGCAGCTGGCGCGTGCCGCGGACATGCTGCTGGAGGATCTCGACCAGCTGCTCGCTGCGATCAAGCGCCGCGCGATGGAGCATAAATACACGCCGACGATCGGCCGCAGCCACGGCATCCATGCCGAGCCGACCACCTTCGGCCTGAAGCTCGCCCAGGCCTATGCCGAATTCGACCGCAACCGCGCGCGGCTGAAGGCGGCGCGGGCGGATGTCGCCACCTGCGCGATCTCCGGTGCGGTCGGCACCTTCGCCAATATCGATCCGCGCGTCGAAGCGCATGTCGCCGAGAAGATGGGGCTGACTGTCGAGCCGGTCTCGACCCAGGTCATCCCGCGCGACCGCCACGCGATGTTCTTCGCGACGCTCGGCGTGATCGCCTCGTCGATCGAGCGGCTGGCAACCGAGGTCCGTCACCTGCAGCGCACCGAGGTGCTGGAGGCGGAGGAGCCGTTCACGGCCGGCCAGAAGGGCTCCTCGGCGATGCCGCACAAGCGCAACCCGGTGCTGAGCGAGAATTTGACCGGGCTCGCGCGGATGGTGCGCGGCTATGTCACGCCTGCGCTGGAGAATGTGGCGCTGTGGCATGAGCGGGACATTTCGCACTCGTCGGTCGAGCGGTTCATCGGCCCCGATGCCACCATCACGCTCGATTTCGCGCTGGCGCGGCTTACCGGCGTGATCGACAAGCTGGTCGTCTATCCCGAGCGGA
>JBQCHA010000192.1:0-9520 GCA_051955175.1 Sphingomonas sp.
ATCCTGATCCCGAAATCATCAATCCCCGCGACGCGATCATCAAGATCACGTCGACCGCGATCTGCGGGTCGGACCTGCACCTGTACGACGCGATGATCCCGACGTTGCAGGCGGGCGACATACTGGGCCATGAATTCATGGGCGAGGTGGTCGAGACCGGCCCCGGCAGCACCCTGAAGAAGGGCCAGCGCGTGGTGGTGCCGTTCACCATCTCGTGCGGCTCGTGCTTCTTTTGCGAGAAGCAGCAATATTCGTGCTGCGCCAACTCCATCCCGGCCGAGAACGCCGATATGGGGCAGGAGCTCTATGGCCATCCGATGAGCGGCCTGTTCGGCTATTCGCATTTGACCGGCGGCTACCCCGGCGGCCAGGCGGAATATGCGCGCGTGCCGTTCTCCGATGTCGGGCCGCTCGTCATTCCTGACGGACTGGAGGACGACAAGGTATTGTTCCTGACCGACATCCTGCCGACCGGCTGGATGGCGGCGGAGAATTGCGACATCGAGCATGGCGATACCGTGGCGGTATGGGGCTGCGGCCCCGTCGGCCTGTTCGCCGTCCAGTCCGCGTTCAAGCAGGGCGCGCATCGGGTGATCGCGATCGACCACTTCCCGCATCGCCTGGAGCTCGCCAAGGGTTTCGGGGCAGAGACGATCAATTATTCGGAGACCGACACCTACCACGCGCTGATGGAGATGACCGGCGGCGTCGGCCCCGACGCCTGCATCGACGCGGTGGGTCTCGAAAGCCACGGCATGTTCCTCGACAATGCCGTCGATCAGCTGAAGGTCTCGACCTTCATGGGTACCGATCGCGCCCATGTGCTGCGCCAGGTGATCATCGCCTGCCGGAAGGGCGGGAAGGTCTCGCTGCCGGGCGTGTATGGCGGCTTCGTCGACAAATTCCCGATCGGCGCGTTGATGGAGAAGGGGCTGCAGGTGAAGACCGGCCAGACCCATGTCCAGAAGTACCTGCCCAAGCTGTTCGAGATGATCGGCGAAGGCGAGCTCGATACCGAGTTCGTCATCTCGCACCGCCTGCCGCTGGAGCAGGCGCCCGACGGCTACAAGATGTTCAAGGACAAGCCGAACGAATGCACCAAGGTCGTGCTGAAGCCCGAGATGGCGGCAGCGGCCTGAGGCGAGGAGACGGGACGATGGTAGGCAAATTGGCTGTGGTGACCGGTGCCTCTACAGGCATCGGCAGGGAGATCGCGAAGCTGGCGGCGAAGGACGGCTATGACCTGCTGCTCGTCGCCGACGAACATGGCATCGATGCGGCGGCGGGCGAATTGCGCAGCGGCGGCACCGCGGTCGAAGCGGTAGAGGCCGATCTTTCGACCTTCGAAGGCAACGACAAGTTGCTTGCGGCGACCCACGGCCGACAGATCGACGTGCTGGTCGCCAATGCCGGGCGCGGGCTGGGCCACGCCTTCATCGATCAGGATACGGCCGAGTGGCGGCGGGTGATCGATACCAACGTCACTGGCACGACCTATCTGCTGCAGAAGGTCGCGCGGCAGATGGCGGAGCGACGTGACGGCAAGATCCTGATCACCGGATCGATCGCCGGCCTGATCCCCGGCAGCTATCAGGCGGTGTACAACGCCACCAAGGCCTATCTCGACAGCTTTTCCTATGCCCTGCGCGATGAGCTGAAGGACACCGGCGTATCGGTGACGGTGCTGATGCCCGGACCCACCGAGACCGAATTCTTCCGTCGCGCCGGCATGCTCGACACGCCGGTGGGCGAGAACGAGAAGGCCGGCCCGGCGAAGGTCGCGGCCGATGGCTGGAAGGCGATGCAGGATGGCTCTGCACATATCGTCTCAGGCTTCACCAACAAGCTGCAGGCGGCGCTGTCGCACGTCGTGCCCGACTCGATCCTCGCGAGGCAGCACGCCAAGATGGCCGACCCCAAGCTCGGCTGAGGGAGAACGGCATGGCTGAGGCGATGCGCGCGGTGCGCCTGCACCGCTTCGGCGGTCCGGAGGTGCTGACGATCGACGAGCTGCCGCTGCCGCAGCCTCGGGATGACGAGGTGCTGCTCAAGCTGGCCGCCGCGAGCGTCAATCCGGTCGACTACAAGATCCGGGAGAGCGGCGGCCGCTTCCTCAAGGAGGACGAGCTACCGGTGACGCTCGGTCGCGATGTCGCCGGGACGATCGAGACCTGCGGCACGCGGGCCCATAACATGCTGAGCAAGGGCGACCGGCTATTCGCGATGCTGGGCTTCGATCGCGGCGGCTATGCCGATTATGCGGTGGTCAAGGCGACCGAGATGGTCGCGATCCCCGATGGCGTGGACTTCACCACCGCCGCCGCGGTGCCGCTGGCGTCCCTGACCGCGTGGCAAGGGCTGATCGACAATGGCGGCCTGGCCGAAGGGCAGCGCGTGCTGATCCACGGCGGCGCCGGCGGCGTGGGCCACTTCGCCGTGCAGATCGCCGAGGCCAAGGGCGCGTATGTCTATACGACCGTCGGGACCGAGGACCTGGACTTTGCCCACAGCCTCGGCGCCGACGAGGTAATCGACTACAAGAACCAGCGTTTCGAGGACGTCGCCAATGATGTCGATCTGGTGCTCGACCTGATCGGCGGCGAGACGCGCAAGCGGTCATGGGCGGTGATCAAACCGGGCGGCATCATGGTGTCGACGCTGGGCGAGCCGGAGAAGGACGGTCCGGATGCGGCGGGCAAGCGCGCCGCGGGCTTCGTTGCGCAATCCAATGCCGCGCAGCTGGGCGAGATCGCCGACCTGATCGCCGCCGGCAAGGTCCGGCCGCATGTCGATCGCACCTTCGCGCTGGAGCAGGCCGCCGACGCGCAGTGGTTCCTCGAAAACGAGCATGTCCGCGGCAAGATCGTGCTGACGGTCGACTGAACCGTCCCAGGATCACCAGTGGAACGGACGCAGCCCCGGCAAGAGGCTGGTGCCGCGCCGTTCGCCCAGCGACGCGCCAATGTCCCTTTCCAGCATCCGCACGACCTTGGGAACGTCCGTGCCGCGATGCAGGCGGCGCAGTTCCTCGCTCACCCGCGCATCGGCGCGCGTGCGGCGCTGGTTGTGCCGAACGTAATCGAGCCAGGTCGGCGTGTGGTATCGCTCGATCCAGCGCCGCCGATCGGCAAGGTCGCGCAGCAGCGTCCAGTGTCGTGCCCCGTCGCGGCGGCGGATGCGCCGGCGCTCGGCCATCACCGTCAGGAACGTCTCGACGTCTTCCTCGTCGATCTCATAATCGATCGTGATGACCACCGGCCCGCTGCGTGCGTCGACCGGCACCTCCGTCTCGGGCTCGCTGAACTCGCGCAACGGGGCGAGGTCGAGGTCCTCGACCTGGGCCAGGCGGAAGGGCAAGGCGACGACGATCGCGGCAAGCTGTACCACCCCCGACAGGATCAGCGCGCGGCCGACGTCGTAATCCTCGGCGACCAGGCCCCATAGCCAGCTGCCCAAGGCCATGCCGCCGAACGTCGCCATCTGGTAGAGCGCCAGCGCGCGCCCGGCGACCCAGCGCGGCGAGGCCATCTGCACCACCACGTTGAAGCTCGACAGCGCAATGATCCAGCCGCCGCCGGTCGCCGCCAGCGCGATCATGGTCAGCGGCAGCGAGTGGCTGAGGCCGACGATCGCGGTCGCGGCGGCGAAGGCGGCGCTGGCGATCCGCACCAGCGTCTCGGTCGATAGCCGCTGGCGCGCGCTGCTGCCGAGCAGCGCCCCGCCGACGGCGCCGACGCCAAACGCGCCGAGCAACAGGCCATAGGTGAAGGACCCTCCGGCGACCAGGTCGCGCGCCACCAGCGGCAGCAGCGCCTGGACCGAGATCGATCCGAGGCCGAACACCGCGCTGCGCAACAGCACGACCGAAATGTGCGGCGACATGGCGACATAGCGTATGCCGGCGGCCATCGCATGGCCCAGCCGCTCGCGCGGCAGCGTCTGCGGCGGCACCTGCGGCCGCCAGCGCGCCAGCACGCCGATCAGGCCGAGATAGCTCAGCACGTTGAACGCGAAGGCCGCCGCCGCGCCCGCCGCGGCGACGATGATGCCGCCCACCGCGGGCCCGACGCTCCGCGCCAGGTTGAAGCCCATCGAATTGAGCGCCACCGCACCGGCCAGATCCTCGCGCGGTACCATCTCGCCGACCGACGATTGCCACGCCGGCCGGTTGAAGGCGTTGCCGCAGCCGATCAGGAAGGTGAATGTCAGGAGCAGCCACGGCGTGATCACGCCGAACCAGGTGCACAGGCACAGCCCCAGCGAGATCGCGAACAGGAACCATTGTGCGGTGATCAGCACGCGCCGCCGGTCGTACTGGTCGGCGATTGCGCCGGCGGCGAGCGACAGCAGCATCACCGGCAGGGTGCGCGACGATTGCACCAGCGCCACCATGCTGGCCGGCGCCGCCAGCATCACCATCATCCACGCCGCGCCGACGCCTTCGATCAGGCTGCCGAAGTTGGAGATCGTGCTGGTGATCCACACCGCGCGGAAGATGCCGTGGCGGAACGGCCGGAAGGGGGAGACGCGCGGCGGTGCGGATGTGGTGTCATCCAAGGCCGACCGAACTCCTCTGCAGAATCAACGTGCGGTCTCCTTGGGCGCTTTCGCAGGTCTCGGCAATACGACCGGGGCAGGGCCGGGTTCCGCGGTTGGCGGTGCGCACGTGCCGCGCCGAAGAAATCTTGTTTCGCCCGCTCGACAGGCGGCGATCAGTATGGGCTTATGCCGCGCGAAGAGACTCTTGGGAGACGACGGCGAATGACGATCAGGGCGGGGCTGCGGTGCGGCGTGATGGCGGCGGCGATGGTCATGCTGACCGCGGCAAGTTCACCGGGATACGACCCGGGCGAGACCTTCGCGCCGCTCGATCTGCACCAGCCGGTCAACGTCTACCGCTCGTCGAACGGTATGCCGGGGCCGCAATATTGGCAGAACCGCGCCGATTATCAGATCCACACCACGCTGCAGCCGGCGAGCAAGACGCTGACGGGCACGGTGCAGATCACCTATACCAACAACAGCCCCGACACGCTCGACGTGCTGTGGCTGCTGCTCGAGCAGAACCTCTACAAGCCTGACTCGCGCGGCTATCTTGCCGCCGGCGGACCGATCCGCGGCACGACCAGCGGCATGGCGCTCGATTCGGCGGAGATCGCGGTGAACGGCGGCAAGGCTGTCGCGGTGACGCCGCTGATCAGCGACACGCGGGCGCAGCTGCAGCTGCCGACCGGGCTAGCCCATGGCGAGAAGGCGGTGGTAACGATCCACTATCACTTCGCCATTCCGGGCGAGTTCGGCGGCCGCATGGCCTGGGGCAAGTCGCGCGACGGCGAGATCTACGACCTCGCCCAATGGTATCCGCGCATGGCCGTTTACGACGACATCCGCGGCTGGGACACGCTCCCCTATCTCGCGCAGGAATTCTACCTCGAATACGGCGACTTCGATTACTGGATCACGGTGCCGTCGGACATGCTGGTCGCCGGCTCGGGCGAGCTGGTCAATCCGGAGGAGGTGCTGACCAGGACCGAGCTCGACCGCTTCAACCGCGCCAGGCGGAGCGACAAGACGGTGATGATCCGTTCGCCGCAGGAGATCAACGATGCCGCCTCGCGGCCGAAGCAGGGCGGAACGCTCACCTGGCATTACCGCATGCATGACACGCGGGACGTTGCGTGGAGCGCGTCGAGCGAGTTCGCCTGGGACGCGGCGCGGATCAACCTGCCCAATGGCAAGACGTCGCTGGCCGAAAGCTTCTATCCGGCTGAAAGCCAGGGGGCCGATCGCTGGGGCCGCTCGACCGAATATATGAAGGACGCGGTCGAGAACTTCTCGAAACGGTGGTATCCCTATCCCTGGCCCGCCGCGATCAACATCGCCGGCCCGGCGACAGGCATGGAATATCCCGGCATCGTGTTCGACGGGATCAACGACAAGGGCAAGGAGCTGTTCTGGATCAGCGCGCACGAGATCGGGCACGGCTGGTTCCCGATGATCGTCGGCTTCAACGAACGGCGCAACGCCTGGATGGACGAGGGCTTCAACACCTTCATCGACACGTTCGAATCCCATGATTTCGATCACGGCGTCTACGGGCCGAAGCGCGACAGCGAATATGCACCGCAGGGCGGCAACCCGGTCGATGACATCGTGCCGCTGCTCGCCGATCCCGACGCTCCGCCGATCATGTCGCGCGCCGATACGATCATCGAGAAATACCGTCATCCGGTGACCTATTTCAAATCGGCGCTGGGGCTGACGCTGCTGCGCGACCAGATCCTGGGGCCGGCGCGGTTCGACCATGCCTTCCGCCGCTTCGTGGCCGCCTGGGCATTCAAGCATCCAAAACCCGCCGACTTCTTCCGCGCGATGGAAAGCGATGCGGGCGAGGACCTCAGCTGGTGGTGGCGCGGCTGGTATTTCCACAACTGGCAGCTCGACCTGGCGGTCACCGGCGTCGGCTACGTCAACGACGATCCGGCGCAGGGGGCGCTGGTCACCGTCGCGGCGAAGGACAAGCTGATCATGCCGGCGATGCTCCGCGTCAAATTCGCCGACGGCTCGACCAAGGACATCCGCCTGCCCGCGGAAACCTGGATCCGCGAGGCGACGACAGCGGTGCCGGTCGGCGGCACGTCGAAGGTGGTCAGCGCGACGGTCGATCCCGATCACCAAACGCCGGACAAGGACCGCAGCAACAACAGCTACGCGCCGGGAGCATCGTGACCGCGCCCCGCGCCGTTGAAGCGGCCGATCAAGTACAGGGGGGAAGCGCATGAAATCCTTGCGGACATCATTGCTCGGCGCGGTGGCGTTGTTCGCCGCGCCGGCTGTCGCCGCGCCGCAGCAGACGGCGCCGGACTATCCGCCGGCGCGGCGCGCGGCGACCGTCGATCACTATTTCGGCACCGACGTACCTGCCCCCTATCAGTGGATGGAGGAGATGCAGAGCCCCGAGCTGCACGACTGGGTGAAGGCCGAAAACACGCTGACCAACGACTATCTGGCCAAAATCCCCGTCCGCGAGTGGATCCGCCAGCGGCTGACCACCTTGTGGAACTACCCGAAGGAAGGCACGCCGCAGCAGGTCGCCGGAAAGCCCCTGTTCTTCCGCCGCAACGCCGGGCTGCAGAACCAATCGGTGCTGTACGTAAAGACAACACGCGATGCCGCGCCGCGCGTGTTGATCGACCCCAATAAACTGTCGCCCGACGGTTCCATCGCGCTGGCCGACTATCGCCCCTCGCCGGACGGCGCGCTGCTGGCCTACGCGCTGTCGAGCGGCGGCTCCGACTGGCAGACGATCCACCTGATGGACGTAGCCACCGGCAAGACCTTGTCGGACGCCGTCCAATGGGTGAAATTCTCCGGCATCAGCTGGACCCGGGACGGCCAGGGCTTCTTCTACTCGCGCTATCCCGAGCCTGCGGCCGGCAATGCGATCAACCAGCAGGTCGTCGACCAGAAGCTCTATTATCACAAGCTCGGCACGCCGCAGAGCGCCGACCGGATGATCTACAGCCGGCCCGACCTGCCGAGCTGGATCATCGGCGGCAGCGTCAGCGAGGACGGGCGCTATCTGTTCGTTTACCTGCAGAACGGCACAGCCCCGCAGAACGAACTCTATTATGCCGATCTCGGCGACCCGCAGCATCCCGACGTCGCCGCCAAGCTCACGCCGCTGTTCACGAGGAACGACGCCACTTACTCGGTGATCGGCGTCGAGCAGGGCACGCTCTACCTCCAGACCACGCATGACGCGCCGCGGGGCCGCATCGTCGCCGCGCCGCTCGACCAGGCATCGGCCGAACATTGGCGGACGATCGTCCCGGAAGGCGAGGGGGTGATCGCCAGTTCCTCGCTCGCCGGCGGCAAGCTGCTTGTCGATAACGAAACCAATGCGACCAGTCGGCTCGACCTCTACACGCTCGGCGGCAAGAAGCTCAACACGCTCGACCTGCCGACGATCGGCTCGGTCGGGGGCATTTCGGCGCGCAACGATTCGGGCGAGGTCTATTACAGCTTCACCTCGTTCCTCTATCCGACCAGCGTCTATCGCTACGATCTCGCGACAGGCACCGCCGGAACGGTGTTCAAGCCCGACGTGAAGTTCGATCCCGACGAATATGAAAGTAAACAGGTCTTCTATCGCTCCAAGGACGGAACGATGGTACCGATGTTCATCGTCGCGAAGAAGGGCGTCACGCTCGACGGCAGCAACCCGACGGTTCTTTACGGCTATGGCGGGTTCAACATCACGATCACGCCATCGTTCAATCCGATGCTGCCGGTCTGGCTGGAACTCGGCGGCGTCTACGCGGTGCCCAACCTGCGTGGCGGCGGCGTGCATGGTGAGGCCTGGCACGAGGCCGGGATGATGGGCAACAAGCAGAACGTGTTCGACGATTTCGCGGCCGCCGCCACCTATCTGATCGACCATGGCTATACGTCGCCCAAACACCTCGGCATCCAGGGCTATTCGAACGGCGGGCTGCTGACCGGCGCCTCGATTACCGAGCATCCCGAGCTGTTCGGCGCCGCCTATATCGGCCACGGCGTGCTCGACATGCTGCGCTATCAGAAGTTCTCGGGCGGGGCGCTATGGGCGCCAGAATATGGCACGTCGGCCGATCCCGAGGCGTTCAAGTGGCTGCACACCAATTCGCCGCTGCACAACGTCACGCCGGGGACATGCTACCCGCCGACGCTCATCACCACGTCATGGGATGACGACCGCGTGGTGCCGATGCACGAGTTCAAGTTCGCGGCTGCCGCCCAGCACGCGCAGGGCTGCGCCAATCCCGTCCTGCTCTACACCACGGGTGCGACCAGCCACGTCTACATGCCGACCGACCAGGAGATCGACCAGACCGCTGACGTCTGGGCGTTCCAGGCGTACAGCCTGGGCATCACCGGGGCCGGTCCGACGGACTGATCGGGCGCGGCACTCTGCCGATGAAGGGCCACTGTTCAAGCCTGGCAGCGGCCCGCCCGGACGTGCGTCCGTCGGCTGATCGCGTCACCTCGACCGCGAGACGCGATCACTCGGGCAGTTCGTCGTCCTCATCCTCGTCAACCTCGAGCTCCCCCTCCTCGTCGGCGTCGAGCACGCCGTCGAGCTCCTCGGCGATGAGGTCGAGCTGGTCGTAGTTGGCGGTCAGTTCGGTCACCTCACCCTCCTCATCCTCGATATGGAGGAGATAGCCTTCGGTGGAGGGCGTAATCGTGAACGTCTCCAGTGCTTTCGCCATCGGATTTCCTGTCCCTAGCTGGTCAACGCAACGGCATCGCCGTCAGGGGCAGACAACCCGGCCGCGTGCGGAAGGTTCAACAGGGGCGCATCGGCGCCGCATGATCGATGGTGCAGATCAGCGTTCAGCATAAGCTGGCGGAGACGGAGGGATTCGAGGTTATAGCTTAAGACGCTGATGGCTCTAAGCTAGGCTGTGTTGACAAAGTGGATTCCCGAACGGCGTGATCTCTGATTCAAGGCTGCTCTTTGCATGGAGCGGCAATG
>JBQCHA010000193.1:0-18409 GCA_051955175.1 Sphingomonas sp.
ACGGAACCGAGATCAAGCCGTGACGATGCGCGCTCCACGCGTGCGCGCGTACGCGCGCACGCGTGGAGCGCGCATCGTCACGGCTTGATCTCGGTTCCGTCCCAGGCGAACAGCCCGCCGCTGTCGGCGGGCTTCAGGCCGTCGATCACGTCGAGCAGCTGCACCGCGGCGCGGTCGGGGGCGAACAGCTGGCCCGGCGCGACGCTGCGCTGGAACGGCTTCGACAATCCGGTGTCGACGGTGCCCGGGTGGAGGCCGACGACGATCGAGCGGTCGTAACGGCGGCGCTGCTCGATCGCGAGCGTAGCGATCAGCTGGTTGAGTGCCGCCTTGGCCGCGCGATAGCCGTACCAGCCGCCCAGCCGATTATCCGAGATGCTGCCGACGCGCGCCGACAATGCTGCGAATACCGGCGTTCCCGTCCGCGCCATGATCGGCAGGAAATGCTTGGCGACCAGCGCCGGGCCGATGGCGTTGATCGCGAAACTGCGCGCCAGCCAGGCGGGATCGAGGTCGTCATAGGCCTTCTCGGGCCCAAGCCCGGCATCGTGCAGCAGGCCAGTGGCGACGATGACCAGCGAGGGGGCAGGGCCGCCCGAAACGCGCGCTGCCGCCGCGGCGATGCTGGTTTCGTCTTCCAGGTCGACCCGATCGCTGCCGGTGAATGAGCGGGCGAAGCGCCAGACCTTGGCGTGGCTTTCCTCTTCGGCGATCGCGTCGGCCAGCGCCGCGCCGATCCCGCCGGAGGCGCCGATGACCACCGCGCTGGTCATGCCCGAACGAACCGCCAGTGATTGTCGGTGCTTGCCGCGGCGTCGAAGGCGTAGCCGTCGGTATCGAAACCGCGCATGGCGTCGACGTCTTCGATCCGGTGCTCGCACAGCCAGCGCGCCATCATGCCCCGCGCTTTCTTGGCGTGGAAGCTGACGAAACGCGGACCGTCGGGGCCGGGCTCGCGGAAGTCCACCTCGATCACGCGCACCGTCTCGGGCAGCTGCCCGGCGACGGCGTGCCAATATTCCTGGCTGGCGAGGTTCAGCACCACGCCCGAACCTTCGCTCCCGACGTCGTCGGCGAGCGCGGTGGCGATGCGGTCGCCCCACCAATCGTACAGGCTCTTCTTCCTCGGCGCCCAGCGCGTGCCCATTTCCAGCCGATAGGGTCGGATTGCGTCGAGCGGGCGCAGCAAGCCGTAAAGGCCCGACAGCAGCCGCAGATGGTCCTGTGCGAAGTCGATCGCCGGCTCGTCCAGCGTGCGCGCCTCGAACCCCGTGTAGACGTCGCCGGCGAAGGCGAACAGTGCGGGACGTTCCGGCTGGTCGAGGAAGCCCTTGAACCGTTGGTCGTTGAGCTGCGCCAGCTTGTCCGAGATCTTCATCAGCTGGCCGAGCCGCTTTCGCCCGAGTTTCGACGCAGCGGCGGCAAGGTTCGTCGCATCGGCGGCGAAGCGCGGCGTGCCGGGCTGGACGGGGGGCAGAGGGCTTGCATAGTCGAGCGTCTTGGCGGGAGAGAGGACGGCGATCATGGCGGCTCGCCTAATCGCCCCTCGTCCGCCGGTCAAAGCCCGAAAGGGAAGGGGTGCGTTCAAATCCGGTTCAGCGTGGTAGGGCTAACAGAGGTCATTGCCCCGCGCTTGAACCGTCCATGTGGAGCCGGTAGAGCGGCCGCGCTTGCGGCAAATTCCCCGCATCAGGAGAGTTTCACGATGATGAAGATTGCCAAGACCGCGTTCGTCGCGGCCCTGTTGGTCGGATCGGCCGGTATCGCCGTCAATCCGGCGATGGCCAAGGACAAGCAGGACCAGAATGCGGATGCGCAGCAAGGTCCGAAGCTGAAGCTGAGCAACGATTTCCGCAAGGCAGCTGCCCCGGCGCAGCAAACGCTGCAGTCGGGCGATCTCGCCACGGCCGAAACCCAGATCGCCGCCGCCGAGGCGGCCGCCAAGACGGATGACGAGAAGTACGTCGCCGCGCAGCTGCGCCTGTCGCTGACCGCCAAGCAGCAGCAGCAGGCCGGCGGCAATGACGCCGCGTCGCAGGCGCGCAGCGATTCCGCCCTCGCCGCGCCGCTCGACGCTCTGATCTCCAACCCGGTCACGCCGAAGGACCAGCTGGGCAAATACGCCTATCTGCGCGGCTCGATCGCCTTCGATCAGAAGAAATATGCCGACGCGCTGAACTATTACGCCAAGGCGCAGGCAGCGGGTTATCAAGACGCGAACATGCCGCTGCAGATCGCCAAGGCGAAGGTCGAGAGCGGCGACATCCCCGGCGGCGTCGCCCAGGTCGACCAGGTCATCAAGGCGGATCAGGCCGCCGGCCAGCCGGCGCCGGAGAACCTGTATCGCTATGCGATCGCCAATCTCTACAAGACCAACGACCATGCCACGACGCTCGATTGGGTGCAGCGCTGGCTGAACGCCTATCCGACCGCCAAGAACTGGCGCGCGGCGATCGAGGTGTTCGGGTTCCAGGGGCCGACCGCCGACCGCATGGGCAAGCCGCAGAAGCTCGACCTCTATCGCCTGATGGACGTCACCGATGCGCTGGCCGACCGACAATCGTACCTGTCCTATGCCAATGGCGCGGTCGAGCTCGGCCTGCCTGAGGAAGCCGTGACCGTGATCGCCAAGGGCAAGTCGAAGGGCGTGATCCCGGCGGGCGATTCTGCCGCGGCCTCGATCGAGAAGTCGGCCAAGACCGGCATCGCCTCTGAAGGTTCGCTGGATTCGCTGGCCAAGAAGGCACAGGCCTCTGCCAAGGGCGATCTCGCCTCGCAGACCGCCGACGCCTATCTGGGTAAGGGCGATTATGCCCAGGCGGTGCAGCTCTACAAGCTGGCGCTGCAGAAGGGCGTGAGCAACACCGAACTGGTCCACCTGCACCTGGGCATTGCCGAGGCGCGCTCGGGCGACAAGGCCGCCGCGATCAACGACTTCGCCGCGGTGCAGGCGCAGCCGAGCAAGGACATCGCCTCGCTGTGGACCACCTGGGCCAAGCAGGGCAGCACTGCCGGTGCCGCTCCTGCGGCCGCCACCACGGGTGGTCCGCCGCAGGGCTGACCGCCCATCCTCTCGCTCCCCGTGGCGTGCGGCCGATCAGGCCGGCGTCACGGGGATGCCCGGCATCTGTTTCGACGTACGGATGGTGAGCGAGGTCTTGACGCTGGCGACATTGGGCGCCGGTGTCAGGTGCGTGGTCAGGATCTCCTGAAACGCCTTCAGATCGGTGGCGACGATCTTCAGGATGAAGTCGATCTCACCGTTCAGCATGTGGCATTCGCGAATCTCCGGGATCGTCGCCACATGCCGCTCGAACTCCGCCAGATCGCGCTCCGCCTGGCTCTTCAGGCTGACCATCGCGAACACGGTGATCGGGTAGCCCAGCACCGCCGCATCCAGCTCGGCATGATAGCCGCGGATGGCGCCAGCCTCCTCCAGCGCCCGCACGCGGCGTAGACAGGGCGGCGCGGTGAGTCCGACCTGTTCGGCCAGGTCGACGTTGGTCATCCGGCCGTCCTCCTGCAGCAGCGCAAGGATTTGACGGTCGATTCGGTCGAGACTCATGCTCACTCCCTGAAAATCCGACTTTTTCGGTCGGTCGCATCGGCGGCAGCATAAGAATATTTCAGGGGAACGCAATTGTCCCACATTGCAACGCCGCCAAAAGAACTGTTTGAGCCGGCGCGGCAAAAGGGTAGAAATCCGCTCCACCCCCGCGCGTCGCGGTGGTGACGGGAATCCGATTTTTGCGCTTCGACGACAGCCTCGACACCGTTCTGTCCGCCGACATGGCGACGCCGCTGGGCGCGCAGTCGGCGTGGCGCCAGCTTGTCGACCTGATCGGGCGCGGCCGGGCGCCAGCCTCTTCCCGCGCGATGACGTGCCTGCAGTCGATCCGCGACCGTGTGCCGGCGACGGTGCGCGCAGCGAGCGCGCGCGCGCTGGAATATGCGGCACCGCCGGTCGAGCTGGTCCGGCTGTTCGCACAGGACATACCGGACGTCGCCGCGCCGGTGCTGCGGGGCGCGCAGCTCGCGCCGGCCGAATGGATCGCGCTGCTGCCCGAACTCGGCCCGCGCACGCGCGCCGTCCTGCGTCACCGGCGCGATCTCGACCCCAGCGTGACCCGCGCGCTCGACAGTTTTGGCGCGGCCGATTTCGTGCTGGCCGACGAAACGCCTGCCGAGGCACCGGGGAAGCTGCCAGCCGCCAAGCCGGCGGTCGCCGTTGCGCCGATCATCGAACACAGGCCGCCGACGGCGCCGTACGGCCCCAGTTCGTTCGTGTCGCTGGGCGAGGCCGCGGCTGGCCTCCCGGCCGTCGCCGAGGCGCTACGCCATCGCGAGCGCACCCAGCAGCAGGATGAGCGGCCGCGTGCCGGCGGCTATCGCATCGCCGATCTCGTCGAGCGGATCGACGCCTTCCGCCGTCGCCGTGATGCGGCGCCGGCCGAACTGTCGGCATCGTCGCCGGTCCGCGCCGAGAGCTTCCGCTTCGAGACCGACGCCGCCGGCGTGGTGCGCTGGGTCGACGGCGTCAATCGTGCGCCGCTGATCGGGCTGTCGCTCGACCTCGCGTCGCTGCCGGGCGGATCGCATGTCGACGGCGTCGCCTCGGGCGCGTTCCGCCGCCGGGCCGGCTTCGCCAACGCGCGGCTGGTGGTCGAGGGCGACTCGGATGCCGCCGGCGACTGGCGCATCACCGCGGTGCCGGCGTTCGACAGCGCGACCGGCCGCTTCACCGGCTATCGCGGCACCGCCCGCCGCCCGCGCGCCGACGAGCAGGCGACTCCGCCGGGCGTGCCCGACCTGCCGCCCGATTCGCTGCGACAGCTCGTCCATGAACTGCGCACGCCGACCAACGCGATCGCCGGTTTCGCCGAGATGATCGAGCAGCAGATGCTCGGCCCGGTTGCCGACACCTATCGCATCCGCGCCGCGGTGATCCGCGACCAGGCGCGCGAGCTGCTCACCGCCATCGAGGATCTCGACCTCGCCGCGCGGATCGAGGGCAAGGCGCTCGACCTGCGCGCCGCGCGCGTCGTGCTGGCGCCGTTGCTGGCGCGCGTGGCGGCCGATCTCGATCCGCTCGCCGCGCTGCGTGGCACGGCGGTGGTGATCGACGACGCGATCGGCGAGCTCGCCGTCGCCGCCGACGAGCGCGCGGTGGAGCGGCTGGTCGGGCGCCTGCTCGCGGTGCTGGTCGCCGCCGGCGCGCGCGACGAGCAGATCGGCGTGACGGCATCGGCGGACGATGACCGCGTGGTCATCATCCATTTCGACCGCCCCGCGGCGCTGACCGCGCGCGCCGACGAGGCGCTGTTCGCGATCGATGCGGAGGACGAGGCCGCCTCCGACGGCGCGCCGCTGCTCGGCACCGGCTTCGCGCTGCGGCTGGTGCGCAACCTCGCCGGCGAACTGGGCGGCAGCTTCACGCTGGGCGAGCGGCGCTTGACTTTGCGGCTGCCCGCCGCCGTAACGGCAGATATGGGGCAGGCTTCGACCAACTGACGTGGCGGCGGACGCACCACCGCATTACCGGCCCGCGGCGCCGGCGCCGGGGGATCGCGTCGCTTGGCCGGACGATTTCGGCACGCGCTTCGTCGTGCTGGTCGATACCGAAGAGGAGTTCGACTGGCGCGCGCCGCTCAGCCGTGCCGCGACCGGCACCACGGCGATGGCGGCGCTGCCCGATGCGCATCGCCGTTTTGCCGATCGCGGCGTGCCGATCACCTATCTGGTCGATTGGCCGGTGGTGCAGGACGGCGCCGCGGTCGATATTTTGCGTGGCGCGGTGGAGGACGGTGTGTCGGCAATCGGCACGCAGCTCCACCCGTGGGTCAATCCGCCGTTCGATGAGCCGCTCGGACCCGCCAACAGCTTTCCGGGCAACCTGCCGCCGGCGATTGAGGCGGCCAAGCTCGACCGGCTGACGGCCGCGATCACCGCGGCGTTCGGCGCTGCGCCGCGGGTGTATCGAGCGGGGCGCTATGGCATCGGTCCGGCGACGCTGTCGCTGCTCGCCGGGCGCGGCTATCGCGTCGATAGCTCGATGCGGGCGAGCTACGATTACAGCGCCGCGGGCGGTCCGGATTTCACCGCCGTCGACAATCATGCATTTCACGCCGGAGCCGATGGCACGGTCGTCGAGCTGCCACTGACCACGGTGTTTACCGGCCGGGCGCGGCGTGGCGGGGCGGCACTGGATCGCTGGCTGGGGCGGTTGCCGCATGGTCGCGGCGCCTTCGCGCGCGCCGGCCTGTTGTCGCGCGTCGCGCTGACGCCGGAGGATATGCCGGTTGCCGAGGCGCTGGAGGCGATCCGGGTCGCAGCGGGCGAAGGCGTGCGCGTGCTCAACTTCTCGTTCCATTCGCCGTCGCTGGCGCCGGGGCATACGCCTTACGTCCGCGATGCCGCCGATCTGGCTCGATTCTTTGGCTGGTGGGACGCGGTGCTGGCGCTGCTCGATCGGCTGAACGTGCGCCCGGCATCGCTCGACGTGCTCATCGCCGCTGCCGATCAAGCGCTTGCCAGCGCGCGCGGCGCCGCCTAACGCACTCGCCGGCGTGGGCCTGTAGCTCAATGGTTAGAGCTGGCCGCTCATAACGGCTAGGTTGCGGGTTCGAGTCCTGCCGGGCCCACCAGTTCGACTTGCGCCGCCGCGCCTGCCGCGGCAAAGCGGACGCGTCGGGGAGTAGCGCAGCCTGGTAGCGCATCTGCTTTGGGAGCAGAGGGTCGCAGGTTCGAATCCTGTCTCCCCGACCATTTCACCCGCTGCAACGTCAGGCGTGGCGTACCTGCGCTTTCTCGCTCATCCGAGATGTGAGGATGATGGCGCCGAGCCGTCGCGGCGCTGTTTGGCTGATGCGATCGAGGGAATTTTACTCGAATCGATCAAATATCGCTCATGAACAGCTGATCGTCATCTGGCTTCAACACAGCGGGCCTAGCCCGATCGTGCTTACCGCCTGCGCATTCGCGTGCGATGCTGCCGAGCCCTGGGGGACATGACATGGCAATCGATCGAAGAACATTCATCCTGGGCGCTTCCGGCGCGGCGGCGGCAAGCGGCGTCAGCGCCGCCGCGCGCCCGCGGCAGCCGGGGAAGGGATCGCTCCAGGACATCGAGCATGTCGTGATCCTGATGCAGGAGAACCGCTCGTTCGACCATTATTTCGGCACGTTGCGCGGCGTGCGCGGGTTCGGCGATCCGCGGCCGGCGACGCTGCCGAGCGGGCGGCCGGTCTGGGCGCAGCATCGCGCCGATCGCGACGGGGGCGGCATCGCCTGGCCGTTCCGGCTCGATTACAACTCCACCGACGCGCGGTGCTTCACCGGGCTCGACCACAGCTGGAAGGACAGCCAGGCACGCTGGCGCAACTGGGATGTGTGGGCGCAGGAGAAGGGGCCGCTGACCATGGCCCATCTGACGCGCGCGGACATTCCATATTATTACGCGCTCGCCGACCAGTTCACGCTGTGCGACGCCTATCATTGCTCGCTGCAGGGGCCGACCGGCCCCAATCGCCTGTTCCACTTTACCGGCACCAACGGTCTCAGCGTCGGGCAGGACGGCGTCTATTGCGTCACCAACGGCGGCAGCGATCCCAATCCCTGCGCCGACATGGCCAAGGACGATGCCAGCGAGGGCCTCCCTTGGCGAACCTACGCGGGCCGGCTGGAAGACGCCGGGATCTCCTGGCGCGTCTATCAGGAACTGGCCAATTATTCGGACAACCCGCTCGGCTATTTCAAGGAATTCCGCAAGCTCGACACCGCGTCGTCGCGCTACCGTCGCGGCCGCGCCTATGTCGACTGGATCGACGGCGTGGCGCCGGCGGACCCGGAGAAGACCGAGGCGCGCCACCTGATCGCCGCCTTCGCCGCGGACGTCGCCGCCGACCGCCTGCCGGCGGTGTCGTGGATCGTGCCGATGATGCAGATGAGCGAGCATCCCGACGCGCCGGTGCCGTTCGGCGAGGTGCTGACCGCGCGCCTGATCGCCGCGCTCGCCGCGCATCCGCAGGTCTGGGCGAAGACCGCCTTCATCCTCAACTACGACGAGAATGACGGCTTCTTCGATCATGTGCCGGCGCCGATGCCGGCCATCGCGCCGCATGTCGGCGCCAGCAATGTCGACGTGCGCAGCGAGACCTATCAGGGCGAGCCGGTCGGGCTGGGGCCGCGCGTGCCGATGATGGTGATCTCGCCCTGGACGCGCGGCGGGTGGGTCAATTCGCAGCTGTTCGACCACACCTCGGTGCTGCGCTTCCTGGAAAAGCGGTTCGGGGTTGCCGAGCCCAACATCTCGCCCTGGCGCCGCGCGGTGTGCGGCGACCTGACGTCGATGTTCGATTTCGATGTGCCGTATCACGAGCGGCTGGACACGGCGTGGGCGGCGGCACTGCCGTCGGTCGACGATTATATCCGCGACACGAAGGCATTGTGCGCCGACGCCCCTGCGCCGCCGATCGGCAAGGGCGAGGGCGTGCCCGTGCAGGAGCCGGGGACGCGTCCGGCGCGGCCGCTTCCCTATCGCTTCGCGGTGGAGCCCGCTTGGTCCGATGCTGGCCTGACGCTGCGATTCGAAAACGAGGGACCTGTCGGCGTGGTGTTCGGGGTGCAGGATGAGATCGCCTTTCCCGGCTGGCGCTATTTCACCGTCGCTGCCGGTACCAGGATCGAGGAGATCTGGCCGCTGCGCCCTGACCAGCCGCATGCGCTGGTCGTGCAGGGGCCGAACGGCTTTCAGCGGGAGTTTCGTGCACCCGCGGAGGCTGCCCCGATCGCGGCGATGGTCGCCTGGCGCGAAAACGGCGGGGCGGGCACGTTGAGCCTCGCCAATCATAGTGATGCCGCCGTGTCCATGGCGCTGCACTGCGCCCATAGCGGTCAGCACATGCAGGTCACGGTGGCGGCGCAGGGCGACGCCAAGGTGCCCGTCAAGCTCGCCGACCATCGCTGGTACGATTTGCTGCTGACCACGGCTGAAGGGGGGCAGTTGCGGCTTGCCGGCCATGTCGAGAACGGCACGCCGGGGGTCAGCGAACCGATCGCCGCCTTTCCCCACCAGGTTTGAGCGACGAGCAGGCGGCGCCTGCGACTGTCATCATCGTGTTGCGAACGCGTCCTACCGGCTCGGCCGGGAAGCATGGGCGCGACGATGGCGAACGACGGCGCAGCGGCAGACAGCAGGCTATTGTCCCGCCAGTTCCTGGCGTTGGCAGGCATGGAATTCTGGGAGCGTTTCGCCATGTCCGGCGTGCAGTCGTTCCTGGTGCTGCTGCTCGCCGATCATGTGCTGGCGGGGGACGTGTCGCAGGTGATCGGCGCGGGCACGGTCAGCGCGGTGGTCGACCTGGTGTTCGGCCCGGTCTCGACCATCGGGCTTGCTTCGCAACTCTTTGGCTGCGCCAATGCGCTGCTTTATTTGTCGATACCGCTGGGCGGGCTGATCGGCGACAGGATCGGCAGCCGACGGACGATGGTGGCGAGCGGCGGGGTCGGCATGGTGCTGGGGCTGCTGCTGATGCTCAGCCAGCGGCGGTTCCTGATCGGGCTGGTCCCCTTCTCGATCGGCGCGGGCATGCTGAAGGGCAATCTCTCCGCCCAGGCGGGGCTGCTGTTCGCCGATGAGGCTGAGCGGCGGCGGGGCTATGCCGTCTATTTGGGCTTCCTCAACGCCGGCGTGATCTGCGGGCCGCTGGTGTGCGGTGCGCTGGCGACCTATGCGGGCGCGGCTTATGCGATCGGCGCTGCCGCCGCCGCCCTGGCGATCGGCCTGCTTTGCTACGGCGCGAGCGGCGTCGAGGTACGCGCGGGGACGCCGGGGAGAGCACCGTCCGATCCCGGCGTGACGTCGCGGATTGCGGCGGCGCTCATCGTGGTCGCGCTGCTTGCCGTTTACCTCGGCTATTCGGCTTATGCCCAGCTTAACGACATTTTCCTCGTCTGGGCGCGGGCGCATGTCGCACTCAGCGTCGGCGGCTGGACGATGCCGGTCTCCTGGTTCGTGGCGCTGGACGGCGCCTTCACCCTGGCGCTGATCGCGATCTCGCACCTGGTGACCCACGCGCTGGAGCGGCGGGGGATCGCCTTCGGGGCGATGGCGCAGATTCTGCTCGGCGGCGTGCTGTGCGCGGCGGGATATGTCGTGCTGGCGATCGGCAGTGCGACCAGCGGCGGCGCGCCGCTGCCGCTGGTCTGGCCGATCTGTTACCTGCTGCTGGTCGACAGCGCGATCGTGCTGATGTGGCCTTCCGGGCTCAGCCTGATCGCCGGCGTGGCGCCACGGCGGTCGCTGGGGTTCTGGACGGGCATGTTCTACCTGCACGGCTTCGTCGCCAGCCTGTGGGTCGGCTCCAGCGGCGTCTATTACGGACGGATGGCGATCTCCGCTTTCTGGCTGCTGCACGCCGGCCTGGCCGGGGCCGGCGCGCTGTTGGTGCTGGTGGTCGGGCTGCCGCTGGCCCGCGCGGCGCGTGCGTCAGGCGATCAGCACCTCGGCATGGGCGAAAGCGCGGGCGAAGCGGTCCTCCAGCGGTTCGTCGGTCACGAGGATATCGACCTCGCCGAGCGGCGCGGTGTGGATCAGCGCGTAACGCCCGAACTTGGATGAATCGGCGGCGAGCAGCACCCGCTTCGCGGTGGCATAGGCGATCCGGCTCATCGCTGCCTCGCCGGGGTGGAAGTCCATCAGCCCGCGCTCGATGCTGATCCCGCCGACCGACAGGATCGCCAGGTGCGGGGTGAAGCCGCGCACGTAATCCTGTGCGACATGGTCGGAAAAGGCGCGATAATCGTAGTCCATCTGGCCACCGGCGAGGAACAGCCGGTTGTTGTTGATGCCGCCCAGGTCGCTCGCGACGCGCAGCGAATTGGTGATGACGGTCAGCGATCGCCGGTCGACGAGCTGCTGCGCGATGAAGCAGCTCGTCGTGCCCGAATCGATGAACAGGATCGCGCCGTCCTCGACCAGCTCGGCCGCCGCGCGGGCGATGCGCAGCTTGGCGTCGGCATTCTCCTCCATCCGCTGCTGCAGCGACCCCTCCTGCACCGGGGCGGCCATGCGCGCGCCGCCATGTTCGCGGATGATCGCGCCCTGATCCTCCAGCGCGCGCAGTTCGCGGCGGATCGTCTCGTCCGATACCTGCAGGTCCGCCGCGAGTGCGTTGACCGACAGCGTCCGCCCGCTGCGCAGCCGCGCCATGATCTCGCGCTGGCGGTTCGATCTCTTGTCTATTGTCCCCTCCATCGTTGAGCCCGGCGCTTTCGGCCGGGTGAGCATGATCGGCCCCCGCGGCCGATCAAGCGGAAACAGCGGAGCCGGCGCGGCCGGCTCCGCGCTGGGTCAGAAGCCGAACCGGGCGGTCAGCCGCACATAGCGCGGCGACTGGTAATTGACCGGCGAGCGATAGTCGGGATTGACCGAGCCGTCGCTCTGTTCACCGAAATTGTTGTACGACGTGACCGCGTCGCTGTTGAACAGGTTGAACACGTCGAGGCGCAGCGACCCGTCGAGCCCGGCCGGCATGGGGAGGTGCAGGACGGCGCTGACGTCCACCTGCGTCCGCCAGTCGCCGTTGAACGCCGTGCCGCGCGGGATCAGTTCGCCCTGACAGTAATAGCCATAGCCGTGATAGGTATTGGCATAGGCATCGACGCTGAGCGGCACCGCGCCGATGCAGCTGTAATGTTCGGGCGATTGGACCAGCAGGTTGGCGCCCAGCTCCAGCGGCTCGAACAGCCGATAGCTGCCATAGGCCTTGAAGGTGTGGCGGCGGTCGTTCGGCAGGTAGCCGTAGGCGCCGTTGACGAAGCCCGGCGAGTCGAAATCGGCCGTCCGGTTGATCGCCAGCTGGCCGTTCTCCGACCGCACGCCGCCCTCGTAATTCCCCTTGTCGAACGCCAGGGTGTAGGATGCCGACAGGCTCCACTTCTCGTCGAACGTGCGGTCGAATGTGAGCGTCAGCGCGTTGTAGTTGCGGCTGGGGTGGGGGTATTCGAGGTCGGCCGCCTTCAGCGTCACCGTCGGCGTCGTGCCGTCCGGCAGCGGATTGATCTGCACCGTCACGTCGCGGCCCGGGTTGGCGATGACGAACTGGCTGCCGCCCGGATAGGCCGACTGGCACGCCGCGGCGGAGAAGCCCTTGCCGACGCAATAGGCGCGCGCACCGGCATCGATCGACATGTCCTCGATCACGTTCTTGAGCTCGCGATGGGTGAAATAGGCGCCGATCCGCACATGATCACCGAACTGGTGTTCGGCACCGACGATGAACTCATTGTCCGATTGCGGCTTGATGTTGGTGGCGATCGCACCGGCCGGATTGAACGGCGAGCCGTCGGCCGAGACCTCGCAGTTCTTCACGCCGGTATCCGGGCAGGCGGCGGTGTTGACGACGGTCAGGATCGGATTGCCCTCGACCGGCAGATTGCCCGGCCCGCTGACGCCATTGAAGAAGTTGTAGCGAGTGTAGGTGACCAGGCTGCCCGCGACGTTCAGATTGATATCCCCGGCCATCGGCAGATAGTATTGCGAATAGGAGCCGAAGATCTTGGTGCGGCCATCGCCCAGCGGATCGAACGAGGCGCCGATCCGCGGCGCCCATTGATCGCCGGAGGTGAAGAACGACTTGCCGTTCACGCCCTGATTGCTGAACCGGTCGTCACGCACGCCGAGATCGAGGCGCAAGCGGTTGTTCAGCAACGACCATTGGTCCTGCAGGTAGAAGGCCTCGTTGCGCACATGCGCGACGCCGTCCTGCGCATAGACGCGGGTGGTGTAATATTGCGTCCCCACCGGCTGCCCGATGCGCGAGGCCGAATCGGCGGTGACGGCGTAGATCTTGAAGGCGCCGTTGCCGATCGTCTCGAACGTCTGCGACTGCGTGTCCTTTTCGTGGTCGTAGCCGCCGCGGATGTGGTGCGATCCCAAGAGGTGGAACTGCACATCGGCGTCGAAGCGGTAGAATTCGCGCTGGTCGTTGGTCTTGCTGTAGGCGTCGGTCACCTTGTTGAGGCCGATCTGGATGCCGGCCGGATCGGTGCGGTAGTCGACCACCTGCGAATTGGTGGTGTCGAGCGGCAGGTTGCCCGAGCGCAGCTTGTTGACGCCGTAGGCGCCCGAAAGGGTCAGCCAGGGCGCGAAGGTGCCGGTGTAGCGGCCGACATAGTTGATGCCGCCGGCTCGCGCATTGGTGCCGCCGGTCTGGTCGCCCAGGCGGAAGGTGCTGCGATCCCAATCGAAGCTGCGATTGCGCGTATCGTTGGTCGTGTCGAAATAGGTGAATTCGAAATGGTGGTCGCCGGTGATGTAGGCGTCCACCTTGCCGCCCCAGAACGGGCTGGTGTTGATCACCTTGGTCGCATTGTCCTGGTTCGCCTGCGGCGTCATCGACCGGATGTCGCGCAGATTGTAGAGGCCGTAGACGAACAGATGGTCCTTGATGATCGGGCCGCTGGCCTGAAGGATCAGTTCCTGCCGGCTGGCGGTGGCGTGGCGATAGTCGGTGGTGCGGGTCGAGGGCGAACTGTCGCGCAGCCCGTCCGGCTCCCAGAGGCCGGTGACGCTGGCGTGATATTCGTTGGAGCCCGACTTGGTGGTGGCGACGACATAGCCACCGGTCGCGCGGCCGAACTCCGCCGGGGCGCCGCCGGTCTTGACCTCGACGGTCTGATAGAAATCGAACGGCACCTCGGTCGGCTGGCCGCCCGAGACGAAGTCGGTGACGTTGAGGCCGTTGATGTAGAAGGCGTTTTCGGTGAACGCCGAGCCGGCGATCGACACCTGGTTGGCGAAGCCGCCGTTGGACGGCGAGGAGCCCTGGACGGTCCCCGGCGTCAGCAGCATGACGTCGCGCAGCGAGCGGCCGACGGGGGCGCGCTGGCTGATCGAGGCGAGATTGATCGTGCTGCCGACGGTGGTGTCCTGGAAATCGGCGACGCGCTGGCGTGAACCGGTCACCACGATGTCGCCGGCCTGCGTCTGGGGGACGAGATGGAAGCTGTTGGCGCCGCCGGCCTCACGCGTCAGCGCAATGCCGCGCTCGGTATAGGTCGCATAACCCGGCGCGGTGATCGTGAAGTCGTAATTGCCGGGGGTGATCTGCGGGATGGTGAAGGCGCCGGTCGTGTCAGTGGTGACCATGCGGCTGACGCCACGGTCCGACGAGGTGATCTTCACCTCGGCGTCGGCGATCGGCTTGCCGTCCTCAGCGGTCACCCGCCCGGACGCGGCGATGGTCGTATAATCCTGCGCGGCGGCGGGCATGGCGCCGAGCGTGACCGCCGACATGGTCGAGCCGAGCATCAACAGCGCGCGCGCAGCCGCGCGCGACGAAAGTCGCGTGAACCGGAACATTGAATCCCCCAAGCATGGTCGAAATCCAGCGACGCGGTGAAACCGCGTCCCGGCGGGGCGATAGGCAGTTGCTGTGGATATTTTGTGACAATCGAACAAAAATCAGGCGAAAAGTGATCGCAGCGTGCACCTGGGGGCTCAGCCACGAGTCGCGTCAGGTCTGGCGGCGTGCGGCGATCAGGCGGCGCCGAAGCGATCACTTGGCCGCTATCTTCCCTGCCCGGCGCGGCTATGATCGCGCCGGGTCGTCAGGGGTGGGTGATGGAATCGATCGGTCAGGACCTTCGGGAAATGCAGCGGGTGCCGTTGGCCGCCGCGCATGTCGATGCCTTGCGGGCGGCGGGGCGCCAGGTGGATTATCCCGCCGGCACGGTGATCGTGCGGCCGGGCGATCCGATCGACCGCTTCGTCTATGTCGAGGACGGCGAGATCGAGGTGATGAACCCGTTCACCGAGGAGCGGCACGTGCCGTCGACGCTCGGCTCCACGCAGTTCATGGCAGAGATTTCGTTCCTCTATGGCGGCAGCTGGACGATGCCGATGCGCGCCGTCCGCGACACCCGCGCGATCGAGGTGCCGCGCGAGGCCATGCTGCGGCTGATGGCCGCAATCCCGGAGATGTCGGATATCGTCATTACGGTGCTCGCGGCGCGTCGGCGGCGCCAGCTCGATGCGCGTGACGGCATGCTCGTGCTGATCGGCGAGGAGGAGGACCGTGACATCCGCCGCATCGCCGAATTCGCCAGCCGCAGCCGACTGCCCTATTCCTCCTATGAGGCGGCCAGCCCCGAGGCGAGCCGCGTCCTGGAGAGCTGCGGGGTCGAGGATCGGCGCCCCACCGTCATCTTCGGCCGCGATGCGGTGGTCGACGATCCGACGCCGGAGAAGGTCGCGCGGCTGTTCGGCATCAACCGCGACCTCGACGAGGACGAGCCGTTCGACGTGCTGATCGTCGGCGGGGGCCCGGCGGGAGTGGCGGCCGGCGTTTATGCCGGCGCCGAAGGGCTGAGCGCGCTGGTGGTCGACGAGATTGCCATCGGCGGACAGGCCGGCACGTCGAGCCGGATCGAGAACTACATGGGCTTCCCGACCGGCATCTCGGGCGCCGATCTCGTCTGGCGCGGTGAAGTGCAGGCGATGAAGTTCGGCACGCGCTTCGTCGTGCCGCGGCGGGTGGCCGAGCTCGAGCGGCTGGACGACGGCCAGTTCTGCGCCACCTTCGACAACGGCCAACGCGTGCGCGCCGGCGCCGTGGTGGTCGCGACCGGCGTGCAGTACCGGCGCCTGCCGATCGATGGCCTCGCCGAGTTCGAAGGCGCCGGCGTCTATTATGCCGCGACCGAAAACGAGGCGCGCTTCTGCCGCAACGCCGACGCGATCGTTATCGGCGGCGGCAATTCGGCGGGGCAGGCGGCGATGTTCCTGTCGCGCGCGGCGAGTCATGTCCGTGTCCTGGTGCGCGGCGACTCGCTGGCGGCATCGATGTCCAACTACCTGTCGAGCCGGCTCGACGCCGACGGCGCCGTCACCGTCGACTACCATGCCGAGGTCGTCGCGCTGCACGGGTCGGACAAGCTGGAGGCGGTGACGGTGCGCGACAGCCGCGACGGGGCCGAGCGCAAGCTGCCGGCGTGCGCGCTGTTCGTGATGGTTGGCGCGGCGCCGAACACCGCATGGCTGTCGGGGCTGGTCGCGCTGGACGACAAGGGCTTCGTGCTGACGGGAGACGCGGCCGGCGGCGGGTCGCCGTATGCCACCTCGCACCCCGGCATCTTTGCGGTCGGCGATGTTCGTGCCGGTTCCGTGAAGCGCGTCGCCTCCTCGGTCGGCGAGGGTTCGGTCGTGATCTCCAAGGTTTGGGCGCATCTCAACGGGCGCTGACCGTCCGCGCGGCAACCGTCGAGCGCAGCGGTAAGCAATTGGCTAACGCAGGTTATCCCCGACGGGAACGAGTTAATCGGTCGCCGGTTTTCCGCAGCCCCAGTTGAGGAGATCGGACATGCGTGTTGCTCGATTGCTTCCCCTGATCGCGCTCACGGCCGGCGCTTTCCAGGCCCAGGCGATGGCCGCGACGCCCCAGGATCGTCAGTTCCTTACCGACGCCATCAAGGGCGACAACAGCGAGGTCACGCTGGGTACGCTCGCCAGGGCGCACGGCGCATCGGCGGGCGTGCGCTCGTTCGGGGCGGCGCTGGTGACCGATCACAGCAAGGCCAAGGTGCAGGCAAGCGCGGTGGCGCGGCAGAGCGGCGTGCAGGTGCCCGACGGTATGATGGCCGAGGCGCGTGAGGAGCAGACCAAGCTGCAACGTCTGCACGGCAAGGCATTCGATGACGAGTTCGCCCGCTACATGGTCAATGACCATAAGAAGGACATCGCCAAGTTCGAGAAGGAGGCGAAGCAGGGCTCCGGCGCGGTCGCCAGCCTGGCGCGGCAGCAGTTGCCGGTGCTGCGCAAGCACCTCACCATGGCGGAGAAACTGCAGCATCACTGATCGCCGACAACCTTCCTTGCCAACGAAGGGTAGGCACTAAAAACAGGTTATTGACGAAACATCTCGGCTGACCTGCCCGTTTCATCGGTACGCCGGGCCCGCAACCCCCTTCCGTGCCCGGCGGCCCCTTTTTCCAAAGCGAGCTACCTTCCGATGACCGACGCGCCCACGCCGCCTCAGCCCGAACAGCAGCAGCCGATGCCGGGCCGCACCGAGGAGATGACGCCCCGGCCCGACCATGGCGAGGAAAGCTATGTCGGTCATGGCCGGCTGGCGGGAAAGAAAACGGTGATCACCGGCGCCGACAGCGGCATCGGCCGCGCGGTGGCGCTCGCCTTCGCGCGCGAGGGCGCCGATGTGCTGATTGCCTATCTGGAGGAAGATGACGACGCCCGCGAGACGGCGCGCCTGGTCGAGGACGCCGGACGACAAGCGGTGCTCGTCCCCGGCGATCTCAGTGATCCCGCGCAGTGCCGCGCGGTGATCGACAAGGCGGTCGAAGTGTTCGGCACGATCGATGTGCTGGTCAGCAACGCCGCACATCAGGCGAGCTTCGAGAAGTTCGAGGACATCTCCGGCGAGGAATGGCGGCAGACGTTTGCGACCAACGTCGATCCGCTTTTCTATCTGACCAAGGCCGCACTGCCGCACATGAAGGAGGGCGGGTCGATCATCGCCACCGCCTCGATCAATTCCGACCAGCCGAGCCCGCACCTGCTGCCCTATGCAACCACCAAGGGTACCATCCGCGATTTCGTCGCCGGTCTCGCCCAGATGCTGGCGGAGCGCGGCATCCGCGTGAATTGCGTTGCGCCGGGGCCGGTGTGGACGCCGCTGATCCCGTCGACCATGCCGCCCGAAGCGGTCAAGTCGTTCGGCAAGAACACGCCGCTGGGCCGCGCCGCGCAGCCGAGGGAACTCGCGCCGCCCTATGTCCTGCTGGCGAGTGACGAGGCGAGCTATATTACCGGGGCGACCATCCCGGTCACCGGCGGCCGACCATTCCTCTGAGGAGGTAACGGGCGGCGCGGGCGGTGGGGCTCGGCGGGCTGTCGCTGCCGGCCGCCGGCGCGGAAGCGCTGCGGATGCGTAGCACTAGCGAATAACGATCGCCGGCGTGTATGTTGCGCTGCCGCAACTAAACATGCCTCGCCTTAAGTTGCTGCCGACGACTTTATCTATATCAATCGGCCGATAGTGCAGAAATTCGATCTGCAACATTTGGGCCGAGAGAGACGTCATCGGCCCTTCAATAAAATAATTCATGAAACCGCAGCGGCGAAACATGGCTGCTTCTCTGACGTTCTGGTCAGGCGAAGGAGGAAGCAACCATGTTCATGCACAACAAGAAGCTGCAATATACCGTCCGCGTCAGCGAACCGAATCCGGTGCTCGGCTCACTGATCCTCGAACAGTTCGGTGGTCCCGATGGCGAGCTCGCGGCCGCCATGCGCTATTTCACGCAGGGGATCGCGGACGATGATCCCGGCCGCAAGGACCTGCTGCTCGATATCGCCACCGAGGAGCTGAGCCACCTCGAAGTGGTCGGCTCG
>JBQCHA010000194.1:0-11375 GCA_051955175.1 Sphingomonas sp.
GGGCGACCAGCTGGTGCTTGACGATCCAGAACAGCGAGCCCGCGCCGGCGATCTCCTCGTGCCGCTTGGGCAGGTAGCGCGTGGTGAGGAATACCGGCCCGGCGGCGGCGCGCGCCTTCAGCCGTTCGGCGAGATGGTCGAGGCTCGATGCACCGAACGCGACCTTGGTGATGTGCAGCGCCATATCGTGCGATGTGGGCGCGCCCGGCGCCCGGTCAAGCTCAATGAACGTGGAACAGCGTCGCGAGGCCGAGCAGCGCGAAGAAGCCCATGCAATCGGTCATCGTCGTCACGAAGATCGTCGAGGTGATCGCCGGATCGATCCGCAGCCGGTCGAGCCCGATCGGGATCAGCACGCCCGACAGGCCGGCGTTGATCGAGTTGATGATCATCGCTGCCACCAGGATCAGCGACAAGCCGGTGTCGTGATAATAGAGCTGGCAGCCGATCGCCATCAGCAGGCCCAGGCCGACGCCGTTGGCGAGCGCGATCCACCATTCGCGCAGGATCATCCGCCACGTGTTCGATTCGGTCAGCTGGTTGGTGGCGAGCGCACGCACCGTCACCGCCATCGTCTGCGTCGCGGCATTGCCGCCCATGCCGGAGACGATCGTCATCAGAGCCGACAGCGCCACCAGTTTCTCGATCGTACCCGAAAAGGCCGAGATGACGCCCGCCGCCAGGATCGCGGTGCCGAGGTTGATCAGCAGCCACCACATGCGCGCGCGGACGGTGCGAGGCAGCGGCTCGTTGATGTCGCCGTCGCCGGCGCCGGAAAGCAGCAGCGTGTCCTCGCCGGCTTCCTCGGAGATGATGTGGACCACGTCGTCCACGGTGATCATGCCGACCAGCCGCCCCGACGCATCGATCACGGCGGCCGAGATCAGCGCATATTTCTGGAAGCGCAGCGCCACCTCTTCCTGGTCCATGTCGACCGGGATCAGCGTCTGTTCGCGCTGCATCACGTCGCCGAGCCGGACCGAACGCGGCGTGCGCAGAATCCAGGAAAGCTTGCAGGTGCCGACCGGACGGTGGCTGGGATCGACCACGTAGATTTCCCAGAAGTCGGTGGTCAGCCGGTCGTCGCCGCGCAGGTAATCGATCACGTCGCCGACGGTCCAATGCTCGGGCGCGGCGATCAGCTCGCGCTGCATCAGCCGGCCGGCGCTCTCCTCCGGGAAGCTCAGCGCTTCCTCGATCGCCGCGCGGTCGTCGGGCTCCATCGCGCGCAGCACTTCGCGCTGGTCCTCGACGTCCATGTCCTCGATGATCGCGACGGCATCGTCGGTATCGAGTTCGGAGGCGATTTCCGCGACCTGCCGCGGTTCGAGCGCGTCGATCAGGTCCTCGCGGACGTAATCGTTCATCTCGGCGAACACGTCGCCGTCGAGCAGGTCGGCAATCGCCGTGGCCAGCGCCGGGCGTTCGTCGGCCGGGGTCAGCTCGAACAGGTCGGCGATGTCAGCGGGGTGCAGCGGCTCGACCAGCTCGCGCGCCTGGTCGGCATGCCCCTCGTCGACGGCGTCGAGCACGGCGCGCACGAAGTCTGGCTTCAGCCGGTCGTCCTCGTCGAGCTGCGCCGAGTCGGCGTCGGGCAGGGTGGAGAGTTCGGACTCGCTCATCGGTCGACCTCCGGCCCGGGTTGCACGCACTGTCGTCCGTCTAGCGGCACGCATCGCCGATGCCAACGGCGATCGGTTTGCCAGCCGCGACCGGCGCGTCTAGGGCGAGCGCGAACCAACCTTTGCCGCAGGAGCATTTTCATGGCCGACACCCCCGAAACGCTGACGATGACGCTGGAAGGCGGCGACGTCACGATCAAGCTGCGCCCCGATCTCGCGCCCCAGCATGTCGAGCGCATCGCCGGCCTGGCCAACGAGGGCTTTTACGACGGTGTCGTGTTCCATCGCGTGATCCCGGGCTTCATGGCGCAGGGCGGCGACCCGACCGGCACCGGCATGGGCGGCTCCGACAAGCCCGACCTGCCGGCGGAATTCTCGAAGGAGCCGCACGTCCGCGGCGTCTGCTCGATGGCCCGCACGCAGAACCCGAACAGCGCCAATTCGCAGTTCTTCATCTGCTTCGACGACGCTCGTTTCCTCGATGGCCAGTATACCGTGTGGGGCGAAGTGACCGACGGCATGGACCTGATCGACGCGCTGCCCAAGGGCGAGCCGCCCGCCAATCCGGGCAAGATCGTCAAGATGCGGGCCGAATAAGCGGCGCTCATTCCGGCTCCAGGCGTGGTCCCGGCGAAAGTCGGGGCGTCCCCGGGACGAGAAGACCTCGGCCTTGCCGGGGTGAACACATAGGCGGCCAGCGATGGCCGCCTATTTTTCTTCCAGCACCCGGATCGCCCAGTCGTGGAACAGCCGTACCGGGCGCTGCATCAGCGCGCGCGGGCGGCATACGAACCAATAGCTGTACGGACTGTCGACATCGATATCGAACAGCCGCACCAGCCGGGGATCGCGCGCATCGTCGAAATGGCTTTCGTGCATGAAGGCGACGCCCAGCCCCTGCGCCGCGGCGTCGAGCATCAGCTGGCCCGAATCGAAATGATCGATCGCCGCCGGCTCGACGTCATCCGCCCCGGCGGCGCGACGCCAGGCGGTGAAGGTGTCGGGCATGTCGCGATGGAGCATGATCGTAAGCCCGGCGAGCTGTTCCGGCCGCGTGATCGGCTCCGGCCCGTCGAGCAGCGCCCGCGCGCCGATCGCATAGACCTTGTTGCGGTCGAGCCGGCGGGCATAGAGCGCCGGATCGATCGAGCGCGCCAGCGCGATCGCCACGTCGACGCCTTCGCCCAGGCGCGTGATGCCATGGCCGCCGGTATCGATGTCGAGGTGCAATTCTGGATGCTCGCGGCGCAGGCCGCCGAGATGCGGGAACAGCTTGTGCGAGGCGTAAAGCGGCAGGACGCTGAGCCGGATGCGCAGCACCTCCGCCGGGCTGGTCAGCGATTCGACCGCGTCGGACAGCGAATCGAGCGCCGGCGAGACCGATGACAACAACCGCTCGCCATCCTCGTTGAGCACCATCGCCTGATGGCGGCGGTCGAACAGCGGCCGGTCGATGAAGCGCTCCAGCGCCTGGACGCGGCGGCTCAGCGCCGGCGGCGATAGCGAAAGTTCCTGCGCGGCGGCCTTGATCGAGCCGAGCCGGGCGACGGCGACAAAGGCTTCGATCGCGGTCAGCGGGGGCAGGCGGCGCATCAATCATTCCTCTTGTGCATTGCGTCAAAGCGGGTGGTGATAAGACAAATATGCCGACGCCTCTGTCCAATGCCAGCCCTTGGTTGCAAAATCTGCAACGCGGATGATTTCTTTCGCACTTGCACAAAACCCCGCTGCGCCGCACATGGGGCGGGCCTTTCAGGCATCCTCTCCTAAAACTTTCACGGGCTGGCCTTCGGGCTGGCCCTTTTTTTCGTCTGCGAAACGATCGCTGCCGCGGCCGGCCTCGCAATGGCGGAACCGCGATCCTATCTGGCGCGCTTCACGAAGCGAACACGTCAGTGAGGATTCCGACATGGCCGACGCCGAAACCACGCCGCACAAGCTGCAGGTCGCCAATGCCCGCCCGGAAGACAGCGGCCGCGGGCTGGCGCATTTGCCGCGCGCGCTGATGGGCACGCTGGGGCTTGCCGAAGGCGACGTGATCGAGATCGTCGGCAAGCGCACGACGCCGGCACGCGCCGTGTTTCCCTATTCGGAGGACGAGGGGCTGGAGATCATCCGCCTCGACGGACTGCAACGCGCCAATGCCGGCGCCGGATCGGGCGAGTTCGTCGAGGTTCGCCGCGCGGAGTCCAAGGGCGCGCAGCGCGTCGTGTTCGCGCCTGCACAGCAGAACCTGCGACTGCAGGGTTCGTCCAACGCGCTGAAGCGCACCTTCATCGGGCGGCCCTTGTGCCAGGGCGACGTGGTCGCCACCGCGGGCCAGCAGCGCGTCGACAACATCCCGCCGAATGTGCAGCAGTTCCTGCGCGCGCCGGCGTATGCGCTGCAGGAAATCCGCCTGACGGTCGTGTCGACGAGCCCCAAGGGCATCGTCCATATCGACGAGAATACCGAGGTCGAGCTCAGGCCCGAATATGAGGAGCCGCAGCAGTTGCGCCGCGCCGACGTCACTTATGACGATATCGGCGGCATGGCCGGCACGGTCGACCAGCTGCGGGAGATGGTCGAGCTGCCGCTGCGCTATCCCGAGCTGTTCCAGCGGCTGGGCGTCGATCCGCCCAAGGGCGTGCTGCTGCACGGGCCGCCCGGTACCGGCAAGACACGGCTGGCGCGCGCGGTGGCCAACGAATCGGCCGCCGAGTTCTTCCTGATCAACGGGCCCGAGATCATGGGCTCGGCCTATGGCGAGTCCGAAAAGCGCCTGCGCGAGGTGTTCGAGGAAGCGACCAAGGCCGCGCCGTCGATTGTCTTCATCGACGAGATCGATTCGATTGCGCCCAAGCGCGGGCAGGTGTCGGGCGAGGCGGAAAAGCGGCTCGTCGCGCAGCTGCTGACGCTGATGGACGGGCTGGAGGCGCGGGCCAATCTGGTCGTCATCGCCGCCACCAACCGGCCGGAGGCGATCGACGAGGCGCTGCGCCGGCCCGGCCGGTTCGACCGCGAGATCGTCGTCGGCGTGCCCGACGAGCGCGGTCGCCGCGAGATATTGGGCATCCACACCCGCGGCATGCCGCTGGGCGACAAGGTCGACCTCGCCGAGCTGGCGCGGACCACTTATGGCTTCGTCGGTGCCGATCTCGCCGCGTTGACGCGCGAGGCGGCGATCGAGGCGGTGCGTCGCATCATGCCACGCCTCAACCTCGAAGAAGGCACCATCCCGCCCGAGGTGCTCGACGACCTGTCGGTGACGCGCGAGGACTTCATGGAGGCGATCAAGCGCGTCCAGCCGTCCGCCATGCGCGAGGTGATGGTCCAGGCGCCGCAGGTCCGCTGGGAGGATGTCGGCGGGCTCGATCAGGCGCAGGAGCGGCTGAAGGAAGGGGTCGAGCTGCCGCTCAAGAACCCCGATGCCTTCCGCCGGCTGGGCATTCGCCCGGCCAAGGGCTTCCTGCTCTATGGCCCGCCCGGCACCGGCAAGACATTGCTGGCCAAGGCGGTCGCGCGCGAGGCGCAGGCCAATTTCATCGCCACCAAATCGTCCGATCTGCTCTCCAAATGGTATGGCGAGAGCGAGCAGCAGATCGCGCGCCTGTTCGCGCGTGCGCGGCAGGTGGCGCCGACGGTGATCTTCATCGACGAGCTCGATTCGCTGGTCCCGGCGCGCGGCGGCGGGCTGGGTGAGCCGCAGGTGACCGAGCGCGTGGTCAATACCATCCTGGCCGAGATGGACGGGCTGGAGGAACTGCAATCGGTGGTGGTGATCGGCGCGACCAATCGGCCCAATCTGGTCGATCCGGCGCTGCTGCGGCCGGGCCGCTTCGACGAGCTGATCTATGTCGGCGTGCCGGGGCAGGAGGGGCGTCGCCGCATCCTGTCGATCCAGACGCAGAAGATGCCGCTCGGCCCCGACGTCGATCTCGACGCGATCGCCGCACGCACCGAGCGGTTCACCGGGGCAGACCTGGAAGACGTGGTGCGCCGCGCCGGCCTGATCGCGCTGCGTCGGTCGCTGTCGACCGATACGGTGACGATGGCCGACTTCGAGGATGCGCTGGGCGAGGCGCGCGCGTCGGTCACGCCCGAGATGGAGCGCGACTATGAACAGATCGCGGCGAAGCTGAAGCAGGAAGCGGCGGCGATCCAGCCGATCGGCTTCATCGCCCCGGGCATGCTGCGCCCGCGTGGCGACGAACGGGATTGAGGGAGAGGGGCAGGGGCGCCAATCCTGAGCTGCTCGCCCTCACCCTTCCCACTCGCCTTCGGCTCGCGGGCCCCTTCTCTCTCCCAGCGGGAGAGGGAGGGAGGCGCGCAGCGCCGGAAGGGTGAGGGTGACTGGCGCCTAGTTCAGCGCCTCACCCCTTGCCGACCTCCGCCACGTTGCCGGCGAATTCCTCGAAGTCGCGGGCCTCGCGGAAGTCCTTGTAGACGCTGGCGAAGCGAATGTAGGCGACCGAATCGAGGCCCTTCAGCCCCTCCATCACCATCTCGCCGATCCGCTTGGCGGGAATCTCGGGATCGCCCTGCGTTTCGAGCTGGCGCTGGATGCCGGAGACCAGCTTCTCGATCATCACCGGGTCGATCGGCCGCTTGCGCGTGGCGATCGCCACCGATCGCATCAGCTTCTCGCGGTCGAACGGCTCGCGGCGCATCTCGCCACCGGCGCCGCCGCTCTTCACCACCCAAAGGTCGCGCAGCTGAATGCGCTCGAAGGTGGTGAAGCGCGCCGCGCAGCCTTCGCACTGCCGCCGTCGGCGGATCGCCGCGCCGTCCTCGGTCGAGCGGCTGTCCTTTACCTGGCTCGCCTCATGGCCGCAGAACGGGCAACGCATCAGCCGTGTTTCTTTGCCTTGTAATAAGCATAGCCCGCGCCCGCCGCGGCACCGATCACCGGGCCGATGAACGGGATCGGGATCGCCACCACCGCGCCCAGCGCACCCCATTTGGCCATGCTCTTGCCGAGATGGGGGGCAGACTTGATGTCGTTCGTCACGTCGTCGAGTGCCATGGGTTATCCTTGATAGATCGGGAAGCGCGCGCACAGCGTGCGCACTCGTTCCCGAACGTTCGCCTCGACACTCGGGTCCCCGGCTTCGCCCTTTTCGCGCAGGCCATCGAGCACGTCGGCGCCCATGTTGCCGATCTCCCGAAATTCGGCGGTGCCGAAGCCGCGCGTGGTGCCGGCCGGCGAGCCGACGCGGATGCCGCTGGTCTTCATCGGCGGCAGCGGATCGTTGGGGATGCCGTTCTTGTTGCAGGTGATGCCGGCACGCTCCAGCGCCTCGTCGGCGTCCTTGCCGGTGACCCCCAGCGGCGTGAGGTCGATCAGCGCGAGATGCGTGTCGGTGCCGCCCGAGACGACCTCCGCCCCGCGCTCCTTGAGCGTCGCGGCGAGCACCTTGGCGTTCTCGACCACGGCCGCAATATACGTCTTGTAGTCGGGCCGCAGCGCCTCGCCGAACGCCACCGCCTTGGCGGCGATGACGTGCATCAGCGGACCGCCCTGCAGCCCCGGGAACACCGCCGAGTTGATCTTCTTGGCGATCGCCTCGTCGTCGGTCATCACCATGCCGCCGCGCGGCCCGCGCAGCGTCTTGTGCGTGGTGGTGGTGACGACGTGCGCGTGGCCGAACGGCGTGGGGTGCAGCCCGGCGGCGACGATGCCGGCGAAATGCGCCATGTCGACCATGAACAGCGCGCCCACCTCGTCGGCGATCGCGCGGAAGCGGGCAAAATCGATCTGCCGGGGATAGGCAGAGCCGCCGGTGATGATCAGCTTCGGCTTGTGCTCCCTGGCCAGCGCCGCCACCTGGTCATAGTCGATCAGGTGGGTATCGGGCGTGACGCCATATTGCACCGCATTGAACCACTTGCCCGACATCGCCGCGCGCGCGCCGTGTGTCAGGTGACCGCCGGCGTCGAGGCTGAGCCCCATGATCGTGTCGCCCGGCCTGGTCAGCGCCAGCATCACCGCGCCATTCGCCTGTGCCCCCGAATGCGGCTGGACGTTGGCGAAGCCGCAGCCGAACAGCTGCTTGGCGCGATCGATCGCCAGCTGCTCGACCTCGTCGGAGGGGTGGCAGCCCTGGTAATAGCGCTTGCCGGGATACCCCTCGGCATATTTGTTGGTGAACACCGATCCTTGCGCTTCCAGCACCGCCTTGGAGACGATGTTCTCGCTCGCGATCAGTTCGATCTGATGCTGTTCGCGGTCGAGCTCGTGCGTCACGCCGGCGAACACCGCCGGATCGGCCTCGGCAAGGCCGCGGGTGAAGAAGCCGTCGGGCTGGACGTCGGTCAGGCGGTGGGGATTGCTGCTCATGCGGGTTCCTTCGCGAAAGCGGGATGAGCGAGCTTGTCGACGCGGCCCTGATGGCGCCCGCCGGCGAACTCGGTGGAAAGGAAAGTGGTGATGCAGGCCCGTGCCATGTCCTCGCCGGTCAGCCGGGCACCCAGCGCGATCACGTTGGCATCGTTATGCTCGCGCGCCAGGGCCGCCGACAGCGGCTCGGATACCAGCGCGCAACGGCAGGCCGGGTTGCGATTGACCGCGATCGAGATGCCGATTCCGGACCCGCACAGGGCAATGCCGCGCTCGGCGCTGCCGTCGGCGATCGCCGCCGCCAGCCGGTAGCCGAAATCGGGATAGTCGACGCGCGCGTCGGTGGCCGGGCCAAGGTCATCCACCGCATGCCCAGCATCGCGCAGCCAGGCGGCCAGCGCGGCCTTCAGCGCGACGGCGGCATGATCGGAAGCGATGGCGATGCGCATCGAAACGGCACCTTTCGGACGACCTGGAAAGAGACGCAGCCCCTTTAGGCGAGCGCTCAACCGAAAGCCACACCCGAGCACGGGCAGCCACTAAATTCCCGCCGCCTTTCATCGAGACGACGCGGTTCGGTCACGCTCCCGTCACGCGTTCGGGCTAGCGGTCGCGCGGGGAGACCATGAGATGACCGAGCGTTTACCGGCAAACGGCGCCGTCCGCGCCGCCGTCCATCGCCATACGCAGTTGAGCAAGCAGGGCCTGCTCGAGCGCGCTTTCACCTTTGCGTTTCGCGGTCTGGTCTATGCCCAGATCTGGGAAGACCCGGCGGTCGACCTGGAGGCGCTGGCGGTGACGCCCGATTGCCACATCATCACCATCGCGTCGGGCGGATGCAACGTGTTGAGCTACCTCACCGCCGATCCGCGCGCGATCACCGCAGTCGATCTCAACACCGCGCATATCGCGCTCAACCGGCTGAAGCTGGCCGCCGCCGCCGCACTGCCGGACCACGATCATTTCCATCGCTTCTTTGCCGTCGCGTCGCGCGACAATATTGACGCCTATCGCCGCTATGTGGCGCCGCATCTCGACGAGACGACGCGACGCTATTGGGAAGGGCGCGGGCTCAACGGCCGGCGCCGCATCGGCGGCTTCGCGCGCGGCTTCTACAAGCGTGGCCTGCTCGGCCATTTCATCGGCGCGGCGCACCTGCTGGCGCGGCTGCACGGCGTCGATCCGCGCGCGATCCTGCAGGCGCGGTCGATCGACGAGCAGCGCGTGATCTTCGACGAGAAGATCGCGCCGTTCTTCGACCGCGCGTTCATCCGCTGGCTGGCCGACCAGCCGGCCTCGCTGTTCGGGCTCGGGATTCCGCCGGCGCAATATGAGGCGCTGGCCGGCGACCAGAAGATGGTGACGGTGCTGCGCGAGCGGCTGGAGCGGCTGGCCTGCGGGTTCGATCTCGCCGACAATTACTTCGCCTGGCAGGCGTTCGGGCGCGGCTATGGCGACGGGCCGGCGGCGCCGCTGCCGCCCTATCTGCAGCGCGCGAACTACGAGGCGGTGCGCGACCGCGTCGGCCGCGTCGAGGTGCGCCACGCCAACTTCGTCGAGGATCTCGCCGGCCGCGGCGACGCGACGCTCGATCGTTACGTGCTGCTCGACGCGCAGGACTGGATGACCGACGCGCAGCTGACGCGGCTGTGGACCGAGATCACCCGCACCGCCAGGCGCGGCGCGCGCGTGCTGTTCCGCACCGCCGGCGAGCCGAGCATCCTGCCCGGCCGGGTGCCCGACGCGATCCTGTCGCGCTGGCAGTATCGCGAGGCGCAGTCGCGCGACTTCACCCGGCGCGATCGCTCGTCGATCTATGGCGGCGTGCATCTCTACGTGCTGGGGGACGCCGCCTGACCGGGGTCGACCACGCGCGGCGCATGGATGCGATGTACCGTGGCCAGCGGCACATCTACGACCTGACGCGCAAATATTACCTGCTCGGCCGCGACGCGTTGATCCGCGACCTGGCGCCGCCTGACGGCGGCACGGTGCTGGAGATCGGTTGCGGCACCGGGCGCAACCTGATCGCCGCGGCGCGCGCGTGGCCCGGGGCACGCTGCTACGGTCTCGATATTTCGATCGAGATGCTGGCGACGGCGCGGCGTTCGGTCGAGCGCGCGCAGCTCGCCGATCGCATCCGCTTCGCCCGGGGCGACGCCACCGGCTTCGATCCCGCCGCGCTGTTCGGCGTCGCCCGGTTCGACCGCGTGTTCCTGTCCTACACGCTGTCGATGATCCCCGGCTGGGAGGCGGCGATCACCCAGGCAGCAGCGATCGCGAGTCGCGTGCATATCGTCGATTTCGGCCAGCAGGAGCGGCTGCCGCCCCCTTTCCGGCGTGCCCTCTTCGCCTGGCTCGCCCGCTTCCACGTCACCCCGCGCGCGACGCTGCACGAGGCGGCGCGCAAGGTCGCCGCCGATCATGAGGTACCCGTCGCGACGGCTTCGCTCCATCGCGGCTATGCCTGGGGCACGGTGATCGGCTGAACCAGGCCTCGCCCTCACTTCGGCACGTAGATCTCGGTCTTGCCGCTCTTGGTGTCGGAGCGGAAGAGCGGACGTGACTGACCGTTCAGGGCATCGATCATGTCGGCAGACAGCGTGGCCTGGCTGGGCATGGCCGGATAATAGCGCCAGCCCGTCACGCCCTGCCTGGTGAGTGTGGCGAGCATGTACCCGCTCGGCGACGTCGGCTTGTCGCCGTGAGACGCGATGATGTCGGTGATCTTGACGACAGGCACCAGTTCGGCAATCGGCGCGCCTTTGCTGGTGGGCAGCGCGACGCGCGATGTGCCGGCGTTCACCGGGTCGGCCTTCAGGTCGTAGGTCTCGTCCCCGACCTTGAACTGCGTCATCTCGCAATCCAGTTTCTGCTTCGCCGCGCTCTTGTAGTCGAGATGCATCAGCCTGGGCATCAGGCTCATCGACAAGACGAGATCCGTATCCGACTTGCGGTCCACCGACATCTGATGGGCGACGCCGGTGCCGTCGGTCGCGCCGGGGCATTCGGCCCAGACAGGCATCGCGATCGAGCAAGCCATTGCCGTAAAGAGAAGTGCGTGCCGCCGCATATCAGGTCCTCCCCGTTGAGAAGGCAAGACTACACAAGGACTTAGCGGCCGACAAGGAAGCGATGGCGCCGGCCCTGGCGGGGGGCGTCACTGTTCAGCAGTTCCGGCGAGAGCGGCGGCGGCGGCGCCCTCAAGCGGCGGCGCGCAGGTCCAGGCGGCCCCAGATCTCGGCCAGCGCGTCGGTCAGGTCGCGCATCATCTCGGCATCGTGCGACGGGCCCGGCGTGAAGCGCAGCCGCTCGGTGCCCCGCGGCACCCTCGGGTAAATTATCGGCTGCACAAATATACCGGATTCGGCGAGCACGATGTCGCTGATCCGTTTTGGCGTTAAGGGATAGCCGAACATCACCGGCACGATGTT
>JBQCHA010000195.1:0-16298 GCA_051955175.1 Sphingomonas sp.
CGCCCGCGAGCGGCCCGAGTGCGGCTCATACGAGCCCTCTAGGGAGAAAGACGTGCCCCACAAAGACACGGTCCGTGTATAGCGCAACATCGTAAATGGTCTCTTAAAGGCGCCGCCGTCAGGCCGCGATCGGCACCGGGAACGCGCGGGCGCAGAACGCGCAGTCGACGGTGATCATGCCGTTTTCGTCGGCCATCTCGCGCTGTTCCTCGAGCGGGAATTTGGCAAGCACCTGCGCGATATAATCGGCGGTGCAGCGGCACCCGCGGCTGAGATGCGTCTCGGCCAGCACGCGCACCTCATCCTCTTCGTTGAACAGACGCCAGATCAGCGTCTCGAGCGGCAGCGCCGCATCGGCCAGCTCGTCGGCGCCCATCGTCTGGCCCAACGCGGCGACATGTTCCCATTCCGGATGGTCGAGCCGGGTGTGAAGACGTTCGCGGCCTTCCTCGCCTTCGGGCAAATGCTGCAGGAACAGCCCGCCGGCGAGGTGCCGCCCGTCGGCATCGCGCGTGCGGCCGAGCCGGATCAGCGTCGGGATCTGCTCCGACTGCACGAAATAATTCTGCGCGGCATCGGCCAGCGTCTCGCCGTCGAGCGGCACGATGCCCTGATAGCGTTCGCCGGTCAGCGCCTGGTCGAAGGTGATCGCGAGATAGGCCTGGCCGAACAGCGCGAACAGCGTCGGCTCGGCGGGTCCGGTTGCCAGCGCCTCGGTATCGAACTGGATATAGCCGCGCAGCTCGCCGCCCTTATAGTCGCAGACCATCAGCTGAATGACGCCGCCTTCCGACTGCACCTGCAGCGTCAGCTGGCCGCCGGCGTCCTTCAGCGTCGATCCGATCAGCGCGGTCAGCGTCAGCGCCTCGGCCAGCAGCCCCTCGATCGCCGGCGGGTAGTTGTGCATGCCGAGGATCTCGTCGAGCACCGGCCCCAGCCGGACCAGCCGCCCGCGCGCATGCTGCGCCGGAATGGTAAAGCCCAGCGCCCGGTCGAGATCGCTGGTCATGTGATCGGCACCGTTCAACTCATTCAAACTCATACGTCATCCCCGCGAATGCGGGGACCCATCTCCCGCGCCTGGTTGCTCAGCCCTGCTGCTGTGATCGGGGCAGGTGGCGGAGCTGGGTCCCCGCTTTCCGGTCGCGGGGATGAGGGAGATAGGCGCGGCGTCGTCAGAAACAACTCACCCCACTTGCCCGAAGCACCAGCGCAGCACCGACTTCTGCGCGTGCAGGCGATTTTCCG
Organism: Sphingomonas sp.; assembly: GCA_051955175.1. Lineage (GTDB taxonomy): Bacteria > Pseudomonadota > Alphaproteobacteria > Sphingomonadales > Sphingomonadaceae > Sphingomonas. The sequence goes on from JBQCHA010000195.1 coordinate 1,249, forward strand.
CCTCCGGCCAGATCAGCGATTGCGGGCCATCGATCACCTCGTCGGTCACTTCCTCGCCGCGGTGGGCCGGCAGGCAGTGGAGGAACTTCGCGTCCGTCTTCGCCGACTTCATCAGCTCGGCGGTGACCTGGAACGGCATCATCGCCTTCAGCTTGGTCTCGGCATGGGCCTGGCCCATCGAGATCCAGGTGTCGGTGACGACCACGTCGGCGCCCTCGACGGCCTCGCGCGGATCGCCGACCACGCGCGCGCGGCCGTTGCCGCGGACCATGTCGGCCTCGTCGGGCTGATAGCCCTGCGGGCAGGCGGCGACGACGTCGAACGCCATCAGCCCCGCCGCCTCGACGATCGAGGCGAGCACGTTGTTGCCGTCACCCAGCCACGCGACCTTCAGCCCGGCGAGCGGCTTGCCGGTCTCCATGATGGTCAGCAGGTCGGCCATGATCTGGCAGGGGTGCGAGGCATCGGTCAGCCCGTTGATCACCGGCACCGAGGCGAACTCGGCCATCTCGATCAGTTTGGCATGGTCATCGGTGCGCACCATGATGGCGTCGCAATAGCCCGACAGGATGCGCGCGGTATCGGCCACCGTCTCGCCGCGGCCGAGTTGCGTCGTGGCGGAGTCGAGCACCAGCGCGGTCCCGCCGAGCTGCCGCATCGCCATATCGAAGCTGACGCGGGTGCGCGTCGAGTTCTTTTCAAACACCATCGCCAGCACCCGGCCCGCGAGCGGCGCATCGCCATCGGCCTTGCCCTTCGGCCAGCCGGCGCGCGCCTGCTTGCGCTCCAGCGCATCGGCTAGGATCGCGGCGACGCCGTCGGCGCCCGCGTCGGCGAGGTTGAGGAAGTGACGCATCCTAATTCCTCCCCTGCAAGGAGAGGATATCAATCATCGCTGGGCGGGACATAGGTGCGGGCGCCTTCCGACAGCTTCTCCATCGCCTCTGCGATGTGCTTTTCCTCGATGACGAGCGGCGGCAGCAGGCGGACGACATTGTCGCCGGCCGCCACCGTCAGCAGCCCGTGATGATCGCGCAGATGCGCGACGAAATCGCGGCTGGGATGCTTGAGCTTCAGGCCCTGCATCAGGCCGTGCCCGCGCACGCTCTCGAACAGATCGTCATGATTGGGGATCAACTGCTCCAGGCTCGAGCGCAGCCGCTCGCCCATCTTGGCGACGTGATCGAGGAAGCCGGGCTCCAGGATCACATCGAGCACCGCCTGCCCCGCGGCCATCGCCAGCGGGTTGCCGCCATAGGTCGAGCCATGGGTGCCGAAGATCATGCCTTTGGCCGCTTCCTCGGTGGCGAGACACGCCCCCAGCGGAAAGCCGCCGCCGATGCCCTTTGCCACCGCCATGATGTCGGGCGTGATGCCGTAAAGCTCGTGCGCGAAGAACTTGCCGGTGCGGCCGTAGCCCGCCTGCACTTCGTCGAGCACCAGCAGCAGGCCGTGTTCGTCGCACGCGTTGCGCAGTCCCTGCAGGAAATCGTCGGTCGCCGGGCGGATGCCGCCCTCGCCCTGGATCGGCTCGACCAGGATCGCGGCGGTATGATCGTCGATCAGCGCCAGCGCGCCCTCGAGGTCGTTGAACTCGGCGTATTTGAAGCCCGGCGCCAGCGGCTCGAAGCCTTCGCGCATCTTCGGCTGGTTGGTCGCCGAGATCGCGCCCATCGTGCGGCCGTGAAAGGCGGAACTGAAGGCGATGATGTCGGTCCGCTCGGGATGGCCATCGGCATAATGATACCGCCGCGCGGTCTTGATCGCGCACTCCACCGCCTCGGCACCCGAATTGGTGAAGAACACCGTATCGGCGAAGGTGTTGTCGACCAGGCGCTGCGCCAGCTTCTCGCCCTGCGGGCTGCCGTAGAGGTTGGAGACGTGCATCAGCGTCTCGGCCTGTTCCTGGATCGCCTCGACCAGGTGCGGATGGCCGTGGCCCAGCGCATTGACCGCGATACCGGCAGCGAAATCGAGGAAGCGGCGGCCGTCCTCGCTGATCAGATAGACGCCCTCGCCTCGCACCGGCCGCACATCGCACCGTGGATAGACGGGCATGAGCGGGGTGATCGACATGGCTCGGGGCTCCTAGGCAAGAACGAAAAAGGCAGCCGGTCGGCTGCCCTTCGCGCTTCTAGTGCCACCCGGGGGGCGGCGCAACACCGCGCGCCATCAGCTCTTGAGCTTCCAGCCGTTCTTGAGCGCGAGATAGCAGACCGTGCCGAGTACCAGATCGATCGCGATGACGACGATGCTGCCCAGCCAGATCGGCGAATCGGCCACGCCGAGGAAGCCGTAGCGGAAGCCGGAGATGATGTAGACGAACGGGTTGAGATGGCTGATGGCACGGAACGTCGGCGCCAGGCGATCGACCGAATAGAAGGTGCCGGAGAGCAGCGTCAGCGGCGCGATCACGAAGTTGGTCACCGCCGCGGCATGGTCGAACTTCTCCGCCCAGATCGACGTCAGCACCCCGATGAAGGCGAGGAACATGGCGCCCAGCGTGCCGAACCACAGCACCGCCCACAGATGATGCGGGATGACGTTGATGCTGGGCCACAGCAGCATCGCCAGCCACACCGCGCCGCCGACGCAATAGGCGCGGGTAACGGCGCCGCCGACCAGGCCGGACAGCAGCTCGCCGGTCGACAGCGGCGGCTGCAGGTAATCGACGATGGTCCCCTGGATCTTGCCGACGAGCAGCGAGAAGCTCGCGTTCTGGAAAGCGTTGTTGAGCATGCCCATGACGATCAGGCCCGGCGCGATGAATTCGGCGAAGGGCACGCCCATCACCTCGCCGCGGCCGCGCCCGGAAAACGCCAGCGTGAAGATGATCAGGTACAGCAACGTGGTCACCGCCGGCGCCCACACCGTCTGGAGCTGCACCTTGAAGAAACGCCGCACCTCCTTCACATAGAGGGTGCGAAGCCCGCCCCAATTGACGCGCCTGATCGATGGCACGCCCGGGGGGTTCACGATTGCCGAGGGAATTTCGCCGATTTCGGGCTGGCTGCTCATGGTGCGATCGACTAATCGCTGCCGCGCTTGCCCGCAACCCGGCGCGAGAAGGATTTGAAGGACGAAAGATGGCCTGGACCGACGAACGCATCGATACGCTGAAGGCGATGTGGGAAAGCGGCATGACGGCGAGCCAGATCGCCGAGAAGCTTGGCGGCGTCAGCCGTAACGCGGTGATCGGCAAGGCGCATCGCCTGGGCCTGCAGTCGCGCCCGTCGCCGGTCAAGGCCAACGACGCGGAGGAAAAGCCGCAGCCCAAGGCAAAGCCGGCCCCCGCGCCGGCGCCGTCACCAACACCCAAGGCCGCGGAGCCGAAGCCCGCGCCGGTCGCCAGGCCGGCCGCCCCGACGCCAAGCCCTGCCCCCGCTGCTGCCGCCGCCGAAGCCGAATCCGATGATCCGCCCGAAGGCGACGCGCCCAAGGTGGTGCTGCGCTCGGTCGGGCCCGGCGGCTTCATCCGGCAGTCGCCCGGTGAACAGCAGTCGCCGGTGCCGCCGGCGCCGCCCCGCCGCCTGGTCCCGGCACGGCCGAGCCCCGAGGTCGCCGACAAGACGTCGCTGCTCGACCTCAACGACCGCATTTGCAAATGGCCGATCGGTCATCCCGGCGAGCCCGATTTCCACTTCTGCGGCGCGCCGGTGAACCCCGGCTTCCCCTATTGCGTCGAGCATTGCGGCCACGCCTATCAGGCGCAGCTGCCGCGCCGCGACCGGCGCCCGCCGCCCCCGATGCCGTTCGGCGGTCCGCGCGGCCGCTGAGCCGCCGGCGTTAACCCTGCCGGCGAAGGGCCGCTTAACCGTTCGCCGGCACAATGCGCGGGCTATGGTTTCAAGCAAGATCTTCCGCAGCCGCTGGTCGGCCCTGCTGTGGGCGGGCGGAATCATCTGGACCGCCTATGACGTGGCCGAAGCCAATGCGCCGCATCACCACGTCCCGGCGGCAACGACCGCGGATCAGCCGGATCACCCGGCGCAGGAGGGTGACGTCGCAGCCGCAACCGGCGGGGACGTTACGCAGCAGGACCTCGATATCCTCAACAAATATGCGGGCGGCAGCCTGAACTGACCGCCGCCGCGTGACCCTATCGCGCGGTGCAGGTGACGGTGGGCTGCGCCGGCCGGCTCAGCCGTGCGCTGTCGCCCTTGCCGCGCAGCTCATAACCGGCGCCTTTGTACCATATGCCCGATCCGGCGACCTGCGCGCGCAGCACCGCCGCCAGCTTTCCGGCGACGCTGATCGTGCCGGTATTGGCGCGGTTGTCGAACAGGATGTGAAAGCGATAGCCGTCGGTGCAGCGATAATCGGCCTCCGCCGACGCCGGCACACCGGTGACGGCAGCGATCGGCGTGGTTGCCGGCATACTGCCGCCCGCGTCGACCGGCCTCAGGTCAATAGAGCTGATCCGCCACGCCCTTTGCTCGGCCCTCGCGCCCGCGATATCGGCGGTGCGGTGCAGTTTGACGCTGCCGCGCAAGGCGAACGGGCGATTGCCGGGCGCGCGATGGCCATGCACCTCGACGGGAACGGTGACAAAGCGCTGGCCGGCGCCGGCATCCACCCGCCCCGGCGTGCCGATCCGCGCATGATAATCGGCGTAGGGCCGAAATCCTTGGGCGAACTCTGCCGGCGTCTTGCCCGATGCCTTGCCGCCATCGCCCCATAGCGCCCAGGCACGACGGTATTTGCCGGCCTCGATAAGCGCATAATAGGTCTGCACGAGGGCCGCCGCCGCCTTGCCGCCGCTGGCGTCCGTCGCAGCAAGCGAGGAGGCAGCAACCGGCGCGGGCGAAGGCACCTGCGCTGGCGCTGCGACGCGCGTCGGTGCCGGGCGCGGTGCCGCCGCTTCTGCCGCGCTGCCGGTCGCGGTGTGCAACGCGGTGGAGGCGTAGCTGTCGATGTCGCCCTGCGCCTCCTGTGCGGCGCTGTTGATGTCGACCGGCCTGGCGGTGTTGCCGGGGGACGTGGCGTGATGACAGCCGGCCACCAGCAACGCCACGGGCATCCCGACCACTCCGATACGCACAAACTATTCCTTCCGGCCCGCCCGCGTCCACTTAACGCAGATCAAGCCGGGACGTTCCGCTCGTTCAGGGCCTCAGCGCGTCGTCATCCTCATCGTCGAGCTCGTCGTCATCGACGCTGTCGTCGTCGAACTCTTCCTGGACGTCGTCCTCGTCCATGTCCTCTTCCGATTCGCGAGGGTCTTCATCGTCCTCCTCGCCATAATCGTCGTCGGTCATTTCGAGGTCTTCGAGCTCATCCTCATCATCGTCTTCGTCGAGATCGGGATCGAGATCGGTCTGGATCGTCCCGTCGCTGGGGCCGCCGCGGGTGGTCTCGACGATCTCAGCGCGCTGGCTTTCGTCATAGCCGTCCTCGTCATACCCATCGTCGCCGGGACCGCGGCCGGGAACCTGAAAACCACCCATCGTCATCGTTTACCTCCTGTGCCGTCCACCGTGCGGTAGATGATGGTCGCGAACGGTGGGAAAGCAATCAGGGTTCCCACCAGTTGCGACAAAGCGAGGATCATGCCTGCATGTGCGGCCGGAACAGCCGGCCGCGTTCGGTGACCAGGATCACCGTCAGCGCGACCAGACCGGCCCCGAAGAAGCCGACGTAGAGCGGCACCGTCGTGCCGTGGAACGCCTGGCCGACCATCGCGCCGATCACCGCGCCGATGGTGATGCCGATGAAGCCCTGCGCGCTCGACGCGGTGCCGGCGATATGGCCCATGTTCTCCATCGCCATTGCTGAGAAGTTGGATGTGGCCAGGCCGAAACAGCCCATCGTCAGCGCCTGGAGCACGATGAAGGTCGCCAGCGTCTCATGCCCGGTCAGAGCTACCAGCAAATGGATGCCCGACAACGCGATCTGCGTCAGCAGCGCCGTGTGCGAGATGACGCGCGTGCCCAGCCGCATCACCAGCCGCGAGTTGACGAAGTTGGTCAGCGCCATGGTCGATGCGGTGATCGCGAACACCACCACCAGCAGGCCGGGCCTATGGAAGGTGTCGAACATGATCTGCTGGACCGAGTTTATGTAACCGTACAGCGCGCCGAGCAGCGCCGCCGAGGCAAGCGTGTAGCCCAGCGACCAGCGGTCGCCCAGCGTCTGCGTCACGCCGCGCAACAGCCGCCCGGGCGCCAGCGGCCGTCGATCGTCGGGGTGCAGCGTCTCGGGCATGCGCCAGGCGAACCAGGTGACGACGATCGCGGTACCGACCGCGGTCATGCCGAAGATCAGCCGCCAGCGCCCGAACAGCAGGATAGTCTGGCCGAACGTCGGCGCCAGCACCGGCATGATCATGAACACGATGAAGGCCAGGCTCATCACCCGCGCCATCGCGCGGCCGGTGAAGCAGTCGCGGACCAGCGCGATCGTCACCACCCGCGTCGCCGCGATGGCCACGCCGCCAACGACGCGCGCGGCGAGCATCAGCGGGAAGCTGCCGGCCATCGCGGCGGCGACATTGGAGACCAGATAGACCGCCAGCGCGCCGATCATCACCGGGCGGCGACCATAACGATCGGCAAGCGGCCCATGGATCAGCTGCCCCAGGCCCATCCCGATCAGGAAGGCGGTGACGATCAGCTGCCGCTCATTCTCCGACACGACGCCCAGGCTGGCACCGATCGCGGGCAGCGCCGGCAGCATCGAATCGATGCCAAGCGAACCCAGCGCCATCAGCGCCGCGATCAGCGTCACGAACTCCCCGAACGCGAGCGGCGGCGCGTCGGCGGGCGTGCGAGGCGAGGCAGCGGAATCGGTCATCACGCTGCCATGCCGCAACCGGCCGCCGCCGTCACCATGGCTTGACGCATCGGCACGTGGCGCATAGTGTGTTGCAATATCAATACACGTTGGAGGCCTGCATGGTTCGTCCCCTCGCGTTTCTCATCGTGGCGGCGGCGCTGCCCCTGACGGCTTGCGACAAGAGCCCCGGTACGACGATCAGCCTCAACACCAGCGACCATGACGGCGTATCGATGAGCGACAACGGCCAGACCGGTGAAGTGGCGCTCAACGTGCCGGGCTTTTCGGGCAAGCTGAAGCTGCCCAAGCTCCATCTCGACGGCGACAATGTCGACTTCAACGGCGTCCATCTGTATCCGGGCTCGAAGGTCACTGGCATGAACGTCGACGCCGCCAACGACGACGGCGTGGTGCACATTGCGTTCGACAGCCCGGCCGACCCGGCGGCGGTGCGCGGCTGGTTCAACGACAAGCTCAGCGACGCCGGCTTCACGCTGCACCAGGAAGGCACCGGCCTCGCCGGCACGACCGACGAGAAGAAGGCCTTCCGCCTGGAGCTGCAGCCCGCCGGCGACGGCAAGAGCCACGGCCGGATCACGGTGAGCTAAGCGCTTGGCGCAGTCTGATTGCTAACGGCGGCAGTCGCCCCAATCACTGCCATTCCGCGATGCGCTGCCTCTGCCTAATTGCGGTCATCCGCAATAGGGAGCAGGATGCCCTATGGGAAATTATGAATGGAGCAAAGGGCCGCCGACGGTGGGCCAGCGGGTTGTCGCGGGAGGCTATTTAGCCGTTCTGCTGATGCTCGAAGCAAACAATTATTTCGGATGGCGGATGCTGGGCACACATGGCAGGCAGGCCGTAGTCGGTTGGACGTTTGTGGGGTTGGTGCTCATATTTCGGTTTATGCCGAGCGTGCGCCGCGTCGAATGAATGGGGAGCCGCCGAGCGGCGATCGCCCCCAGTTGTTACCGTTCGCCGCTCCGAAATCTTTGCCCAAAACCCGACGTTGACGCGTTGGTAAAGCGGCTTATCGTATTTCAGATGCGGACAGCAGCAATCCTAATATCCGCGATCGCTCTTGCGGGCTGCGCGAACGCAGCGTCGAGAGCAAAAGCCCAACGCTGCGATTGAAGTGTCTACAGTAACGCAGGCTGACAAACCGATCTGATCACCATCTTAAGACGCCTAGCCCCGAGGTATGGCTTTCACGTTGACGATGTCAGCGACCGGTGGCGTGAGTTTGGAAAGCAGGGGAAAAATCTTCCACCGCCAGCGATGAAAACTCTGTATGTCGGCGTATGGAGCGGCAAGGACGACGACGACTTCATCGCTTCCGTTGATGACGGCGGGCACAACGGGCGGGCTTGGATCACTTGCTATTCGGGAGAGCGTCCAGAGGCTGGTAGGCGCTTTTGGGCAAGCCTCCAGTCAGCGATTTATCGCCGATGGCCCAACGCGAGAAATATACCGATCCTACCTTCTGGCGCGCTTCCGCTCGTCGAGGACCTTAAGCTCACTCCAAATGGCTACAAGGTTATCCGATCAGCGGCAGCTAGGTATGATCTGCCGCCAAAATCTTCTCTGCTCACGAGCGAGTAGAAAGGTTTTGGAGGCAGCTTATCGCCGCGCGACGCTAGAAGTTGACCATCAGCAACCCACCCAAACCCCGTCATTCCGCGAAGGCGGGAATCCCAGACCGGGTGAACTCTCCACCCTCATGCCGATGGCGTTTCTGGATCCCCGCCTCCGCGGCGATGACGAAGGTCGGGGTTCACCGCCGGTCACCGAGATCGATCGTCTCCATCCCGCTGCCTCGTGCCCCCCCGCTTGCTGGTCCGCCGCTCGCCCGCCTATATCGGCGGCCTGATGTGTTCGTAACGCGATTGGATTGCCGATGCTCGATACCCCCGCCGCCCAGGTCCCGACGCTGTCGCTGCAGCAGCAAGCGACCGATCCGGAAGGCTTCGCCGCCGCGTTCGGCGGCTCGTTCGAGCGATTCGGCTTTGCCATCGTCGCCGATCACGGCATCGACCAGGACTTGATCGACCGCGCCTGGCAGCTGACCGAAGCGCTGTTCAAGCTGCCCGAGGAGGAGAAGCGCGGCAATCACGTCGCGGGCGGCGGCGGCGCGCGCGGTTATACCCCGTTCAAGACCGAGATCGCCAAGGGCGCCGACGTCGTCGACCTGAAGGAATTCTGGCACGTCGGCCGCGAGTTGCCGGAGGGTCATAAATACGCCGAGAACATGGCGCCCAACGTCTGGCCGGCTCGTCCCGAGGGATTCCGCGAGACCTTCCTTGAGCTGTTCGCGGCATTCGACACGGCGGGCGACCAGTTGCTGTCGGCGATCGCACGCTATCTGAAGCTGGAACCGAATTGGTTCGACCGCGCGGTGACCGACGGCAATTCGGTGCTGCGCCTGCTCCACTATCCGCCGATCCCCGCCGATGCCGAGGGGGTGCGCGCCGGCGCGCATGAGGACATCAACCTGATCACCCTGCTGCTCGGCGCCGAGGAGGCGGGGCTGGAACTGCTCGACAAGGACGGCCGCTGGCTGGCCGTCAAGCCTCCGCAAGGCGCGATGGTCGTCAACGTCGGCGACATGTTGCAGCGGCTGACCAATCACGTCCTGCCGTCGACCACGCACCGCGTGGTCAATCCGGCGCCCGAACGGCGCGGCCATTCGCGTTATTCGATGCCGTTCTTCCTGCACCCGGCGCCCGATTTCCTGATCGAGACGCTGCCGGGCTGCGTCTCGGACGCCAATCCGAACCGCTATCCGACGCCGATCACCGCGCACGATTACCTCCACCAGCGGCTGGTCGAGATCGGACTGATCAAGAAATAATCGCAAAGCTGGACGTAACGATGGCGCAACGCTAGGCGCGGCAGCGATGGCTGAAACGCAACCCCTACGCATCGCTCTCGCCGGGCTCGGCACCGTCGGCGCCGGCGTCATTCGCCTGCTGGACGCCAACGGCGCGCTGATCGCCCGGCGCGCCGGCCGCCCGATCGAGGTGGTCGCCGTCTCGGCGCGCGACCGGTCGAAGGATCGCGGCGTCGACATCGCGCGGTTCGACTGGGTCGACGATCCCGTGGCCTTGGCCGATCACGACCGCGCCGACGTCATCGTCGAGCTGATCGGCGGGTCCGACGGCCCGGCGGTGGCGCTCGCCCGCGAGGCGCTGAAGGGCGGCAAGGGCTTCGTCACCGCCAACAAGGCGATGATCGCGCACCACGGCATGGAGCTTGCCGAGGCGGCGGAGGCGGCCAACGTGCCGCTCAAGTTCGAAGCGGCGGTCGCGGGCGGCATTCCGGTGGTGAAGGGCCTGCGCGAAGGCGCGGCGGCCAACGAGATCGGGCGCGTCTATGGCGTGCTCAACGGCACCTGCAACTTCATCCTCTCGAAAATGGAAAGCGAGGGCCGCGACTTCGCCGAGGTGCTCGCCGAGGCGCAGGCGCTGGGCTATGCCGAGGCCGATCCCAGCTTCGACATCGACGGCGTCGACGCCGCGCACAAATTGTCGATCCTGGCGAGCCTTGCGTTCGGCACGCGCCCCGCGTTCGACCAGGTCGCGATCCACGGCGTCCGCCACGTCATCGCCGCCGACATCGCCGAGGCGGCATCGCTCGGCTATCGCATCCGCCTCGTCGGTGTGGCCGAGGCCGGCCCGGACGGGCTGTTCCAGCGCGTCCACCCCCATCTCGTCCCGCTCGACCATCCGCTGGCGCACGTCACCGGCTCGCTGAATGCTGTGGTGGCCGAGGGCAATTTCGTCGGCCGCCTATTCTTCGAAGGCGCCGGCGCCGGCGACGGACCGACCGCCAGCGCTGTCGTCGCCGACCTGATCGACATCGCCCGCGGCGAGTTCGGCCCCGCCTTCGCCATGCCGGCGGCCAGCCTGAGCGACGACCCCAAGGCGGAGACCGGCAATCGCCGCGGCCGCGCCTATCTGCGCTTCACCGTCGCCGACAAGGTCGGCGTGCTGGCCGAGATCGCCGCGGCGATGCGCGATGCCGGCGTGTCGATCGAAAGCCTGATGCAGCGCGGCGCGATGACCGACGACAGCGTGATCGTCGCCATCGTCACCCACGAGGGCCCGGAACGCAGCGTGGCGCAGGCGCTGGAAAAGCTCCGCGGCTCCCCCAGCCTGACCGGCGAGCCGGTGTGGATGCACATCCTGGGATAACCGGCGCTCGCCTCGTCATTGCGAGCGCAGCGAAGCAATCCAGGATAGCGCGCGGGGCGCTGGATTGCTTCGTCGCTTCGCTCCTCGCAATGACGACTATTTTAGCGCCGCCTGCGCCGCCGCCAGGCGGGCGATGGGCACGCGGTAGGGCGAGGCGCTGACGTAGTTCAGGCCCACCTCTTCGCAGAAGGCGATCGAGGCGGGATCGCCGCCATGTTCGCCGCAGATGCCGAGCTTGATGTCGGCGCGCGTCGCCCTGCCTCGCTCCGCCGCCATGCGGATCAGCTCGCCGACGCCCTCTACGTCCAGGCTGACGAACGGGTCCTGCGCGTAGATTCCCTTGTCGACATAGGTCGTCAGGAACCGACCGGCGTCGTCGCGGCTGACGCCCAATGTGGTCTGGGTCAGGTCGTTGGTGCCGAACGAGAAGAATTCGCCCATCTCGGCGATCTCGCCGGCCTTCAATGCGGCGCGCGGCAGCTCGATCATCGTGCCGACCAGATAGTCGAGCGTGCGCCCCTTTTCCTCGAACACGGCCTTCGCCGCCTTGTCGACCACCGCCTTCATCAGTTCCAGTTCGCGCCGGGTGGCGACCAGCGGGATCATCACCTCGGGCACCACCGCCGCGCCCGACCTGGCGGCGACGTCGCACGCCGCCTCGAAGATCGCGCGCGCCTGCATCTCGTAGATTTCGGGATAGGTCACGCCCAGCCGGCAGCCGCGATGGCCCAGCATCGGGTTGAACTCGTGCAGCTCGGCGGCCCGGCGCTTCAGCGTCTCGACGTCGACGCCGGCAGCCTCCGCCACCTCGGCAAACTCCTCCTCCTCGTGCGGCAGGAATTCGTGCAGCGGCGGATCGAGCAGCCGGATCGTCACCGGCAGCCCGGCCATCACCTCGAAAATCTGGGTGAAGTCGGCGCGCTGTTCGGGAAGCAGCCGATCGAGCGCGGCGCGCCTGCCCTTCTCGTCGGAGGCCAGGATCATCTGGCGCACCGCGGTGATGCGCTCGGAATCGAAGAACATATGCTCGGTGCGGCACAGCCCGACTCCCTCCGCGCCGAAATCGCGCGCAGTGCGGCAGTCGAGCGGTGTCTCGGCATTGGCGCGCACCTTCAGCCTGCGGACCTTGTCGGCCCATTCCATCAACGTGCCGAAATCGCCGGCGAGCTCAGGCTGCACGGTCGGCACGCTGCCCGCCATCACCTCGCCCGTCGCGCCGTCGATGGTGATCGTCTCGCCCTCGCCGATTTCGCGGCGGCCGATACGCATCACCCGCGCCTTCATGTCGATCGACAGCGTGCCCGCGCCCGAGACGCACGGCCGCCCCATGCCGCGCGCCACCACCGCGGCGTGGCTGGTCATGCCGCCGCGCGCGGTCAGGATGCCCTTGGCGGCATGCATGCCGTGGATATCCTCCGGCGAGGTTTCGACGCGTACCAGGATTACCGCATCGCCATCGGCGGCGCGGCGTTCGGCGGTGTCGCTGTCGAACACCGCGGCGCCGCTGGCTGCGCCGGGGCTGGCCGGCAGCCCCGTGGTCAGCACGTCGCGCGGCGCGTCGGGATCGAGCGTCGGGTGGAGCAGCTGGTCGAGCGCCTTGGGGTCGATCCGCGCGACCGCCTCTTCCTGCGTGATGAGGCCGTCGTTGGCCATGTCGACGGCAATCTTCAGCGCCGCCTTGGCGGTGCGCTTGCCGGTGCGCGTCTGCAGCATCCACAGCTTGCCGCGTTCGACGGTGAACTCGATGTCCTGCATGTCGCGATAATGGTCTTCGAGCGTGCGGAACACCGCGGCGAGCTCGCCATAAGCGTCCGGCAGCGCCTCTTCCATCGAGGCGGGCTTGGCGCCGGCCTCCTCGCGCGCCGCTTTGGTGAGATATTGCGGCGTGCGGATGCCCGCCACCACGTCCTCGCCCTGCGCGTTGATCAGGAACTCGCCATAATGGCGCGGATCGCCGGTCGAGGGGTCGCGGGTGAAGGCGACGCCGGTCGCCGAGGTGTCGCCCATGTTGCCGAACACCATCGCCTGGACGTTGACCGCGGTGCCCCAGTCACCGGGAATGCCGTTCAGCCGGCGATAGACCTTGGCGCGCTCCGACTGCCACGATCCGAACACCGCGCCGATCGCGCCCCACAATTGGTCGTGCACGTCCTGCGGGAACGGCTTGTCCCACAGCTTGGCGACGAGCGCCTTGTATTCGTCGACCAGCCCTTTCCAGTCGGCGGCGGTCATCTCCGTGTCGAGGCTGTAGCCGCGATCCTCCTTGGCGATCTCCAGCGCTTCCTCGAACGCGCCGTGATCGAGCCCGAGCACAACGTCGCAATACATCTGGATGAAGCGACGATAGCTGTCCCAGGCGAAGCGCTCGTCATCGGCTTTCTTGGCGAGCCCGACGACTGTCTCGTCATTGAGGCCGAGGTTGAGCACGGTGTCCATCATGCCGGGCATCGACACGCGCGCACCCGAGCGGACCGAGACGAGCAGCGGATCGGACGCGTCGCCGAAGCGCTTGCCGGTGATCCCCTCGATATGCGTGATCCCGCTCGCCACTTCCTCGCGCAGGCTGTCGGGGAAGGCTTCGCCTTCCTCATAATAGCGCGTGCACATTTCGGTGGTGATGGTGAAGCCCGGCGGCACCGGCAGACCGATCGCGGCCATTTCGGCGAGGTTCGCGCCCTTGCCGCCGAGCAGGTTCTTGTCGCCCGCGCCGCCGTCGGAAATCCCGCCGCCGAAGCGGTACACATAATGCGCCATGTCGTGCCTTCCCCAGTGTGAAGCGCCGGCCGTTATGCTCGGTCCGTGCGCGTGTTTGGTGTCGTCCAGCTCCGGTGAAGTGGAGAAAGTGGAGAGCGTCGCGCGCGTTCGGCTCAGCCCTCGATCTTCGAGAAATCGGCGACCGCGTGCACCGCGTCACGCACCCGCGCGAGCAGCGCCAGCCGCGCGTCACGCTTGGCCGGATCGGCATCGTTCACCGTCACCTGCTCGAAAAAGGCGTCGATCGGCGGGCGCAGGCTGGCAAGCGCGGTCATGGCGGCTTCGAAATCCTCCTGCTCCACCGCGCGGGCAGCCGCGGGCGCCGCCGACTCCAGCGCGGCGATCAAGGCAGCTTCCGCATGTTCGGGCGTGTAGGACAGCGATTTCTGGGCCGGGGCGTTGTCGTGTTGCGCGTCGTCCCACCCTTCCTTCTTCAGGATGTTGGCGGCGCGCTTGTAGCCGGCGAGCAAATTGGCGCCGTCCTCGGTGGCGATGAACGCCTGCAACGCATGAACGCGCGCGAGCAGCCGGACGAGATCATCCTCGCCGCCGAGTGCAAACACCGCGTCGATCAGGTCGTGACGAACGCCGGCCTCGCGCTGCTGGACCTTGAGGCGGTCGGCGAAGAAGTTTTCGAGCGCCTTTACGTTCCAGAAGATCGCCTTAAGTTCACTCTCGTCAGCTTCCGCCAGGCGCGTCTGACGTGACCGCTCAATATGCTGAATTATGTCAGCTCTTGGCTCACTAGGAAGCCCCTTACTTCCGGCTAGGAACTCGAGAAACTTGTCTCGATGGAGTCGGTTGACGATGGTCTTCCGGAACTCCCAGTAAGCGGCGAAGATCGCAATGCGGATCGACAGCCGTAACTGGTTATCGAGAACCGTAGCAATGAGCCCCAAAGCACTTCGACGAAGTGCATATGGATCTTTGGAACCGGTAGGCTGCTCGGCACCGATGAAGAACGCCACCAACGTATCCAGCTTGTCCGCCACGCTCACCGCCACCGTCACCGGCGCCGTCGGCACCTCGTCGCCCTGGCCGACCGGCTTGTAGTGATCGCGGATCGCCGCGGCGACTTGCGGGTGCTCGCCCTGCGCGGCGGCGTAATAGCCGCCCATCAGGCCCTGCAGCTCGGGGAATTCGCCGACCATGCCGGTGACGAGATCGGCCTTGGCAAGCCGCGCGGCGCGCTCGGCGAGGGTGGCAAGCGCCGCCCTTTCCTCTGTTGTTCCCCGGCGAAGGCCGGGGTCCCGTTGCGAGCCGCCCGATGCTGGGCCCCGGCCATCGCCGGGGCACGAAGAAGTGACAAAACCCACCTCGACCCCCCAG
>JBQCHA010000196.1:0-33697 GCA_051955175.1 Sphingomonas sp.
CGTCACCGACGCGAGTCTCCGCTACCAGACCGGGTTCGGCGCCGTGACGCTGGCGGCGCAGAACATCTTCAACGCCTTCTACATCGATTATTACAGCCAGACGGTGCGGCCGACCGATGCAACGCACTATTTCGCCGGGCGCGGCCGCAACTTCACGCTGTCGTGGGATCTGCGCTTCCGATGAAGTGGATCGACCTCGCCCATCGCTGGACGGGGGGCATCGTCGGCGTGATCCTGGTGCTGATGGGGCTGACGGGAACGCTCCTGCTCCATCGCAACGCCTGGATCGCGCTGCCGCACACCGGCGATGCCCAGGTGCAGGACACGGCGACGGTCGCGGCCGTCGTCGCGCAGGTGATGGGCGATCCGACGACGCGGCCGCAGTCGATAACCTTCGCGACGCGGGACTTCGGGCTCGATCTGCTCGCCTGGCGCGACGGGCGCGGCGCCTATCTCGATCAGCATGGCGGCCTGGTCGCGACATGGTCGAGCGACTGGGCGCGGCCAGAACTGTGGCTGTTCGACCTGCACCATTATCTGCTGTTGGGAGAGGTCGGCGAGACGATCGTCGGCATCGCCGGACTGGCCGGGTTGCTGTTCGTCGTCACCGGCGCGATCCTGTGGTGGCGCACACGCAAGACGTTCGCGTTCCGCCTGTGGCCGGCGCGGCTCAGCCGCCCTGCCATCGTGCGCCAGCATCGCGACCTCGGCATCGTCGTCGCGCCGATCCTGCTCATCACGTTCGTGACCGGCGTGCTGCTGGTGTTCCGGCCGCTGACCGCGGTGGTGATGGGCCCCGGCGCACCGGCCGAGATCGCCGGGGCGCTCGCCCCGCCGCCGGCACGCCCGGCGCCACTAGCCGACAGGCTCGATTGGGCGGCCATGATCGGTGCGGCGCGTGAACGCTTCCCTGATGCCGAGGTGCGCAGCCTGAGCTTGCCGGCAAAGGCCCGCGGCCTCATCCGACTGCGCATGCGCCGGCCCGACGAATGGCTCCGCAACGGCCGCACCACCGTCTGGTTCGCCGCGGACACCGGCGCGATCGTCAAGGCGACCGATGCCGATACGCTGCCACGGCGCGTCCGGGCCTATAATCTCATCTTTCCGATCCATTCGGGAGAGATCGGGGGGATCGCCTATCGCCTGTTGCTCACCGTGTCGGGCTTGTCGCTGGTGATGCTGGGCAGCTTCGCGATCTGGAGCTTCTGGTTCAAACGGCCGAGGCAGCGCGGCGGTCGTTAGCCACGGTGAAGCGGGGCATGCCGGTGCCCAGCGGCGAAAGTTGGCGGTCTTCCTCAACCCTCCATGTAAGCGGCGAGTTCTTCGGGGGTGCCGTGGGGAAAGGCCACCTTCAGATGGTCGAGAAACGCCGACACGCGGGCGCTGAGCAGGCGGCGGCTGGGGTAGAGCGCCCACAGCGCGGTTTCGACGCCTTCCACCTCGCCCCAACTCACCAGCCGGCCGGTGGCGATATCAGGGCTGGCGAGCGACAGCGGCAGGCGCGCCACCCCCGCGCCGATGCGCACGGCATCGCGCACCGCCACGAACGATGACAGGCTGAGCACCGGCCTCACCGGAACCCTCACCGGTCCCGCGGGTGCCATCGCCTGCCACACCGTCGGCGCACCTATCTGCCCACGCACGATGGCGGGGATCGCTTCGTCGCCGGTCGGCCGCGGCAGGTCTGGGCGCGCCACGACGACCAGCCGATCGTGCAGGAAGGCGCGGCCGACCAGGCTGTCGTCGGCCGGCGGATTGACGCGGATCACCAGGTCATAGGCTTCCTCGATCATGTCGACGGCGCGGTCCTCGGTGGTGATCTCGAGCTGGACCTCGGGATGCTTCAGCACGAAGCCAGCGGCGAGCCTCCCCATCGCGGTCTGCGAGAGCAGCAGCGGCGCGCTGATCCGCAACCGCCCCCGCGGGCGCTGGCCGCCCGAGGAAATCGCCTTCGCGGTCTCGTCAAGTTCGGTGAGCAGTGCGCGGGTCCGCTCGAACAGCGCGCGCCCTTCCTCGGTCAGCTTGAGTGCCCGCGCGCCGCGCTCGAACAGGCGCAAGTCGAGGTCCGCTTCCAGCTCCGCCACCCGGCGCGACAGCGTCGCCTTGGGGCGCCCGGCGGCGCGTGCTGCCTTACCGAACCCGCCGTGGCGGGCGACCAGGTTGAAATCGGCAAGCGCAAGCAGGTCCATGGCGTTCCATCAGTGAGACGTTGTGTCCAAACATAACGGCTATTGGCTAGTGTGTGGATCACTAATTTCGGTCGTGCCAAGTCAACGCCAACAAGGGAGTGATTGCCATGACCATCCTCGTTACCGGAGCCACCGGCCGCGTCGGCCGCCACGTCGTCGACCAGCTGATTGCGCGCGACGCGACCGCGCGCGTGCTGACCCGCGATGCCGCGAAAGCCGACTTCCCCGCCGGCGTCGAGGTCGCGCAGGGCGACCTGCTCGATATCGATGCGATGCGTGCGGCCTTCGATGGGGTCCGCACGCTGTTCCTGCTCAACGCCGTCACCGGCGATGAATTCACCCAGGCGATCATCACGCTCAACTTGGCCCGCGAGGCAGGCGTCGAGCGGGTGGTCTATCTGTCGGTGTTCGACGCCGACAGGGCGGTGAACGTGCCGCATTTCGCGGTGAAATCCGGCGCCGAGCGGATGCTGAAGGCGATGGAGTTCAGCGCCACCATCCTGCGCCCGACCTACTTCATCGACAACGAACTGATGATCAAGGACGCCGTTCTGAACCACGGCGTCTATCCGATGCCGGTCGGCAGCAAGGGGGTGGCGATGGTCGACGCACGCGACATTGCCGAGGTTGCCGCGATCGAGCTCATCCGCCGCGACGGCGCCCCCGACAAGCTGCCGGTCGAGACCATCAACCTGGTCGGCCCCGACACGCTGACGGGCCCCGAAGTGGCCGCGATCTGGTCAGACCTGCTCGGTCGCCCGATCGCCTATGGCGGCGACGATCCCAGCGGGTTCGAGCAGACCGTGGCGAGCTTCATGCCGCGCTGGACCGCGTATGAGATGCGCCTGATGGCCGAACGCTATGTGACCGACGGCATGATCCCAGAATCGGGCGACGCGGAGCGGCTGACCACGCTGCTGGGCCGTCCGCTCCATTCCTACCGCGACTTTGCGGCTTCCATCGTCGCGGCGGCGTAAGGGCGCGGGGAGCAGGCTTGCACCGGTCGGTCCCCCCAGATCCTCGGTTGCGGGAAGTCCGGTGCGGCTATACGATTTGTCAGATCATGAGGTCGAAACCGTCTTGCGAGCCGCCGCTCATCACCGAAGCGGCGGCCACAAGGCGGGCGATGACCGAGAAGCGATAGGCTTCGGACAACAGAGGGGGCGTGATGCGGAAGCGGCTTGGGGCAGCGGCAGTGTTGTTGGGGGCCGCCGCGGCGCTCCCGTGTTCGACCTCGGCGCAGACCGCGCCGACACCTGCGGCACAAGATACGGCCCATCGCGTCACCTTCGACAAATACAGCTTCATGGTCGACGGCAAGCGCACCTACATCTGGTCGGGCGAGGTGCATCCCTACCGCTTGCCGAGCCCCGAACTGTGGCCCGACATCTTCCAGAAGATGAAGGCGGCCGGCTTCAACACGGCGTCGATCTATTTCTCCTGGGGCTATCACTCGCCGCGTGAGGGCGAGTACGATTTCAGCGGCGTCCGCGATCTCGACAAGCTGCTCGACGATGCCCGCGATGCCGGCATCTACGTCATCGCGCGGCCGGGGCCGTACATCAATGCCGAGGTCGACAGCGGCGGCTTCCCGCTGTGGCTGACCAATAAACCCGTCAAGAACCGCAGCCCCGATCCGGCCTATCTCAAGCTCGCCGACCAATGGATGACGCAGATCGACCGCATCCTAGCGCGTCATCAACTGACCGACGGGCGCGGCAGCGTGATCGCCTATCAGGTCGAGAACGAATATTATAACGGCTCGCCCGCCGGCCGCGCCTACATGCAGCATCTCGAGGACAAGGCGCGCGCCGACGGCATCACCGTGCCGCTGGTCGGCAACCACAACGACACCTTCGTCTCGGGCACCGGCGCAGTCGAGGTTAGCGGCTGGGACCATTATCCGCAGGGTTTCGACTGCTCGCATCCCGACCAGTGGAAGCCCGCCCCCGACATGGCGACGAACCGCTCGCCGGGCGAACCGTTGTTCACCGCCGAGTTCCAGGGCGGCGCGTTCGACCCGTGGGGCGGCCCCGGCTATGCCAAATGCGCGCAGCTGATCAACGACCGCTTCGCCGACGTCTTCTACAAGGAGAATATCGCCGCCGGCGTGACAGGCCAGAATTTCTACATGCTCTATGGCGGTACGTCGTGGGGATGGCAGGCGATCCCGCAGAACTACACCTCCTATGATTACGGCGCGGCGATCACCGAGGCGCGGCAGTTCGATCCCAAATATTATGAGGACAAGCGGATCGGCTATTTCCTCGGTGCCGTCGCCCCCATCACCAAGACCGATCCGCTGGCACCGGCGCGGCTCGACAATCCGCGGCTGATCGATCGCGCGCGGATAAATCCCGACACGGGCACGCAATTCCACCTCGTCCGCCACGGCGACACCACCGCCGCGACCGTCGAGCAGACGCATATCGCGCTGGCGCTGAAGGAAGGGCGGTTCGCGCAGGTGCCGCAACAGCCCGGCACGGCAATCACCATCGACGGGCGCGAGAGCAAACTGCTCATCGCCGACTATGCGCTCGGCGCGGCGCGGCTGGTCTATTCGACCTCGGAGCTGATGACCGACGCGACGATCGGCGGGCGCGACGTGGCGGTGCTGTACGGTCGCCGCGGCACCGACGGCGAGACGCTGCTCGGTTTCGCGCGGAAGCCGAAGGTGACGGTGCTCGCGGGCGATGTTACGCAGCATTGGGGCACGGACGGGTTGCGGCTCGACTACCGGCATGACGGACTCGCCCGCGTGCTGATCGAGGGCGGCGCGCGGCCGCTGCTGCTGCTGATCGCCGACGATCAGGCGACGCAGCGCATCTGGCGACAGGGTACGGCGCAGGGCCCGGTGCTGATGATCGGATCGCACCTGCTGCGCAGCGCCCGGATCGATGGTGGCACGTTGGCGCTGACCGGCGATGGCGACGGCGATACCGCTGCCGAAGTGCTGACGGGGGGGATCACGCGGGTGACGTGGAACGGCCGGTCGCTGGTGACGACACGCACGCCTTCGGGCGGCCTGGCGATGACGCTGCCGGCGCCGCAGCCGGTGACGCTCCCCACGCTCGACCATTGGTCTCGCCGCGCCGACGCGCCGGAGATCGCGCCCAACTTCGACGATTCGCACTGGCAGGTCGCCGACCGCACCACCACCAGCAGCATTACCAAGCCGGGTACGCTGCCGGTCCTGTTCGCCGACGATTACGGCTTCCACACCGGCAACACCTGGTATCGCGGCCATTTCACCGCGAGCAAGGCGCACCCCGCGCCCACCGGGCTCAACCTCAAGGTCATCAGCGGGGGCAAGGGCGGTGCCTTCTCGGTGTGGCTCAACGGTCATTTCCTCGGCAGCGTGTCCGGCAACGAGGAAGGCGCGTTCGGCTTCCCCGCCGGCATGATCGTGCCGGGCGACAATGTCGTCTCGGTGCTCACCGTCGATATGGGGCACGAGGAGGATTACGATTCGAAGGGCGAGAATCGCACCGCGCGCGGCATCGTCGCCGCCCAACCGCTGGGCGGCGACGCCAACGCGATCCGCTGGCGGCTGCAGGGCGCGATCACCGGCGAGGATCCGGTGCGCGGCCCCTATAATCTCGGCGGGCTGTACGGCGAGCGGCAGGGCTGGCCGACGAAGCCGGGGGCCGATGCCGATTGGCAGCCCGCCACGTTGCCGGCCGACACCGCGGCCGCCGGCGTGACCTGGTATCGCACCGACGTCGCACTCGACCTGCCGAAGGGGCAGGACACGTCGATCGGCCTCGCGATCAACGACCCGCCGGGCCGCCACTACCGCGCGATGATCTTCGTCAACGGATGGCAGATGGGCAATTACATCGCCGAGTTGGGGCCGCAGCATCGCTTTCCGATCCCCAACGGCGTCGTCGATCCGCACGGCAAGAACAGCATCACCATTGCGGTTTGGAAAACCGATGACACGCCCGGCGGGCTGGGGACGGTGTCGTTGATCGACTACGGTTCGTACACCGCGCCGTTGGGCGCGACGGGGGACTGACGCGGTACGGCAGGCTCCTTGGCGACGGTTTCGGCGAGGAGCGTCAGGAATGCACGCACCGCGGGATTGGCGCGACGGCTCTCGGGCCATATCGCGGTGATCGCCTGACCCTCGACGGCGAAATCGGCCAGCACCGGCACCAATTCGCCGCGCGCTACCGGTCCTGCCGCCGCGATGCTGCTCGCGATGCCGATGCCGCCGCCGGCGATCAGCGTCGCGATCACCGCGTCGCTGGCATCGACGACGATGGCTGCGGCAGGCACGATCTCGGCCACGCGCTCGCCGAACCGGAAAGGCCAGCGGAACATCTGGCCGGTGCTCTGATAGCGCAGGTTGACCGTATCGTGCCGCGTCAGCGCGTCGGGATGAGCCGGCGTGCCATGCTTCTGAAGATAGGACGGCGCGGCATAGGCGCACAGCCGCAGCGCGGCGAGCCGCCGCGACAGCAGCCGTGAATCGGCAAGTTCGCCGATGCGGACGGCGAGATCGAATCCCTCCTCGACCAGGTCCACCAGGCGATCGTCCAGTCTCAGGTCGATCGTCACTCGCGGATAGCGCGAGCGGAAGAGCGGCAGGATCGGCGCGATCAGGTGCAGCCCGATCGGCAGCGACGCGGCGATCCGCAGCGTCCCGGCGGGCTCGGCGCGGGCGCGCTTCGCCACCTGCTCGATTTCCTCGGCGTCGGCGAGCAGCCGCAGCGCGCGTTCGTGAAGCTCGCGCCCGTCCGACGTCAGCGTCAGCGAGCGCGTCGTGCGGGTGAACAGCGCCACCCCCAGCTGACGCTCCAACCGCTGCACGCTCTTGCTCACCGCCGAGGGCGAGACGCCCAGCGACCGTGCCGCTGCCGTATAGCTGCCGAGCGACCCGGCCCGCGCGAACGCGATGACGCCGGTCAGCCGTTCCAAGGCAATCTGTTCCTTCATGGCATCAGTGAAGCGAACAACGGCATGATTATCAAGCCGTGCGCGCCTCAATATCTCGATCCCGGTGGCGGCGCTGTCCGCATGGAGGATCGAGATGAGCAAGACGATGAAGGCGGTACGGATGCACGCGTTCGGCGGGCCCGAAGTGCTGGTGTAGGAAGACGCGCCGATGCCGGCGCCCAAGGCGGGCGAGGTGCTGGTGCGGGTTCATGCGGTGGGTATCAATCCACCCGACTGGTATCTGCGCGAGGGCTACAAGATGCTGCCGCCAGAATGGCAGCCGGCGGTGCAGTTCCCGATCATTCCGGGCACCGACATTTCGGGCGTCGTCGCGGCGGTGGCCGACGACGTGTCCGGGTTCACGCCCGACGATGCAGTCTATGCGATGGTCCGCTTTCCCGAGGGGCTGGCGGGCGAGAGCAGCGCCTATGCCGAGTATGTCAGCGTCCCCGCGACGCAGCTGGCGCCCAAGCCGGCGGGTGTCGACCACCGCCATGCCGCCGGCGCGCCGATGTCGTTGCTTACCGCCTGGCAATTTCTGGTCGATATCGGCCACGATCTGCCCAACCCGCTGCAGCCGATGCCGCATCGCCCGGTGCCGCTCGACGGCAGGACGGTGGTGGTGAACGGCGCGGCCGGCGGGGTCGGCCACTTCGCGGTGCAACTGGCCAAGCTGCGCGGCGCACGCGTCGTCGCGATCGCCTCCGGCCGACACGAGGCGCTGTTGCGCGATCTGGGTGCGGATCAGGTGATCGACTATACCAGGACCAAGCCCGAGGAGGATCTGCGCGACGTCGACCTCGTGCTCGATACGGTGGGTGGCGCCACGACGGGGCGCTTCCTGAAGACGCTCAAACGCGGCGGCACGTTGATGCCGGTCTTCCCGCTGGGCTTTGCCGACGGCGACGAGGCGGCGCGGCTGGGCGTGACGGTGTCCGCCACTCAGGTCCGCTCCAACGGGGCACAACTCGGCGAACTGGCGCGCCTGCTCGATGCCGGCACGATCCGCGTGATGATCGACAGCACCTTCCCGCTCGCCGAGGCGCGCCGGGCGCATGAACGCGCGGCGCAGGGCCATATTCAGGGCAAGATCGTGCTGGAGGCGTGATCGCCTCAGGCATCGCGCCTGCCCGCCGCGTCAGTCGGACAGCGGCAGCGGCGCGGCCGGATCGACCAGCCCGGCTTCGCGCAGGTCCCGCCAGAAATCGGCCGGGATCTGCTCCGCCAGCGCGGCACTGTCCTCGGCGATGCGGCTCGGCCGGCTGGCGCCCGGGATCACCGCGGCGACCGCCGGGTGCGCCAGCGAGAATTGCAACCCGGCCGCCTTCATGCCGACCTGGTGGCGATCGGCGATCGCCTTGATCCGCGCCACCTTGTCCAGGATCGCTGGCGGCGCGGGCGCGTATTCGAAATTGGGGCCGCCGACCAGCGCACCCGAACTGTACGGCCCGCCGACGACGAGGCCCAGGCCGCGTTCGGCCATCGCCGGCATCACCCGCTGCAGCGCGCGCGAATGATCGAGCAGCGTGTAGCGCCCCGCCAGCAACGAGCCATCGGGCCGCGGCTCCTTGAGGTCGAGCAGCGTCTCGATCGGCTCGCACAGATTGACACCCAGACCCCAGGCCTTGATCACGCTCTCGTCGCGCAGCCGGTCCAGCGCCCGGAAGGCGCCGGTCCGCGCCTCTTCGAAGCGCGCCACCCATTCGTCGCCCCAGAAATCGCGCGCGAGATCGTGGACGAACACGATTTCGACATGGTCGGTGCGCAGGCGTTGCAGGCTGCCCTCGATCGACCGCAGCGTCGCATCATAGGAATAGTCGTTGACGACCTTGTTGGCGCGGCCGTGCGCGAACACGCCGGCTTTCTCGCCCTGCTCGCGGGCGCTGACGTCCTCCAGTTCGTCCAGGATGACGCGGCCGACCTTGGTGCTGATGACGTATTCGCCGCGGGCCTTCCCGGCGAGCGCCGCGCCCATGCGAAGCTCGGCGAGACCCGCGCCATAGAAGGGCGCATTGTCGTAATAGCGGATGCCGGCCTCCCATGCGGCCTCGACGGTGGCGAGCGCCTCGTCCTCGGGAATGTCGCGGAACATGTTGCCCAGCGGCGCCGCGCCGAACCCGAGCTTGCTGGGCAGGATATCCTTCAGGGCCATGTCCGATCCTCATTTGCGATGACGATCGGCAGGTGGTCACGCGACCCGGACGCGTCAACCGATACGGGCAGGTGACGTGGCACATCAACCGTTTGCAGGTTGCCAGGCACTCTGGGCTATATGTGGCGAAAGGCGCCGCGTTTCGATCGCGCCGGTGGAGGAGGGGTGAGCATGAAGGGTGGCATCGTTCTTTTGGCCTTTGCCGGCTTGTTCGGCGCGTCGGCGGCGGCGGCGCAGACGGCGTCGCCCGTTGTCGCCGATGCGAACGGCAAGCTGCGCGGCACGATCGAGGACGGCGTGGCGAGCTGGAAGGGTATCCCCTTCGCTGCGCCGCCGGTCGGGGCGCTGCGCTGGCGCGCGCCGCAGCCGGCGGCCAACTGGAGCGGCGTGCGCGATGCCAGTCACTACAGCGCCGACTGCATGCAGAAGCCGTTCGGTGGCGATGCCGCGCCCTTGGGCACGACGCCGGCGGAGGACTGCCTCTACGCCAACGTCTGGAAGCCGGCTGGCGCCAGGGGCAAGCTGCCGGTGATCGTGTGGATCTACGGCGGCGGCTTCGTCAACGGCGGCGCCTCCCCGCCGACCTATTCCGGGGCGCATATGGCGCAACAGGGCGTGATGTTCGTCAGCTTCAACTATCGCCTGGGTCGCTTCGGCACCTTCGCGCTGCCGCAGCTGACCAGGCAGGACCCGGATCATGGCCTCATCGGCAATTACGACTTCATGGACCAGGTCGCGGCGCTGAAGTGGGTGCAGCGGAACATCGCTGCGTTCGGCGGCGATCCCAAGAACGTGACGATCATCGGCGAAAGCGCGGGCGGGATGTCGGTGCACACGCTGGTCACCTCGCCATTGGCGCGCGGACTGTTCCAGAAGGCCGTGGTGATGTCCGGCGGCGATGCCGAGACCGCCAGCGGACCGACGCTGGCTGATACCGAACAGGCGTATCAGAATTTCGCAAAGGCCAAGGGTATCTCCCCCGACGACCCGCAGGCGGTCGAGAAGCTGCGCGCGCTCAGCGCCGAGCAGGTCACCGACGGGCTCAATCTCACGCAGCTGTTCGCACCGCAGCCGGGCGCCAAGACCTATTCGGGCCCGTTCATCGACGGCAAACTCGAGGTCGACCAGGCCAAGGCCTATGACGGCGGGAACTTCGCACATGTCCCGATGATCATCGGGGCGACCAGCGCCGACATCGGCGGCCAGACCGGCTTCATGGTTGCCGGCGCGCGCAGTGCCGCGGCGCGTATCGCAAAGCAGGGCGTGGCGGTCTGGGAGTATCGCTTCTCCTATGTCGCCGATTCACTGGGGCAGGCGGGGGCGCAGCACGCGAGCGACATCCCGTTCTTCTTCGACAATGCCGCGATCAAATATGGCGACAAGACCACGTCCAAGGACGTCGCGATGGGCAAGACGATCAGCGCCTATCTCGTCAACTTCGCCAGGACCGGCGATCCCAACGGCGACGGCCTCGCGCGCTGGCCGCAATATCATGCGGCAAGCGACCAGCTGATCGACTTCACCGAGGCGGCGAAGGCGGTGGCCGGGAAGGATCCGCTCGGCGCCGAAATCGACGCGCAGCAGCGGAGTGCGGCGGCCGACGCCGCATCGGCCGGCGCCAAGCCGTAGCGCCGGCCGCCGATGCAACGGCAATGCCCCGCATGCTGCTCTAGGAGGCGAGCAGGATCAGCGGGATGCGCAGCACGGTGTGGACGTCGGGGGCGTCGTCGGTGGCGCCGACCTCCACCGACCAATTGATGCTGGCGCGGTCGGTCGCGCGGTAGGTGACGCCGAACAGCAGGCGGCCGACCTGAAGGCTGCGCGATTTCGACCAGGCCGGGCCGGGATCGTTCGGCCCCGGGTTCGCCAGCTCGGTGCGCGTGCGCGTGCCAAACGCCCAGCTGTGCGAATAGCCGAGGTTGAGCGACGCGCGCTCGTTGAGCGCGACGCCGATGCCGGCGGTGAAGTTGATCGCGTCGCCTGGCTTCACATAGCTGATCCGCACCGGCGGGATCACGGTGTCGACGCCGCGCCCGAAATTGTGCGTGTAGCCGATCGTGCCGAACAGCACCGCCGGGTCGCTGGGCAGGATCGCGGTAAGGCTCGGCGCCACGCCCCAAAAGCCCGATCCGGTTGCCGCCTTGGTCGCCTCGCCGGTGGCGAGCCGCGGCACGGCGAAGGGGTTGCTGCCGGTCGGCGCGATCACCTGGAGGTTGCCGACGACGAACGGCGAGCCGGCATGGCCGGTGATCAGCTGGTAGCGCGCGGTGAGCTCGACATCGCCGATCCCGGTGCCGGTCGCCGCCGTGTCGATCTCGCGCGCCTGGTCGTTGTTGGTGCTGCCCTGGACCGGGACCAGCACCGAATTGTCGGCTCGGTGGACGAACGGCACGCGTGCGCCGATCTCGAAGCGATCGGTGAGGCCATAGCGCGCGCCGAGCGAGGCGGTGAGGATATCCTGCCGGCTTTCGTTGATGTTGAACTCGCCGACCAGCACCGACTCGATCACCTCGATGCCGCGGAACAGGGCGCGGTTGCGGTCGGCGCGGGCATAGTCGAGCTGCAGCTCGCCGGTAAGCTGCCCCTTCCGGGTGACGATGCTGCCCTCGCTCCCCAACACCGCGACTTCGGGCGGGCGGTCGCTGTCGGCGGGACGTTCGCCGACCTGCTCGACCGGCGGCTGCGGGCCCGTCGGGGTCTGCGCCAGTGCCGGCGGCGGCGTGGTCGCCGGGCCGGCGGGCTGGGCGGCGACCAGCGTCTGCATTCGCGCCTCGAGCGTGCGCAGGCGCGCATCCTGCGCCTCGAGCTGGTGCTGCTGGGCTTCGATTTCGGCGCGCGCAGCATCCAGTTCCGCCTGAAGCTGCGCAGGCGTGGCAGCCGCGCGCTGCGGCGCGGCTGCCGGGGGCGCCGCCATCAGGGCCCCCGCGGCTAGCAATATCATCTGAGCATCCCCCTCGTTGCATCAAGTGCCAGATCGTCCACCCGCAACGCCGCCGACCCGGCGACGTACGGCGCCGCGTTCTTGAGGTCGATGGCGACATTGGTGACGGTGTCGAAGTTGCGGTCGTTGCCGGTATTGGCGATCACCGTCGCCACCGATTGCCCGACCAGATTGGCCACCGACAGGCGATCACCCGACAACGTGACCAGCGATCCGTTGGCGAGTTGCTGCACGGTGACGAGGCCGTCGGCGGTGGCGACGGCCGGGCCGCCCGGCGTCACCGGCAGCTTGCTCAAGCCCGTTGGATCTGGCTGCTGCGTCACGCCACCGATCGACACCGTCGTGCTGCCGGTCGCGGCATAGGTCGGCGTGATCGTTTGGATGCCCGATTGCCGGTCGAAGCTGACGCTGATCCCCGTCGGCGCCACGCCGCCGGCGCCTCCGCTCTGGCCGCTGCTGCCGGTTCCGGTCTGGCCCGCCGCAGCCGACTCGCGGCCCAGCACGGTGAGCTGCGCATCGTTGTCGACGGTGAAGACGGTACGCAGGATCAGCTGCCCGTTCATCACCGTATCGCTGGTGACCGCGAGCGCCAGCTCCACGCCGTTGGGCAGGACGAACTTGCCGGTCGTCGCCGCGATTTCATCGTCGCCCACCGCGGCGCCGGGGAAGGGCGCGTCCGCGGACGCGGCCAGCGCGCCGGCCTCCAGCGGGGTCACCAGCAGCAAGGGCAGGGCCAGGATGGGGGCAAGTCTCATGCCGTCAGAAATCCCGATAGAAGGGCGCGGCGAGCGCCAGCGCCTGCAGGCTGAGCGGCGCGATGAAGGGATCGCCGAGCGGCGCCCGCGCGAACGCCGCCCATTGACGCGCCCCGTTGAAGTGCTGCTGCCCCACCGACATGTCGCTGGTCAGCACGAAGTAGATTCCGTTCCACATCCGCTGGAAATCGGCGCGCGACACGGTACGCAGCCCGAGCGACGGATCGCCCAGCAATACCCGGTCACCGGCGATGCCCTTCACCACGACGAAGTGGCGATAGCCCCTGACGGTAATCAGCGCGATGCCGGGCAGGCCGCGCTTGGCGATCGCGTCCAGCGTGACGCGATAGCCGTCGGCGCGCAGATGCTGCTCGGCGAGGTAGCGCTTCATGTCGAGCAGCGAGAATCCGACCTGGCGGATGTGCGCCTGGTCGCCTTCCCGCCACATGCCGGTGAACACGTCCGCTTCCGATCGCGGGAGGTCGTAATGATAGCGCAGCAGCGTCGCGAGCGCGGCCGATCCGCAGCTGAAATCAAATTGCTGGTGGACGACGGTGTTGAACTTCAGCGCCCGCATCGACGCCACCGGCACGCGAAAGTCGCCCAGCGAACTCGACGACCCGAGGAACAGCGGATCGGCCGGCTTGAGCTGGCCGGCGCATCCCGCGAGCACCAGCAGGCCGAGCAGGCTCCACGCCCGGTTCATGGTCAGCGCGCCAGATTGATGGTGACGTTCATCGCCGAGTTGATCGCGACATTGTTGCCGGTGTTGGCGCTGATCACGGCTAGCCCCTGAAGGTTCTGGAAGGAGTTGCCGTCGATCTGCACGTCCCCCGTGACCGAATTGCCGCTGACGCTGTTGTTGGCGACCGTGTTGCGCTGATTGGCGTTGGCGATCATCGTCGCCGTGTCCTCGCGCCCGGCCGTCCGGCCGAGGTCGTGGTCGCTGAGCGCGGCGGCCGCGAACGCCCCCTGGTCGTCGTCGGCAGCGGCGATTGCCGACACCGCTTGTGGTGCAGCAGTGTTTTGCGCGGCAGCGGGCGCCGCATGCAGGGCGCCGAGCGCCGCGATCGAAGCAAGGATGGATTTGGCCTGGTTCATGGCGCTCCTCCCCAAAAGAGCGAAGGGACGGAGCCGGCGGACCGGCTCCGTCCGTCACGCTGTTACCGACCCATGTCGACGTTGCTCAGGCCAACCGCGACGCTGACGTTGGACGCCTGCGAGGCGGCCGCGCCGGTGTTGAGGTTGATCGCCTGCATACCGGCGAAGTTCTGGAAGGCGTTGTTGCCCGTCGTCATGCTGTTGTCCGGCGAGCCCTGTTCACCGTTCGACGAACCGAACGTGACGTGCACGCCGCTGACGTAGTTGGACAGCGATGCGCTGGCGACCAGCGCGCCGTCACCGAACGTGCCATTGTCGGTGTTGTACGCGTCGCCCGCGGTCTCGGTCTGTCCGTTGAACGAGTCGGCATAGTTCATCGTCGACGAATGATCCGAATTGTCGGTGCTCGTCGTGTTGGTCGACCGGTTGGAGTTGTCGGTGTTGGTCGTGTTGGTCGACCGGTTCGAAT
The DNA here is from genome assembly GCA_051955175.1 of Sphingomonas sp. GTDB lineage: Bacteria > Pseudomonadota > Alphaproteobacteria > Sphingomonadales > Sphingomonadaceae > Sphingomonas. The sequence continues at coordinate 14,549 of JBQCHA010000196.1, forward strand.
TGTCGGTATTGGTCGTGTTGGTGGACCTGTTGGAATTGTCCGCCATCTGCGTGTTGGTGTTGGTGTTGGTGTTGGTGTTGGTGTTGGTGTTCACCGAGTGGTCCGAATTGTCGACGCTGGATGTGTTGTTGCTGTTGTTGGTCGAGCGATTCGAATTATCGGCGGTCTGCGTGGTGTTGTTGGTCGTGGTGTTCTGGCTGTTGGCGAGCGACGTCGTCGTGTTGCCGCCATTGTTGCTGTCGTTGGTCGAGTTGTTGGTGTTGGTCGTCGTGTTCGTCCGGTTGGTCGTCGTGTTGGTGTTGGTGTTGCCGTTGTCGGCAACGTTGACATCGCCGACCGCCAGGCTGCCGTTATTGGCCGCCGAGGTGCCGCCGTTCGCCGCCTGATCGGTCGAATCGTCGGTGTTGTTGGTGGTGTTGGTCGTCGTCGTCGTGGTGTTGGTGTTCTGACTGTCGGCCAGCGACGTGGTCGTGTTGCCACCGTTGTTGCTGTCGCGCGTGGTGGTCGAATTGTCGGTGTTGGTCGTGTTGCCGCTGTCGGCAACGTTGACGTCGCCCACCGCAATGCCGCCGTTGTTGGCGCCCGACGTGCCGCCGGTCGCCGCCTGATGCGACGAGCTGTCGGCGGAGTTCTGGCTGTCGGCCAGCGAGGTCGAGGTGTTGCCGCCGTTGTTGCTGTCGTTGGTCGAGTTGTTGGTGTTGGTTGTCGTCGCGCTGTTCTGGCTATCGGCCAGCGACGTCGACGTATTGCCGCCGTTGTTGCTGTCGCTGGTCGAATTGGCGCTGTCGGTGAGCCCGACGGAGATATCGCCCAGCGTGGTCGAATCCGTCGACGACGAATTGCCGTTGTTGGAGATGTCGCCGGTGGCGATGCTGTTGTCCTGCGCCGCTGCGGCGCCGGCGGCCTGCAGGTTGGCGGCATCGTCGCCCGATGAACGGACGGTCTGCGCGTGGACGGCGGTCGCCGCCAGCAAGGCCGCAGCCGACGAAGTGATCAAGAAGCTGGTCCGCATGCCGAAAAGATCCTCTCTGTTAAAGTTTTGGCCGAGAGACCTGCATTCCACTTGGAAGGTCTCCGAGCCCCCGTCCCGGAGGACCATCGCTAAGTATCAGCGATTCAAAGCTGCTTCCCCCCGCGTTCAGGTTGGTTGGGGCTCCTTGAATGGGAAGATAAACACCCCCCAGATGGGAGGTTGTCAGGCATGACGGCGTTGGAGTCGTCATGAGTCGCGCGATGGTGGAATTTGCCGGCATCGATCGATTACAATGATCTATATTGGAATCGTCCGCCGATGATCCGTGAATATTGTGAGAGCATGGCGAGAAGGTCGGCTTGGCGATGCGCGTCGGTCTTCGCGAAGATCTGCTTGAGATAGGATCGCGCCGTCTCGATCTTGATCTGCATCGTCGCCGCCGCCTGCGCGACGGTCGCCCCGCGATACAGGTGTTCAGCGAGCTTCGCCTCGACCGGTGAGAGGCCGAACAGCCGGCAGAGCGCGGTCAGGCCCTCGACCGTATCCTCGCGGCGCACAAGATGGATGATCACCGCGCCGTCCGTCCCCGGTGGCATGGGGTCGGCCGGCACCATCGAGGCGACCACCGGCGTGCCGAGGCCGTTGCCGTCGAGCAGGATGATCGCGGCCTCGCGCCGGTTCGGTTCGTGCCGCTGCGACTGCTGGGTGACCATGTCGAGTGCGGCGTGGAACCGCATCACGTCGGGGTAATGCGTCGGTCGGATCGCGTTGTGGGCGAGTTGCAGCACGTCGCCGCGTGACAACATCGCGTCCGCCGCACGGTTCATGACGAGCGGCCGTCCATCGGCAGCCACGACGATGATCCCGCTGCTATCCTGGTCGAGCGCCGCCGTTGCCGCCGCCCGCTCCCGCTCGGCGGCGAGCAGTCGCGTCTCCTGTGCGAAGCTGTGGCGCACCAGTTCGACGACGCTCGGCAGGTTCGCCATCGCCTGATGGCGCCTGCCGGCGTGGGCGAGGTCCGCCACCAGGAAGAAGGTCGCCGCGCCGCGCACCGCCAGCGCGACGGCGAGGGGGGCGGCGCGGCGGCCGCCGGGCGCGGTGTCGCCCGTTCCGGGGCCCGCGCGCCAGCGATGAATCCGCGCGAAATCGGCACTCGCCAGCACCGCCGCTTCGACACTATTGGCCCGTGCAACCGGCGATCGATCATCGCGTGCCCAGGCGGCGATCTGCTCGATGGTCCTGCCGTCATCCTGCAGCGCAACGAGGTCGACCGAGGCGGCATCGAGCAGTTCGCCGGCCGCTTCCAGCACCGAATGCCAGTCAAAGGATGCGTCCCCCGTCGTCTGCAAATGCCATGCCGCGGGCAGAGCTGCTTCGCTCACATGCGTTGCCATTGATCCCCCCCTCAAGGTGCCTCGGGGGCACCTTCTTTTCGACGTTCGTGGCGTCTACTTGAGCAGGAAGACTACGTCCGACGCTCTCGGGCGTCTCGTCGCAATCGGAACTACTCCGATCGGGGGGGTAATCGGCGCGTGTGACCCTCGGCCGTTGCGAGGGGGAGGAAGGGGTTAGGCGGTGGCCTTCCGCGTTGCCCGGCCGCCGGGGCGACGCGTCGGTCGTCGCGTCATCAGATGCTGAAGCTCGCTCTCCAGCAGCGCCTTGGAATAGAGGAATCCCTGCAGCTCGTTGCAGCCGGCGATCTGGAGGAGGGAGCCCTGCTCCTCGGTTTCCACTCCTTCCGCCGTCACCGACAGCGCCATGGCATGGCCCAGCGCGACCACCGCCTGGACGATGGCGATGGCCTCAGGGTCCTGGCCCAGGCGCTTTACGAAGCTCCGGTCGATCTTGATCCGATCGACCTTGAACTTCTTGAGGTAGCTGAGGCTCGAATAACCGGTGCCGAAATCGTCGAGCGCGATGCGGAATCCGGCACTGCGCAGATCGTTCAGCGCGATGCGGACCGCCTCGTCGTCCTCGACCAGAATGCCCTCGGTCACCTCCAGCTCGATCTGTTCGGGATCGATGCCGGCATCCTCGACGATCGACCGGATCACCGCGGCGACGCCCGGCGTGCGGAACTGAATGGGCGACAGGTTCACCGCCATCGACAGCCCCGGCCATTGCCGTGCGACGCGGCATGCCTGGGCGAGCACCCAATTGCCGACAGCGTCGATCAGGCCGCATTCCTCGGCGACCGGGATGAAGGCGTCGGGCGCGAGCAGGCCGCGCGTCGGGTGCTGCCACCTGACCAGCGCCTCAAGCCCCAGCACACGCCGCCCGGTGGCATCCAGCTTGGGCTGATAGGCGACGAACAACTCCGTGCCAGACTGCAGCGCCGCGCGCAGATCCTCCTCGATCACGCGGCGGCTGGCGATGCTCTCGTCCATCTCGTGGCTGAAGAAGCGGCAATTGTCGCGCCCGCCTTCCTTTGCGCGGTACATGGCGATGTCGGCCTTGCGCAGCAGCTCGGTGCGATCGGTACCCTGGTTCCGGCAGACCGCGATGCCGATGCTCCCGCCCACATGCACCGTGGAGCCCATCACCTCGAATGGCCGCCGCAGCTCGCTGAGGCAGGCTTCGGCGGCGGCGTGCAGCTGGTCCGTGTCGCGGCAATCGGCCATGCAGATGGCGAACTCGTCGCCGCCGAGCCGGCTGACGATGCCTTGATCGCCCACGCAGTCGATCAGCCGTGCCGCAACGTCCTGGATCAGGCGATCGCCGGCGAGGTGGCCCAAGGTGTCGTTGACATGCTTGAAGCGGTCGAGGTCGATCAGCATCACGCCGACCAAACGGTTCCTGCCGGCGTGGGCGATCGCCTCGTCGACAGACTTGCTGAACGAGGCGCGGTTGGGGAGTGCCGTCAGGGGATCGTGGTTGGCGAGATATTGCGCCTGCGCTTCCTTGGCCTGAAGCTCGACACGCGCTTCCTCCAGCTCGGCGATCGAGCGCGCATCGCGGGCCATCAGCCGCCCGACGCCGGCGATCAGCGCCGCGAGCAGTCCGAGCAGCGCCAGCAGCGCAGGACCGGCCTGGAGCAGCACCGAACCGAGAATGGCCTTGCCGGGCATTACCGGGCGCCAGGTGAAATAGCCGATCGGCTGGCCGCGGAACGAGGTCAGCGGGACGCTGAACTCGCCGGACGTGCCGCTGGCGGGCTGCTTGGTGATCCGCGCGCCATCGATGCCGCGCACGCGTTGCAGGTCGTGCATCAGGCTGGTGTTCAGGTATCGGATGCTGATCAGCAGCGGTTCGGAGCCCGGCGGGCCCGCGGGTCGGTACGAATCGGGCATCATGCGCATGACGCTGGCGACGGCGGCCTGGCCCTGGATCTCCACCAGGTCGGTGGCGTGGACCGCCCGGGGTGAGGTGCGCGCCGTGCTTCCCGCCGGCGTCGGCTGATCGGGCAGGCGCTCGTGCGGATTGGCGGCGACGGTGCTGCGGCCACGCGCGGCGTCGATCAGCGGCTGCAGGCCGGGCCGGTAGCGGGCGAAGGCGGCGGGGCTGGCCCGCTCGCCGTTCACCATCAGGTAAATGGGGCGATCGTGGCGATCGACGATGATGTCGACCTCATGATTGAACACGTAGTTCAGCCAGACGCCGACATTCTGGTCGAGCCAGTCGAGATCGGGCTTGGCCTTCTGCACTGCGGCGATCGCCGGGTCCCAGATCGCCACTCCGGCCTGGCTCTGGGCGAGTTCGTCGAGCGTCGCACCGATCGCGAGGTGGACTTCGCGCACCTCGCGGTCGCGCGTCGCGCGGTCGCTGCGCTCAGCGGTGATCCACAGGCTCCAGATGCCGAACAGCACCAGGGCGCCGGCGATACAGGCCGCGGGCAAGGCGACGAGCGCGAGAAACCGTCGCCTCGGTCCTGCAAGAATGAACGCCGGAAGGTGGATCACTGCGGCCCCGAAACCTGGTCAACAAGGGAGCCACCAAATGTTGCCACTTCGCGCCGCCGCAGCGGCGCCAGTGCCAGAAGGGTCCCCCACATCATTATAGGACGGCTTCGGTCCTTCCCGTGCGCAGGCGCGACAATGTTGTCTGGGCGATCGCGGCGCGCGCCGCCGCGCTATTGCGACATGCGGCTGAGAACGCTCGCCAGCTCGTCCTTGCGGAACGGCTTGTTCAGCCTCGGCAGGTCCGGTGCGATCCCCTCGCGCTCGGCATAACCCGACACGACCAGCACCGGCGTGCCGGGCAGGTCGGATTGAACGGCTCGGGCCAGCTCCGCGCCGGTCATGCCCGGCATCAGATGGTCGGTGACCAGCAGATCGAAGCGCTTTCCGCTCCCGATCATCCGCATCGCCTCTTCGGCCGAGGCCGCCTCGACCACCGAATAGCCGAGGTCGCTGAGCATGTCGGCCGTGGTCAGCCGCACCAGGTCTTCGTCGTCGACCAGCAGCGCCACGCCGCGGCCGGTGAGGTCTACGGGCATGTCGGTCGTTTCGGCCGGCCGGTCCGCCGCCACGGCGCTTTCCGGCAGCCACAGCTCGACGTTGGTGCCCAGGCCGAGCCGGCTCTGGATCGTCAAGGCGCCGCCGAGCTGGGAGGCGAGGCCATGCACCATCGAGAGGCCGAGCCCGGTGCCCTTGCCGATGCCCTTGGTCGAAAAGAACGGCTCGATCGCGCGTGCGATCGTCGCATCGTCCATGCCGGCGCCGGTATCCGCCACGGACAGGCAGACATAGGTGCCGGGACGCAGCTTTGCGCGGTGATCGTCGTCGACCTGCTCGACGCTTGCCGAGATGCGCAGCGTCCCACCCGACGGCATGGCATCGCGCGCATTCACCGCCAGGTTGAGCAGTGCCATTTCCAGCTGGTTGGGATCGGCTTTGGCCGGCGGCAGGTCCTCCGGCGCCTCGACAACGACGCGGATCTGGGGACCGGTGGTGCTCGCGACGAGATCGCCCATGCGGGTTACCAGCTGCGCGACGTCGACCGCCACTGCCTGGAGCGACTGCCGCCGCGCGAAGGCGAGCAGGCGCTGGACGAGAAGCTTGGCGCGCTCCGCCGACTGCATCGCGCCGGCGATCAGGCGCTGCTCGCGCTCGCCGCCCAGGCCCTGGCGCTGCAGCATGTCGAGCGAGCCGATGATCGGCGTCAGCAGGTTGTTGAAGTCATGCGCCACCCCACCGGTGAGCTGGCCCATCGCCTCCATCTTCTGCGATTGGCGGAGCTGTTCCTGCGCCGCCTGCAGCAGTTCCTCGGCGCGCACCCGGTCGGTGACGTCGTACGACGTGCTGGCGGCGCCAATCCGTCGGTCGTCGCTGTCGCGGATCATGCTGAACCGGACCTCATAGGTGCGGCGTTCCCGGTTGGGATCGCCGAATTCCTGGGTGACGACATATTCCTCGCCGGCCAGCGCCCGCGCCCAGTTCTGCCGCAGCTGCTCGCGATGTTCCGGCATGTCGTCCAGCAGGTCGAGCAGGCGGTCGCCGACCTCGGCGCGCTTGCCGTAGATGAGGGCGAACGCATCGACGTTGGCGCGGTTGATCGCCAGGATACGACCATCGAGATCGAGCGCGGTGACCGGCGCGGTCGAGCTTTCGATCACGTCGTAGAACACCTTGCGCTCGGCGAGCGCGCTGGTCACTCGCTGCTCCAGCGTCTCGTTGAGTTCGCGCAGCCGCGCCTCGGCGAGCTTGCGATCGTGGATGTCGACGGAGGCGCCGAACCAGCGCACGACGTCCCCCGTATCAGGATCGCGATAAGGCTCGGCCCGCGCGATGAACCAGCGGTGCTCGCCGCTTGCGGAACGGATGCGGTGCTCGACCTCAAACGGCGTCCCGGTGTCCAGCGCATGCCGAAAGGCCGCGACGACGGCGCCGCCGTCTTCGGCGGGAATGAAGTTCGCGGCCATTTCGGCGGGCGTGAAGGAGTCGAATGATGCGCCCGTAAAGCGCGTGAACTGACGGTTGAGGAACTCCATCCGCCCGTCGCCATCGGTGATCCACACGATCTGCGGCACGGCGTCGGCCATCAGCCGGAATCGCGCCTCGCTGTCGCGCAACGCCTGCTCGGCGGCGCGCCGTTCGGTGAGGTCGACGGTCACCACCAGCAGGTTGCCGAGGCGGCCGTCCGCATCGTGCACGCGCGTTACGCGACTGTTGGCCCACACGCAGGTGCCGTCGGGCCGCGCGTAGCGCTTATCGAGCGACGAGGGCTTGCCGGTCGTGACCACCCGTCGGATGGCCGACAGGCTGCGTTCCAGGTCGACGGGCTCGGTCACCTCTGCGATGGTGAGCGTCAGTAGTTCTTCCCGGCTGCGGCCCAGCAGCCGGCACAGCTCGCCATTCACTTCCAGGAAACGGCCGTCCAGCGCGACCTCCGACAAGCCGACAGTGGCGTCGGCGAAGATCGCCGCCAGCCGCGCCTCGCTCTCGCGCAGCAGCCGCTCGGCCCTGATCCGCTCGGTGGTTTCGATGACCACCGCGAACACGCCCGCCGGCTCGCCGCTCTCGTCGAGCACCGGCGAATAGTCCAGGTCCATCCACACCTGCTCCGGGCCGCCGTGGCGATAGAGCGTGAGCTCCTGGCCCTTATACTGCAGCGTGCCGCCGGCGAGTCCGACCGTCATGACATTGTCGTTGAAATCGGCGACCTCCGGCCAGCCCTCGCGCACCTTGGAGCCGAGCAGCTGCGGATGCCTCCCGCCGGCGAACACCGAATAGGCATCGTTGTAGAGCATGATGCCGTCGGTGCCCCACAGCATGACGATCGGCACCGGCGAGTGGAGCAGCAACGAGCACGCCGTCCGGAGGCTGGCCGGCCAGCCTTCCATCGCGCCGAGCGGCGTCGCGGACCAATCGGTCGCCGCGATCAGCCGGCCGCACTCGCCGCCGGCGGCCAGGCTGTTCCAGAACGTGTCGGCCATTACGTCGGCCACAGCTGCCCCCCCCCCTGAATGCCCCCGTCGCCTGATCGGCGGCGTCACCCGACTAGAGCATTGCGGGGGCAGCGTCATCAACCGAGAGCAAGGTGTGCGCCGACCGGATGCGCTGCGGCGGAGCGCGCGGTCACTCGTATCGCAGCGCGCGGGCCGGCTCGGCGCGGGCGACCCGCCACGCCTGACTGAACACGGTGATGCAGGCGATCGCCAGCGCCACCGCTGTTGCTCCCACGAAGAACAGCGGCGACAGGGCGCTGCGGTCGTCGAAGCTCGACAGCCATTTGCGCATCGCGAAGAAGGCGAGCGGCCAGGCGACCAGGTTGGCGATCAGCACCGGGCGCAGGAACTGGCCGATCAGCAGCCGGAGCACGTCGCGCGTGGAGGCGCCCAGCGTCTTGCGGATGCCGATCTCCTTCACCCGCCGCGCGGTGTCGAACGAGGCGAGGCCGTAGAGCCCGATGCAGCCGATCAGCACCGCCAGCACCGCGCCGATGGTGAACAGGTGGCTGCGCTGCGCGTCGGGCTTGTAGTACATGTCGTAGAGGTTCTGATCGACGCTTTCGGCCTCGAACGGGACCTGCGGCGCGACGCGCTTCCATGCCGCCGCCAACTGGGCCTGGAAAGCTTTGGCATTGGTGCCGGTAAAGCGCACCGCGGCGATCGGCGGCCAGTTGTCGGCCTTGCTGTAGTAATAATAGAGCGTTCCCCGAACCGGCTCGTGCGGGGTGCGGAACCTGACGTTGTCGACCACACCAACGACGCGGTACGATCGCCAGCCGCCGTTTCCGTCCCCATCCTGAACGATCTTGCCGATCGCGTCGGCAGCATGGCGGAAGCCGAGCTTCGTCGCTGCGTTGAGGTTGACGATCACGCCATGCGTCGTGTCACCGCGGTGTTGCGGCGCGACGCCGGCCATGTCGTCGCCAGGGTGGCTGTCGTCGAACAGGCGGCCGGCGAGCAACCGTGCGCCGTAGACGTCGAAGAAATGGGGCCCGACATCGACCCATTGGATCGACGGCAGCGGCCCGGTCATGCCCGGCGTGCGGAGCGTATCGGCGTTGGTGGTGTCCTCGACCCCCGGCGCGTCATTGGCCCAGGTGACCCCCGTCACGTGCGGCAGATGGGCGAAATCGGCGAGCAGCTCCAGGCGCTGCGCTTCGTCCAGTGCGCTGTTGTCGAACGATTTGACGACGACGATGCCGTCGCGCCTGAAGCCCAGATCGGCGGTGCGCAGGTGGCGGGTCTGCGCCACCAGCACGCCGGTGCCGATGATGAAGGCGATGGCGATGGCGAACTGCAGGATCACCAGCGCCTGCCGGAGCCGCGCGCCGGCGCGGCCGCCGCCCGGCGCGCGGGCGGAGGCGAGCACCGCCGCCGGACGATATTGCGACAGCACGAACGCAGGATAGGCACCCGCCGCGACGCCGACCAGCACCACAAGCAGCAGCAGCGGCGGCAGCACCGAATGCGCGCCCCAATAGTCGATCGACAGCGACAGGCCGCCGATCGAGTTGACGAACGGCAGCGCCAGCTCGGCAAGCGCCAGGCCGATCAGCGCCGCGACGGCAGCGGTGGCGACCGCTTCGCCGACGAACTGGCGGATCAGCGCGCGCCGGGTGCCGCCCAGCACCTTGCGCACCGCCACCTCGCGGGCGCGCAACCCGGCGCGGGCGGTCGCGAGGTTGATGTAGTTGACGATCGCGATCAGCAGCGTGAGCAGCCCGACGATGCCCAGCGTGCCGATCACCGCGCGATCGGCGGGATCGGCGAGATGGACCTGCGCCAACGGCTCGAACGCCACTGTCAGCGTCTTGTGCAGGTCCGGCCCCTGATCGGTGCGGCCGTGACGATCGGTGAAGCCGTCCATCTGCGCCTGCAGCGCCTGCGCCTCGGCGGCATTGTCGAACCGCAGGAAGGTGGTCAGCGACGCGCTGCCCCAATGGTTGAAGAAGCGCAGATCGTCCTGGCTGATCCGCGCGGGCACCAGTGGCGCGTACATGTCCGCGGCGAAGGTCATGTTCGGCGGGCTGTCGGCGATCACCGCGCCGATGCGGTAGTTGTGGGCCGTGCCGTCGACGGTCATCGTCATCGTCTGGCCGACCGGCGCGCTGGTGCCGAAATATTTGCGCGCGATCTTGTCGGTGATGATCAGGCCGTTGGGATCGCGCAGCGTCGCCGCCGCATCACCGGATTGAACCGCGAAGGGGAAGAAGCTGAAATAGTTCGGGTCGACCAGCGCCAGCGTCTCGCTGGTGGCGCTGGCGCCGTGCAGCACCGACGCGCCCTTCGACCAGAAGCGGGTGCCGGCGACCTGCGGATAGTCGCCCTTCAGCTGGTCGAGCAGGCCGCCCATCGTTGCCGGATAGGGCGTGTCTGGCGCGCCCGGGATGTGCCAGGCGTTGGTCACCACCCACACCTTGTCATGGCCGGGCAGCGCCTGGTCGTACGATCGTTCGAACCGCACGTAGAGGAACAGCACCAGGAACACAGCGATACCCAGCGCCAGCCCGCCGATCGACAGCAGGGCATAGAGCTTGTGACGGGCAAGCGACCGATAGAGGGTGAGGAGCGCGGAAGGCATCGTTCTGTCCTACTCGTAGCGGAGGGCGCGGGCCGGCTCGGCGCGCGCGACGCGCCAGGCATGGCCAAACACGGTGAGGGCGGCGATCGCGACCGCGATCAGTGTCGCGGCCACGAAGTATGCGGGCGACAGCGGCACGCGGTCGTCGAACCCCGACAGCCATTTGCGCATCGCGAAGAAGGCGAGTGGCCATGCGATCAGGTTGGCCAGGATCACCGGCCGCATGAACTGGCCGATCAGCAACCGCATGATGTCGCGCGTGGAGGCGCCCAGCGTCTTGCGGATGCCGATCTCCTTCACCCGCCGCGCGGTGTCGAACGAGGCGAGGCCGTAGAGGCCGATGCAGCCGATCAGCACCGCCAGTACCGCGCCGATCGTGAAGAGGCGGCTGCGCTGGGCATCATCCTTGTAGAACTGCTTGTAGAGCTGCTGGTCGGCGGTGACGCTGCGGAACGGGCTGTTCGGCACGATCCGGCGCCAGATCTGCGCCAGCTGCCGGGTGACGGCAGGCACATTGCCGGGGTCGGTCGCGACGACCGGCACCATCCCCTCAAGATCGCGCGAGTTGAACGTGTAGAGCATCGGCTGAATAACATCGCGCGGCGAGCCGAACCGCATGTCGGCGACGACACCGATGATGATAGGATGCTGTGTTTCGGAGAGCTTGGCCGGCTTGCCGATCGCCGCTTGCGGATTGTCGAAGCCCAGCGTCTTCAGTGCGGCGGCGTTGATGATGACGTTGGTCGGGTGTTCGCCATGCGCCTTGTCGATCTTGATGCCGGCTGCATCGTCGCCGCGATGCGCGGTGTCGAACAGCCGGCCGGCGAGCAGGTGCGCGTGGAAGGTGCGAAAGAAGCCGGGTCCGGTCACGGCTTCCTGAACGCTGATCGTGTGCCCGTTCGGCCCCTCGAACATCGAGAAGCTGTAGCTGCCGCCGCCGGGCACCGCCTGGCCGAGGCCGAGGCTGGTGACGCCGGGAACCGTGGCGAAGGCGCGGATCAGGTCGGCACGCTGCGCGTCGTCGACCGCATCGTCGACGAAGCTCGGTACCATCACCAGCCCGTCCCGCCGGAAGCCGAGATCGGCATGGCGGAGATAGGCGGTCTGTGCGACGAGCACGGCTGTGCCGATGCTGAGCGTGATGGCGATCGTGAACTGCAGGACGACGAGCGCCTGCCTTAGCCGAGCGCCGCCCTTGCCGCCGCCGGGATTGCGCGCCGAGGCGAGTACGGCTGCCGGGCGGAAGCGCGACAGGACGAACGCCGGATAGAGCCCGGCGACGCCGCCGACGCCCAGGATCAGAAGGGCGAGCGGCAGCAGGATCGAGTCCTTCCCGCCATAATCGATCGTCAGCGACAGGCCGCTCAGGGTATTGACGAACGGCAGCGCCAGCTCGGCAATTGCCAGCGCGATCAGGGCCGCGATCGCCGCGGTGCCGGTCGCCTCAAGCAGGAACTGGCGCACCAGCGACGCGCGGGTGCCGCCCAACGCCTTGCGCAAGCCCACCTCACGGGCGCGCAGCCCGGCGCGCGCCGTGGCAAGGTTGACGTAATTGACGATCGCGACGAGCAGCGTGAGCAACCCCACGATGCCCAGCGTCACGACGATGGTGCGATCCCGCGGCTCGATCAGGTGAACCGCGGACAGCGGGATCAGCTTCACCTTCATGAAGGTCGAGGCATGGGCGTCGAATCCCGGTGGCGGATGCCGGTCGATCAGTGCCGGCAGCTGCCGCTCGATCTCTCGGGCACGTGCCTGGGACGGCAGTGTGACGAAGATGGTCGGCGAGTTGCCATTGTCCGAGTTTGCCGACAGTGGCGGCAGCGGCACGTAGATGCCGCTCGCGAAGGTCATGTTGGTGGGCGGGTCCTTCAGCACCGCGCCGACACGATAGACGTGATCCTTCCCGCCGAACGCGATGGTCAACGTCTTGCCCACGGCATTCCCGTCGCCGAGATACTGGCGCGCGACCTTCTCAGTCACGACGGCGCCGTCCGGTTGCGCGATCGTTGCACCGGGATCGCCCTGCAACGCGCGATAGGGGAACAGCCGGAAAAACCCCGGCTCCACCTCGATGATGTCATCGCGCGTCAGGCTGGTGCCGTCGTGGACGCCGACGCCTGATTGCTGGGCGATGTGCACGCCCTTCAGGTCGGGATAGCTCGCCTCCATCTGCTCGAGCAGACCGGCCGGCGCGGTCAGGTTGACCGCCGGGAAGCCGGCCATCGCATATTGCGTGTTGAGCACCCAGATACGGTCCCAGCCCGGCAGCTGGCGATCGTAATCGCGCTCGTACCGGACATAGAGGAACAGCACCAGGAACACCGCGAGCCCTAGTGCCAGCCCCCCGATGTTGAGGATGGCGTACAGCCGGTGCCGGGCGATCGATCGGTACAGCGTGAGCAGCGCGGACGCCATCAGGCGTGCTCCCCCCGATGCCCGCGCTGCGCCGCGAGATATCGCCACAGCACGACCGCGATCATCATCAGAATGACGGTCACCAGAAGGTTGCGCAGCCTCATGCTGCCCGCCGGGCCGAGGTGAGGATGCGGCCGTCGAGCATGTGCACGGTGCGCTTGGCGATGTCGGCATGCGCCGGCGAGTGCGTGACCATGACGATCGTCGCGCCCTCGGCATTGAGCTCGGTCAGGATTTCCATCACCTGCGCGCCGTTCTCGGTGTCGAGATTGCCGGTCGGCTCGTCGGCGAGGATCAGCTTGGGACTGCCGACGATTGCGCGGGCGATGGCAGCGCGCTGCTGCTGGCCGCCCGACAGCTGGTGGGGGTGGTGGTTGCGGCGATGCGCGATGCCGACCCGGTCCATCGCGGCGTCGACGCGCTCGCGCTTCTCGCGCGCCGGCATCGCGCGGTAGGCGAGGCCGAGTGCAACGTTTTCGCCGATGGTCAGCTCGTCGATCAGGTTGAAGCTCTGGAACACGAAGCCCAAGCGATCGCGGCGGAGCCTAGCGAGCTGCGGCTCGGGCTCGCGCGCCACGTCGTCGCCGTCGAACAGGTAACGGCCGCTGGTCGGACGATCGATCGTGCCCAGGATGTTGAGCAGCGTCGACTTGCCGCACCCCGACGGGCCCATGATGGCGACGAATTCGCCGGCGCCGACCGTCAGGTCGATGTCGGTGAGGGCGGTGGTCTCGACCTCGTCGGAACGGAACAGGCGGCTGATGCCGTCGAGTTGGATCATTTGAAGCCCTCCCTTAATGGATGATCAGATGGTCGTATTTGACGTCGGCGGCGATCGGCGAGGTGACGATCGTCTCGCCGGGTGAGAGGCCGCCGGTCACCTCGACCTGGTCGGGGTTGCGCCGACCGGTGGTGATCGCCCGCTTGGTCGCCGCCTTCCCGTCGTGGTCGACGACGAAGGCCACGCCGCCGCCGCCGTCGAGCCAGCCGCCGGCCGGCGCCACCACCGCCGGCCGGTCGGCCCCGAGGACCAGACGCACGTCGAGCGTCTGGCCGCGGTTCAATCCCCGTGGCGGGCTATGGTCGAAACCCAGTTCCACCTTGAAGCGGCCGTCGGTCACCTGCGGCAGGATGCGGATGACGTGGAGCGCCACGGTAGCGTCGCCGATTGTCGCGGTCGCTTGCTGCCCGACGCGTGCGTGGCCGAGATAGAATTGATCGACATCGGCGGAGAGCTTCCACTGCCCCTCCGAATCGACCTGGCCGACCTGGTCGCCCGGCTTCAGCGTCTGGCCCGGCTGCAGGTTGAAATCGGTCAGCCGCCCATCGGCGGGGGCGCGCACGGTCAGCGCGTCGAGGCTGTGGCGCACCATCGCCAGGCTGTCGCGCAGTTCGTGCGCGGTATCGTTGATCCGCGCCGATTGGTCGGACAGCGTCGCACTCTGCTCGCTGCGACCGGCGGTCAGCGCGGCGAGGCGTTGCTGACGATAGGCGACCTCGTCCTGCAGCGGCTTCACCGCCGCGTCGTTGACGATGTCCTTGGCGCGCAGCGTGCGCTTCTTCTGCAGTTCGGTCTGTGCCTTCAGCAACTCGTTGCGGGCATCGGCGACCTGCTGATCGGTATCGAGCTCGTTGCGCTGGATGGTCAGGCGCTGGCCGCTGATGTTGCCGAGCTGGCCCGCGATGTCGGCCGATCGCGTGGCGACCTCCAGCGCGAGATCGGGGTTGCCGAGCGTCGCCAGCGGCTGCCCGCGCTTCACCATCGCGCCGTCGGTGGCGAGCACGGTGGCGACCTGGCCGCCGGCGACCGTCGCGACATAGGTCGTCTGCAGCGGCACCACCTCCGCGCGCAGCGGCACATAGTCCTGGAACGGCGCACGGACGACTGTTCCGGTCTCGATCGCGTCGCGCCCGACCGCCAGCGAGTTGGCGGAAGGCAGCGCGAGCCACAGCGCCGCCAGCGCCAGCAGCACGACCGTGCCGATCGCGATCCGCCGCTCGCGTTTGCCGAAGCGCCCCCGCGGTCGCTCGATCTTCCGATCCATCGCCGCGCCCGACGGCGCCGCTGTTCCTGCGTCACTCATGCGGACAGTGTATGCTCGCCGTGCGCCGCAGCGAAACATCTGCATATCAGTGACTTAGGGGAAGGCGTTTTACATGAGCAGGACGGTTCTGTATCCACTGTCCGTTTCCGGACACTCGGCGAACCATGTCAACCGAATCACCCACCATCCTCTTCGTCGACGACGACGCCGACATCCAGAAGGCGGCACGCCTGCTCGCCGCGCGCCACGGCATGACACTGGTCGGCGCGCAGAGCCCCGAGGCCGCCTGGGCGCAGATCGCCGAACGGGCGTTCGACGTGGTGATGCTCGATCTCAACTTTTCGCGCGGGCAGACCTCGGGCGAGGAGGGGTTCGCGATGCTGCGGCGCCTGATCGCCGCCGATCGCGATGCGGTGGTGATCGTGGTCACCGGCCACAGCGGCATCACCGTCGCCGTCGAGGCGATGCGCGCGGGCGCCAGCGACTTCGTGATCAAGCCGTGGAGCAACGAGAAACTGGTCGCCGCGCTCGACCGCGCGGTGCTGCTGCGTCGCGCCAAGCTGGCGACGCGGCAGGAGGCGCCCGCCGAGCAGGATCGGCTGATCCTGGGGGAGGACCCGGCCATCGAGCGCTTGCGCGCAATGATCAACCGCGTCGCGCCGACCGATGCCGGCGTGCTCGTCACCGGCCCGGCGGGATCGGGCAAGAGCGTGGTGGCGCGGGCGCTGCACCATGGATCGCCGCGATCGGGTCGGCCGCTGATCACGCTCGCCGGGCGTGCGGTGGAGGATGAGCCGCGGCTGCAGGAGGCGGTCGCGCGAGCGCAGGGCGGGACGCTGGTGATCGACGACGTCGAGGCCTTGCCCGGCCGGCTTCAGCCGGTGCTGGCGACGTCGTTCGGCGACGCGCGACCGATCGCCACCAGCCGCCTCGGTCGCGCGGCGCTGCGCGATGCGCTCGACGACGACCTGCTGTTCCGGCTCAATACGGTCGAGCTGGCCGTGCCGCCGCTGGCGAGGCGCGACGGTGACGCGGTGCTGCTGGCGCGCCACTTCCTCGATCGCTTCGCGCGCCGCCACGGGCGCCCGGCGCTGGCGTTCGGTGATGACGTTGCGGCGTGGATCGCCACGCATGGCTGGCCCGACGACGTGCGCGGGCTGAAACGCGCGATCGAGCGGGCGGTGCTGCTGGCCGAGGGCGAGACGCTGACGATCGCCGACCTGTCACCAGCCGACGACGGCGAGGCGCGGCCGCCGGGCGACAATGGCGACCTCAACCTGGAGCGGACCGAGCGTGCGATGGTGGAGGCCGCGCTGAAGCGGCACACCTACAACATCTCGCGCGCGGCCGCCGAACTCGGGCTGACGCGCACCGCGCTGTACCGCCGCATGGCCAAACATGGCCTCTGACGCCGACCGGGCGGGGCCGGATCGCTATCGGTCGGGTATGGCGCCGATCGTCACGCCGCTGCTGATCTTCCTGCTGGGCGCTGCGGCATTGGCGGCGGGTGAGCATGGGCTCTTCGCGACCTTCGCCCTCACGTTGCTGCTGGCGGTCTGGCTCGCCGCGACGAACCTGGTGAGCGCCCGCCGGCGCGCCGCCCTTCCTGCCGCGCCGGTGCCGCTGTGGACTGCCGAGCGCGCCCGGGAACAGCGCCGGCTGACGGCTTATCTCGACCTCTCGCCCGCACCGCTCGTCACGCTGGATGGCGAGGACCGGCTCTTTGCGGTCAATCGCGCCGCCAGGCGACTGTTCGGCTGCGAGGACCGGGTACCTGGCCCGCCAGCCGGCTTGATCGCCGCGATCGCCGGCGCCGCGCCAGGCCGGTCGGCCAGCGTGCAGATCGAGCTGGACGGGGAGCCGCGGGATTTCGCGCTTGCCATCGCCGACCTTGCCCAGGCCGGCGCCAGCCTGCGCATCGCGGCGCTGGTCGACATTGGCGCCGAGCTGCGCGCGGCCGAGGCAAGCGCGCTGCGCGACCTGCTCCAGGTGCTGAGCCACGAGATCATGAACGCGCTGACGCCGATCGCCTCGCTGGGGCGCAGCGCCGCGGATTTGCTCGCCGACCGTCAGGATGCGACGCTGGCCGACGTGCAGGATGCCGTCGAGACGGTGGCACGCCGCGCGGAGGGCTTGCAGCGCTTCACCACCGCCTATCGCGACCTCGCCCGGCTGCCGCCGCCGTCGATCGCTCGTGTCGCGATCGTGCCGCTGATCGACGACCTCGCGCGCATGGCAGCGGTGCGCTGGCCGGCACTGACGCTGACCACCGATGTGGAGCGCGCACCGCGCACGATGGACGCCGACCCCGACCAGCTCCACGCCGCCTTGTGGGCATTGGTCCAGAACGCCGCCGAGGCGGTCGGCGAAGGCCATGTCACCGTCGCCGTCGCCGCGGTGTCGGGCGGCGTGCTGTTCACCGTCAGCGACGACGGCCCTGGCATCGCGCCCGCCCATTTCGACGCGGTATTCCGACCGTTCTTCACCACCAAGCCCGAAGGCAGCGGCGTGGGCCTGACGCTGGTGCGCCAGATCGTCCACGCCCACCAAGGCGTCACCAGGGTCGAGAGCCGGCCTGGCCGAACCACATTCGCTATCGAACTGCCGGTGCGATAGTGCATCCAGCGGCGTTGGGGCCCGCCGGCCGCCCGCATGTCAGCGCACCGCCGCATGAGCCTCCGCAAGGCTTGACCCGATCGCCGAGAGTGCTGCCCACGTCGGCCTTTCGTCGGGCGGCTGGTCATGGACGAGGCCGATGGTGCGGGTTCGGTCGAAGCCGGTCAGCGGCACCATCGCCGTGCCCTGACCGGCGAAGCTCGCCGGCATCACCGTCAGGCCGTAGCCCGCCCGGACATAGGCGAGCGCCTGATCGTCGCTGGTCGTGCGCACCGCAATGAACGGACGCACGCCGCGCGAAGTGAAGTGGCGGCTGGTATCGGCCAACGCCTCGCAATGGCGGCGCACGATCATCGCGTTGTCGGCGACGTCCTCCGCATCGATCGCCGCTCGCGTCGCCAGTGGATGATCGAGGGGCAGGACGAGGCGATAGCCCTCCTCGAACAGCGGCTCGACGAAGCGGTTGCGGCCGGGCCGGATCGCGGTCAGGATCACGTCCAGCCGACCGCGGTCGAGATGCGACAACAGGCTGCGCTCGCTCGCCTCGATCACCTCGAACCGCTCGCCCGGCGCCGCCTCGCGTGCGTGGCGCACCGCCGCCTCGATCCAGCGACTGGGCAGCGTCGAGACGATGCCGAGACGGAAGGTCGTCTTGAACTCCGCCTCGCGCACCTCCTGCTCAGCCAGCGTGAACTCGCGTTCGATCCGCCGCGCATGCTCGACGAGCCGGGCGCCGGCGCCGGTCAGTTCCACGCGGCGGTTGGTGCGGATGAACAGCGTCTTGCCGACCGCTGCCTCCAGCTTGGCGATGCCGACCGACAGCGTCGGCTGCGACACGCCGCAATACGCCGCCGCCTTGGAGAAGTTGCCCTTGTCGACCACCGCCAGCAGGTACCGGAGCAGATAGCGGTCGATCATAGACACAGTCTATGCGATCGTTTCGAGGACTTCAATTTTTCGCATGGATCGAATTCCCGTATAGAGCGTCAAAAGGATGAGGATGGGATATGGCTGACCTGAACTTCGCGCTCGGCGAGATGGCCGACACGATCCGCGACACCACGCACCGTTTCGCCCGCGAGCGCATCGCACCGCGCGCCGCCGAGATCGACGCCGAGGACAAGTTCCCGCGCGACCTGTGGCCGGAGATGGGCGCGCTCGGCCTCCACGGCATCACGGTGGAGGACGAATATGGCGGTCTGGGGCTCGGCTATCTCGAGCATATCGTCGCCTGCGAGGAGGTGAG
Source organism: Sphingomonas sp. (assembly GCA_051955175.1). GTDB lineage: Bacteria > Pseudomonadota > Alphaproteobacteria > Sphingomonadales > Sphingomonadaceae > Sphingomonas. The sequence continues at coordinate 33,317 of JBQCHA010000196.1, forward strand.
CCGCGCCTCCGCCTCGGTCGGGCTCAGCTACGGCGCGCATTCCAATCTGTGCGTCAACCAGATCCGCCGCTGGGGCAATCCCGAGCAGAAGGCAAAATACCTGCCCAAGCTCGTGTCGGGCGCGCATGTCGGCAGCCTCGCCATGTCGGAAGCCGGCGCCGGGTCCGACGTGGTCGGCATGAAGCTGCGCGCCGACAAGGTGGAGGGCGGCTATCGCCTGAACGGCACCAAATTCTGGATCACCAACGCGCCTTATGCCGACACCCTGGTCGTCTATGCCAAGACGCGCCCCGACGCGGGGTCAAAGGGGATCACCGCCTTCCTGATCGAGAAGGATTTCCCCGGCTACGCTGTCGGGCAGAAGATCGAAAAGGTGGGCAT
>JBQCHA010000197.1:0-20964 GCA_051955175.1 Sphingomonas sp.
CGACAAGGCGGGGCACCAGAAGAACTCGACGGACTATTTCCTCGCCTCGAAGAACCTGCCCTGGTGGGCGATCGGCGCGTCGCTGATCGCGGCCAACATCTCGGCCGAACAGATCGTCGGCATGTCGGGCTCGGGCTATGCGATCGGGCTCGCGATCTCGTCCTACGAATGGATGTCGGCGCTGACCATTCTGATCGTCGGCAAGTTCTTCCTGCCGATCTTCCTGAAGAACCAGATCTACACCATGCCGCAGTTCCTGGAGCAGCGGTACGGCCCGGCGACGCGGACCATTCTGGCGATCTTCTGGCTCGGTCTGTACATCTTCGTGAACCTCACGTCGATCATCTGGCTCGGCTCCATCGCGGTGACGCGGGTCGCCGGCATCGACCAGAATGTCGCGCTGCTCGCGCTCGGCCTGTTCGCGCTGTTCTATCAGCTGCGCGGCGGCCTGAAGGCGGTGGCGCTGACCGACATCGTCCAGGTGACGCTGCTGGTGCTCGGCGGCCTGATGGTCTCGTGGATCACGCTGTCGACCATCGGCCACGGCAGCGTGGTCGCCGGCTTCACCACGCTGACGCACAAGGCGCCCGACCATTTCCAGATGATCCTGGGCCCCTCCAACCCGCATTTCAGCGACCTGCCCGGCATCTCGGTGCTGATCGGCGGCATGTGGATCGCGAATCTGAGCTACTGGGGTTTCAACCAGTACATCATCCAGCGCGCGCTGGCGGCGAAGAGTCTGCGCGAGGCGCAGAAGGGCGTCGTGCTCGCCGCCTTCCTGAAGCTCATCACCCCGCTGGTGATCGTCGTCCCCGGCATCGCCGCGGTGATCCTGGCACCCAACCTTCCGAAGCCCGACGATGCCTATCCGACGATGATGCGCCTGCTGCCGACCGGCATCCTGGGCCTGGTCTTCGCCGCCCTGATCGCCGCGATCGTCGCGTCCACCGCGTCCAAGATCAACTCGATCTCGACGATCTTCACCCTCGACCTCTACGCCAAGTTCAAGGGGCAGAAGAGCAACGTCGAGGACTTGGGCGGTGCCGAGACGACGACGCCGAGCGAACGCCACCTGGTGCTGGTCGGCCGGATCAGCGCCTGCGTCGCGCTGGTGCTGGCGCTGATCACCGCGCGGCCGCTGCTCGGCCATTCCGATCAGGCGTTCCAGTATATCCAGGAATATACCGGCTTCTTCACGCCCGGCATCACCGTGATCTTCCTGCTCGGCCTGTTCTGGAAGCGAGCGAGCGAGGCCGGTGCGATCACCGCCGCCATCGGATCGTTCATCCTGTCGATCGCGATGAAGTTCGCCACGCCCGACTTCCCGTTCATGAACCGGATGCTGGTGGTGTTCTTCATCACGCTGGCGCTGGCGGTGGTGGTATCGCTCGCCCGGCCGGGCGCGGCCAACGCCAACCGCATCGACAATCGCGGCGTCACCTATGCCACCTCGACCAGCTTCAATGTCGCCGCGATCGCGGTGGTGATGATCCTGGTCGCGCTTTATGCGACATGGTGGTGAGATGAGCAGCAAGGCGCAATTCCTCGCCGTCGACTGGGGCACCACCAACCGCCGTGTCTATGCGCTGGACGGCGACGGCAACGTGCTGGCGACCGAGCGCGACGATCGCGGCATCCTGGCGGTCGCGAAGGACGCGTTTGCCGGCGAGGCAGCAGCGATCCGCGACCGGTTCGGCGACCTGCCGATGCTGTGCGCCGGCATGGTCGGTTCGGTCGGCGGCTGGCAGGAGGCGCGCTACCGCCCCTGCCCCACCGGGCTCGACGATCTCGCCGACGCGCTGACCTGGGTCGAGCCCGAGCGCACCGCGATCATTCCCGGCGTCAGCTTCGCCGGCGACGCCCGCGCTGACGTGATGCGCGGCGAGGAGGTGCAACTGCTCGGTGCCGTCGCCGCCGGCATGGCTCCCGCCGACGCCTTGCTCTGCCAGCCGGGCACGCATTGCAAATGGGCGTCGCTGGCGGACGGCCGCATCGCCGGCTTCCGCACGACGATGACCGGCGAATTGTTCGCGCTGTTGAAGAAGCACAGCCTGCTCGCCGATTTCATGGGCGGCGAGGTGAACGACGGCCCTTCCTTCCGCGCCGGCGCCGCTGCCGCAGCCAATGGCACGCTGCTCGGCGATCTGTTCGGGGCGCGCGCCAGCGTGCTGCTCGGCCAGCGCGAGCGTGGCGACATTGCCGCTTATGTCAGCGGGCTGTTGATCGGCAGCGACGTGCGCGAACAGGCGATTGCCGCCGGCACCACCGTTCACCTGCTCGCCGATCCCGCGTTGGGCGCCCTATATCAAGCGGCGATCCAGGCGAGCGGCGGTACCGCCACGCTGCTCGACAGCCATGCCGCGTTCGTTGCCGGCATCACCCGCTTGTGGAGACTGATCCGATGACCGCCAGCCAGACCTTCGCTGATGCCCTCGCCCGTTGCCCGCTGGTCGCGATCCTGCGCGGCGTGACGCCGGACGAGGCGGAGGATGTCGGCGCAGCGTTGGTCGATGCCGGCTTCTCGATGATCGAGGTTCCGCTCAACTCGCCCGATCCGCTGGTCAGCATCGAGCGGCTGGCGCGGCGCTTCGGTGACGACGTGCTGATCGGCGCCGGCACCGTGCTCGATACCGGGGCGGTGCAATCTGTGCAGCAGGCCGGCGGGCGGCTGATCGTGTCGCCCAACACCGACATTGAGGTGATCGCCGCAGCGGCCAAGGCTGGCATGGTCTCGCTGCCCGGCTATTTCAGCCCTAGCGAAGCCTTCGCCGCGTTGAAGGCCGGCGCCACCGGGCTGAAGCTGTTCCCGGCGGAGGCCGCCTCCCCCGCCGTGCTGAAGGCGCAGCGCGCGGTACTGCCGCGCGACGCCGCTGTGCTGGTGGTCGGTGGGATCGCGCGGGACACTATGGCGCCGTGGCTGCAGGCCGGCGCTGCCGGGTTCGGATTGGGCTCCGCGCTCTACAAGCCTGGCGCCACCGCGATTGAAGTAGGCGCCGCCGCGAAGGCGTTTGTGTCGGCCTTGGCCGAGGTGCGCTGATCCCGGATTTCTGCTGCCGTTTCGGGCATTTCCGGCCTTTGCGGTCCAGCGCTGCGCGGTCAAGCGGTCGGCGAACTTCGGATTTTTCCGCCGCAGGAATGGCACAAACCGTCGCGCGATGGGTTGGTGACCCCAGTCATCAATGGAGGAGATCGCGTGAAACAGAAATCCAGCTTGCTGCTCGTCGCCGCCGTGGCCGCCCTTTCGGCCTGTAGCGGCACCACCACGACCACCGACCAGAATGCCGCCGCGGACAACGCCGCGGGCGCCATGGTGATGGACAATGGCACGACCGCCGGCCAGGCGTCCGACCAGCAGAACCTGGTCGACGAGGCGACCGCCGAGGTTCAGGACATGAAGAAGGACCCGCAACTCGCCAAGCTGCTGGCGAAGGCGAAGGGCGTCTATCTCGTCCCCGAATTTGGTCGCGGTGCCCTGATCGTGGGCGGCCGTGGTGGCGCCGGCGTAGTGCTGGCGAAGCAGACGACCGGCTGGACCGGCCCCGCGTTCTACAATTTCGGTGGCCTCAGCCTGGGCGCGCAGGCCGGCGGCTCGGGCGGCCGCATCGCTTTCCTGCTGATGAGCGACGATGCCGTGAACGCGTTCAAGAGCGGCAACAAGGTAACGCTCAACGCCGATTCGGGCCTGTCGATCATCAACTATTCGGCCAATGCCCAGGCGTCCTGGGGCAAGGGCGACATCATCATGTGGTCTGATACGTCGGGCGCCTATGCCGGCGCGACGATCAGCGTCACCGACCTCAATTCGTCCGGCGACAGCGACCAGAAATATTACGGCAAGCAGGTCGCGCCCGATCAGATCCTGAACGGCACCGTCACCGCCCCGCAAGCGGCGCCGCTGCAGCAGGCGCTGCCTTCCTGAACCTGCGCGCCGGTCCCCCGGCAGCGAACCAGACGACGGCAGGTCGGGCAACTCCCGGCCTGCCGTTCGCATGTCCGGCCACGATCATTTCCGAAATCTTCACCCTGCACCGCCACAAGCGGGTCCGAAAAGCGGACGAAGACGGGGAAACGGATAGATGCTCTCGGATGCCGGCCTGAAGGTGGTCGTGATGGGGCTCGGCTATATCGGCCTGCCGACGGCCGCGCTGATCGCGCGCACCGGGATCAGCGTGCTGGGCATCGATGTCAGCGAACACGTGGTCGAGACGGTCAATTCCGGCCGCGTGCATATCGAGGAAGTCGATCTCGACGGTCTCGTGTCCGGCGTGGTCGCGCGCGGCAACCTGCGCGCCGCACTGGAGGTCGAGCCCGCCGACGTGTTCGTCATCGCCGTGCCGACGCCGTTCGGCGAGGATCACCGGCCAGATATCGACCATGTCCTGCAGGCCGCCACCACGATCGCCGCGGCGCTGAAGCCCGGCGATACCGTGATCCTCGAGTCCACCTCCCCCGTCGGCACCACCGAACAGGTGCGCGACCTGCTCGCCGAACTGCGCCCCGACCTGAAGGTGCCCGGGCGCACCGGCGACATTCCCGATATTGCGATCGCCTATTGTCCGGAACGCGTGCTGCCCGGCCGCATCCTGGTCGAGCTGATCGACAACGACCGCGTGATCGGCGGCATCTCCCCGCGGTGCGCGCGCAAGGCGCTGGGCTTCTATCGCCGCTTCGTGCGCGGCGCCTGCGTCACCACCACCGCGCGCGCGGCGGAGATGACCAAGCTGACCGAAAACGCCTTCCGCGACGTCAACATCGCCTTCGCCAACGAACTGAGCCTGGTCGCCGACCGGCTGGGCGTCGACGTATGGGAGGTGATCCGGCTCGCCAATCGCCATCCGCGCGTCAACATCCTGTCGCCGGGTCCCGGCGTCGGCGGCCATTGCATCGCCGTCGATCCCTGGTTCCTGGTCGCCGCTGCGCCCGAGGAGACGCCGCTGATCCGCACCGCGCGCGGCGTCAACGACGGCAAGATCGACCATGTCGTGGCGCGGGCGGCCGCGTTGATCGCCGCCCATCCGGGCGTGCCGGTCGCCTGCCTGGGCCTCGCGTTCAAGGCGAATATCGACGATTTCCGGGAGAGCCCGGCGGTAAAGGTCGCTGCGGCGCTGGCCGAGCAGTTCGGCGAGCGGATCCGCATCGTCGAGCCCTATGCCGATGCTCTCCCCGCGCCGCTGGCCGACACCGGTGCGCGCCTGATCGACCTCGATCGCGCCATCGAAAGCTGCGGCATCATGGTGGTGCTGGTCGATCACGAGCTGTTCCGCTCGGTCCCGCTCGACGAGCGGGCGGACAAGATCGTCTATGATACGCGCGGGATCTGGCCCGACCAGCCGCCGTCCGACGCGCGCCCGCGGAACCTGCGCCTCGCCGGTTGAACGGCTCCGGCCGCTATGGCATTGCCGCGTTTCACGCGTTCCGTCGCCCGCGGGCCGCGATCGATCGCATTGTGCAAATGCGAAAGATGACGAAGACGCACGAGGTTAGTAGAGCGTAGCACCATGATGGGACTTTTCCGCAAACGGCGAGCGGCCGAACCGGCCCCGGTGCGCGTGATGCCCGCCGGACAGCGCGTCTATGCTGTCGGCGACATCCACGGCTGCGCCGCGCTGCTCGACGACCTGCTGGGCCAGATCGACGCCGACGACGGCGCACGGGGTGCAGCGCAGACGGCGCTGATCTTCCTGGGCGACCTGGTCGATCGCGGCCCCGACTCGGCGGGCGTGATCGAGCGGCTGATCGGGCTGGCAGAGGCCGGCCGCAATGTGCGCTTCATTCTGGGCAACCATGAGGAAATCTTCCTGCGCGCACTTGAGGGCGACCTCGAGGCGCTGCGCCTGTTCGTCCGGATCGGCGGGCGCGAAACGCTGCTGAGCTATGGCGTCACCGAACAGGAATTCGAACGCACCGATTACGAAGAGCTGCTCGAGCTGATGCGCGCCAAGGTGCCGGAGCGCCACATCGCCTTCCTCGACGAGTTCGAGGATCGGATCGAGATCGGCGACTATGTCTTCGTGCATGCCGGCATGCGTCCCGGCGTGGCGATCGAGGAGCAGCGGCGCGCGGACATGCGGTGGATCCGCTCCAGCTTCCTCGACGACGATTGGGAATTCGGCAAGATGGTCGTCCACGGTCACAGCATCAGCGACGACGTGGTGATCCGCCCCAACCGCATCGGGATCGACACCGGCGCGTTCGGCAGCGGCCGCCTCACCGCGCTGGGGCTGGAAGGCAGCGACCGCTGGTTCCTGACCGCGGCGGCGCCGCAGCAAGCCTCCGCCGCGTGACGGAGACATCGCGGTCGGCGCGCATCCCGGCATGAAGGCGCTGCAAGGGTTCAACTGGACCATCGCCAAGAGCGATCTCGGCCGGCTGACAGGGCTGCCCGACGACGCCCTGCACATATTGACCGGCATGCTGCTGCTGACGCTCGCTGCCTTCGTGCTGCGGCGCCCGCCCTGGTCGTGGAAGCCGTGGTTCGTGGTGTTGGTCGCCGAAACGGTCAACGAAATCTATGACCTGACCCAGACGGTCTTCCCCAGCGACGAAGGCAATATAAAGGGCGCGCTGCACGATTTCTGGCTGACGCTGATCTGGCCGACGCTGATCCTGCTGATCTATCCCCGCTTTGTCGCGATCGATCACGACAGCGGGCGGCTGGCGCCGGTGCGCAAGGTCTGGCACTCGCCGCAGTTCCTGACGGGCTTCGGCATCGCGGTGGGGGCGGGTCTGCTGGTCGGCGTCTATTACTGGTAAAAGGGGGGACGGTGATGGCTGCCGCGGGTGAAGCGGTTCTTGTCACGGGCGCGGCGGGATTCATCGGCGCCGCCCTGGCTCGCGCCCTGCTGGAGCGCGGCGAGCGTGTCATCGGCGTCGACAATTTCAACGATTATTACGATCCGGCGCTGAAGCACGCGCGCGTCGCAACGCTGGCCGAACATACCGATCGCTTCACCATGGTCGAGGCGGATTTCGGCGACATCCGCCTGATCGAGCCGGCGCTCGACGGCCTCGCCTTCGATCGCATCGTCCATCTCGGCGCCCAGGCGGGGGTGCGCTATTCGCTGGTCAACCCCCACGCCTATGTCCATGCCAATCTCGCCGGTCACCTGAACCTGCTGGAGATCGCGCGCCATCGCGGCGTGCGGCACATGGTCTACGCGTCGTCCTCATCGGTCTATGGCGGCAACGACAGCTTCCCGTTCCGGGTCGAGGATCGCGTCGACCATCCCGTTTCGCTTTACGCCGCGACCAAGAAGTCGAACGAGCTGATGAGCGAGGCCTATGCCCATCTCTATCATCTGCCGCTGACCGGCCTGCGTTTCTTCACCGTCTACGGCCCGTGGGGCCGTCCCGACATGGCGCCGTGGATCTTCACCTCGCGAATCCTCGCCGGAGAGCCGATCGCGGTGTTCAACCACGGCAAGATGCGGCGCGACTTCACCTATGTTGATGACGTGATCGCCGGGGTGCTCGCCGCGCTCGACCATCCGCCGGCCGATGACGACGCAGTCAAATCCGGTGGCAGCAAGCAACCGCACGCCATCTACAACATCGGCAACAACCGCACCGAGGAACTCGGTCGCCTGATCGACGTGATCGAGCAGGCCTGCGGCAGGACGGCCGTGCGCGATTACCAGCCGATGCAGCCTGGCGACGTCGTCGCCACGGCCGCCGATATCAGCGCGACCGAGCGCGACTTGGGCTTCCGGCCCACCACGCCGATCGAGGAAGGCATCCCGCGGTTCGTCGGCTGGTACCGCCGCTACACCGACGGCTGATCAGTCGAGCGGCTGGTTCCGGCTGGCGATCCAGGCGGGGATGATCGGCCGCTGGTGCTCCTGCTCGACCTTCCCTGCCGCTTCCGCGATCAGCGTCGCGCGCTTGCGCCAGGATAGATGCGTGCTGCCGAAGCCGCCCTCATTGTGGAGTTGCGGACCATAGGTCTGCCAGTAACGCGCCGCGGCCATCGGATCGTAACCGGCATTGGCCATCAGCGTGACGCTCAGCCGGTCGGCCTCGTTCTCGGTCCGCTTGATCAGCCGTCCGTTGCGCCCGAACCCGGCGAGCAGGCCGCGATCGACGTGCGCGGCGGTCAAGCGGTCAGGGTGGTCGAGCACGATGTGCCCCAACTCGTGCGCGACGATCGAGGCGAATTCGTCAGGATCGCTGACCAGGTTCATCAACGCCGAATTGACCTCGATCGTGTGCCCGTCGGTGGCGGCGTTGAGGTCATCGCTGATATTGACCTCGCCGTGCGCCAGGCAGCCCGCGACCGGGTGAATCGTTACGTCGAGCCGCCTGCCGGCACGGAGGATGCCCAGCGTCACCGCGCCTTCCGCCCCCGCCCGGTCGATCATCGCCAGCGTCTGCTTGCGAGCATCCTGCTCGGCGGGAACCGGCGCGCCGTTGACGGTGGCGAGCGAATCGTCCTGATGCACGCCGGCAGCGGCCGCCGGGCTGCCCGGCACCACACCCTCTACACCAATGTTGGTTTCGAAGCCGAAATACGCCGTGGCGGCGGGCCGGATGCCTTCGTCGTAGTCGGCCGCGCTCTGGATGATCAGCCCGGTCAGCGGAGACCGCTTTTCGCACAGCTGGACGTTGGCCCGGTCGAGTCGGAACACCGCCGTTCCGAGCCGCAGATCGGCCTGCCGCAGCGCCTCGAGCGTCGCATCCGGGGCAGGAGAAGCGGCAGAACTGTTGCCACAGCACCACACTAGCCCGAAAAAGGGAGCCAAAACCAATGCGATCCGTACAAAAACTGAATGTCGCATCGCGGGAAAATACGCCTCCGTCAGCAACGTCAATGCAGCAAAATCCCGGATTGAGGGCCGTTCCTGTCGCCTGAGCGAGCGGAACATCGGTCCGGCAGAGCCGTTGGAGACCTCTACCCTGCGGGTTGACGGCGGTCCAGACCGACGCCAAACCCCGGAGCGAAGGGGACAATCGTTTTTGCGCAACCGCGAAACGGCTTGCCTTTTCACGGAATCCGGGTATGCGGGGGCCGAACTAGGTTTTTCAGCGAGGAGATTGGGTATGAATATTGGCAAGTTTCTGGTGGGTGCCGGCGTCGCCGTCGGTCTGATGTCGTCGACGGGCGCCATGGCTGCGCAGTCGTCGGCTGCCAAGCTGGCTCCGGTTCAGGGCGTCCGCTCGGCCACCGCGCTGAAGCACAAGAGCAACCAGGCTGGCACCGCCACCGGCACCTACATCGTCGGCGGCCTCGCGGCTGCTGCCGTGATCGCCGGCATCGTGGTCGTCGCCAGCGACGACAACAACAAGACGTCGTCCAGCCCGGGCTGATTGTTGTTCGACAACGATTAAGCGGAAGCCCCGCCGACCTCGGTCGGTGGGGCTTTTGTTTCATGGGGTGACGGCGGCCGTTGCTTACGCTTCGATCGCGAGGGGCGGAGTGGCGAGCACCACTGGACCAGCCTTCACCGCTCCCCGATAGCGACGCGCCCCGAGCTATGCCGTCATTCCCCGAAGGCGCGAATCCAGACCAACTGATTCGAGAGCCGATTCGGAACGCCATTCCTGCTGCATCGTCGTCTTCGCGATACCTCGGCGAAGCGGCCGGTTCAGGTTGCATCTTCCCACACACTCGCCAGCCGGTAGCCGTGCCGAGCGGGGAATATCGGAACAAGGCACCCCTCACGGATGCCGCAATGGGCCCGACCGGTCACGGAGGGCCCCGCCGGGGTGAAAATCGGTAGAACGTTCAGGCGAGGCTCTTCGCGGACACGGAGCAGCAGCGGCCGTTTACCCCCTCGCCTCTGCCCCGCCGGCAACGCAATCGCCTGCACTCAGGGAATCGACTCTGCCTCACGCTTCTGCGCGCGCTTTTCGGCTGAATATTGCCGCAGCATCTGCATGGTGCATCCGCTCTGCCCGCCGTCGCCGACCACCGAGCAGGTGTTGGGCAGACCCGCCGCTTCGCGGCCGACCTGATCGGCGACCGCCGCGCGGTTGGTCCAGCTGTTGTTCTCCGCCGGGTTGGGCAGCTGACGGAACTGGCCGGGAATCCGATAGCGGTCGCCGTCGTCCATGCGCGAACAGACCACTACTTCGCCTTCTTTGGCGACAGGACACTTCTCATCGCCCACCAACGTGACGCTGCGCACCTCCTTGGGCGGCGCCGCCTGCTGCCCCAGCGCGCCGTCGGCAGGCGTTGCCGCCGGAGTCGGCGCGGTAGCCTCCGCCTCTGCCAACGTGCGGGTATTGGGGTCGGCGTCCTGCTGCTGAGCCTGGACCTGCTGCTGCGTCTGCGCCGCGGCAGGCGCGACCAGTGCCGTGGTCATCAGCGAGAGGGCGACAAATGTGCGAAGCATATCGAAAATCTCCTGCGTGACCAACGGGGCCGGCACCAATTTGCTCCGCCGTTCATTGCCATGTCGTGACGAATCGCGGCAAATCCAAGGCCGTTGCGGCAAACGGCCGCTGTTGCGCTGCGATGGCGATCGGCTATGGCGCTGGCATGATCCTGGTCATCGACAATTATGACAGCTTCACCTGGAACCTGGTGCATTACCTCCAGGAGCTGGGCGTCGAGGTCCGTGTCGTGCGGAATGACGCGGTCACCGCGGCGGAGGCGCTCGCCAGCGATGCCGAAGCATTCCTGGTCTCGCCCGGCCCCTGCACCCCCAATGAGGCGGGCGTGTCGCTGGACCTGGTCGCCGCCTGTGCCGAAGCCGGCCGGCCGCTGCTCGGCGTGTGCCTGGGCCACCAGGCGATCGGCCAGCATTTCGGCGGCCGCGTCGTTCGCGGCGGCCTGATGCACGGCAAGACCAGCCCAATCGAGCATGACGGGACGGGCGTGTTCGCGCAGATCCCCTCCCCATTCACCGCGACGCGCTATCATTCGCTGATCGTCGAGGACATTCCGGCGAGCCTGGCGGTCAACGCGACCGCCGAAGACGGCAGCGTCATGGGCTTCCGCCACGTCGCGCTGCCGATCCACGGCGTGCAGTTCCACCCGGAGAGCATCGCGACCGAGCACGGCCACGCCATGCTGGCCAATTTCCTGCGCGTGGCCGGCATCGCCGCAAAGCAGGCGGCGTGACGACCATCGCCCTTCTGCCCGATCCGTCGAGCCCGCTGTCGCGTGAGACGGCGGCGCAGGCGTTCGCCGACATCCTCGACGCCAAGGCGAGCGACGAGGCGATCGCCGACTTTCTGATCGGCCTGTCCGAGCGGGGGGAGACCGCGATCGAAATCGCCGAGGCGGCGCGCGCCCTGCGCGAGCGGCTGATCCCGATCGACGCGCCGGCCGGCGCGATCGACGTCTGCGGGACCGGTGGCGACGGCCACCACACGCTCAACGTCTCAACCGCGGTCAGCCTGGTGGTCGCCGCGGCAGGCGTGCCGGTCGCCAAGCACGGCAATCGCGCCGCTTCGTCCAAGGCGGGCGCGGCCGACACGCTGGAGGCGCTCGGCCTGGATATGGAGCGCGCAGGCGCGCTCGCCGAATCGACGCTGCAGGATCTTGGCATCGCCTTCCTGTTTGCCGCCAACCACCATCCGGCGATGAAGCGCATCACGCCGATCCGCCGCCGGATCGGGCGCCGCACGATCTTCAACCTGATGGGCCCGCTCGCCAACCCGGCGCACGTCACCCGGCAGCTGATCGGCATCGCCCGGCCCGATTACGCTCCGCTCTATGCCGAGGCACTCGACCAGCTCGGCACCGAAGCGGCACTGGTCGTCTCCGGCGAGGAAGGTCTCGACGAGGTCTCCGGCGCCGGTCCGACCGTCGCGATCGGTGTCGGCTGCCTCGCCGTTCCTGGACGCATCACCCCCGAGGATGCCGGCCTGCCGCGCCATCCGATCATCGCCATCCATGGCGGCGACCCCGCGTACAATGCCGCCGCGCTGCGCCAGCTGCTGCAGGGCGAGCACGGCGCCTATCGCGACGCGGTCGTGCTCAACGCCGCAGCCGCGCTGATCGTGGCGGGACGCTGCGACAGCCTGATCGAAGGCGCGGAATGCGCCGCCGAGATGCTCGATTCGCGCGCCGCCGACGCCCTGCTCGACCGCTGGATCGCCTACGCATGACCACGATGCTCGACCGTATTCTCGAAACCAAGCGTGCCGATGTTGCCGCCGCCAAGGCGTCGACGCCGTTCAGCCAGCTCGACTCGGCGGCGCGCCAACAGACCGCGCCGCGCGGCTTTCGCGCGGCGCTCGACCGGCGGGCGCAGACCGGCCATGCCCTGATCGCCGAGATCAAGAAGGCAAGTCCGTCGAAAGGCCTGATCCGCGCCGACTTCGATCCGCCCGCGCATGCCCGCGCCTATCAGGCCGGTGGCGCCGCGTGCCTCTCGGTGCTGACCGACGAGCGGTGGTTCCAGGGCGCGAGCGACTATCTCGTCGCCGCGCGGGCCGCCTGCGACCTGCCCGTGCTGCGCAAGGACTTCATGGTCGATGCCTGGCAGGTGCCGGAGGCGCGCGCGATGGGCGCCGACGCGATCCTGCTGATCGTCGCCGCGCTCGACGATGAGGATCTCGCGGAGATCGAGGCCGCCGCCATCGACTATGGCATGGACGTACTGGTCGAGGTGCATGGGCCGGCCGAACTCGATCGCGCATTGAAGCTGAAGTCGCGGCTGATCGGCGTCAACAACCGCAACCTCAAGGACTTCACCGTCGATTTTGCGCGGACCTATGAACTGGTCGATCGCGCGCCGGCCGGCTGCACCTTCGTGGCGGAGAGCGGGCTTAGCACCCGCGCCGATCTCGATCGCATGGCCGAGCACGGCGTGCATTGTTTCCTGGTCGGCGAGGCGCTGATGCGCCAGCCCGATGTCCAGGCCGCCACGCGCGCCCTCGTCGGATGAGCGACCTCACCCATCTCGACGCGCAGGGCGCCGCGCAGATGGTCGATGTCGGCGGCAAGCCGATCACCGCGCGCGAGGCGGTGGCGAGCGGCCGCATCACCATGTCGGCCGAGGCCGCGGCGGCGATCCGCCAGGGCGCGGTGGCGAAGGGCGACGTGCTGGCGGTGGCGCGCGTCGCCGGCATCATGGCGGCGAAGAAGACGGCGGACCTGATCCCGCTATGCCATCCGCTGCCCCTCAGCCGCGTCGCCATCGAGCTGGCGCCCGACGAGGGCGGCGTTACCGTCACCGCGACGGCGGCGACCGACGGCAAGACCGGCGTCGAGATGGAGGCGCTGACCGCCGTCAGCGTCGCGCTGCTGACGATCTATGACATGGCCAAGGCGATCGACAAACGCATGGTGATCAGCGAGGTCCGCCTGCTGCGCAAGACCGGCGGCAAGTCCGGCGACTTCATCGCCTGAACGCGAAAGCGCCGGCCGCCTGAAGGCGCACCGGCGCTCCGGGACATGTGGAAGTCCGGAGCCGAGGGACGTCCCCGGCCCCGAGCGTGCGCCTCAGGCGACCATCCGGATGTCGTCGGCATGGTCGGGATAAGGCGCGATGGCACCCGCTTCCGCCGTGCCGGCGAGCTGGCTGGCGAAGCCATGGTTGACGTCGCGATGGTGAGCCTCGTCGGCGCGCACCACCAGCACCACGTCGCGCAGCGTCGCGCCTTCGGGCAGCTTCCAATAATGTTTGGCGATCTCCGGCGCCGGCACGTTGACGCTGCGGCCCTCGTCGATCTCCTTCAGGTACAGCGTGTAGCTGATCACCGCCTCTTCCTCGAAATAGCCGACCACCCGGTGCGCGGTACGCGCGCTCACCAGGTACAGCCCGAAGAAGGCGACATAGAACACCCACTGCACGGCCAGGATCACCAGCCGCTCGAACAGCGTCGGCTTGGCAATCTCGATGAAGGTCATCAGGTGCATCCGCTCGTTCTCGGCCTCTTCCATCAAGGTGCGGATCCAGCCTTCATCGTTGCACATGCGGCGCAGGCACTTCAGGTGGTTGATCGTCGCGCCGACCATGCCGGGCACGGCCGCCACCGTCTCCAGCACGATGGCGCGATGGCCGTAGCGCTTCGCGAAGAAGGTATCGGCGCAGAAGCGCAGCGCCTTGGTGAAGCCGTAAGCGATGCGATCGGACGCGCCGCGCGGCTGGTGATGGACGTTGAGGTCAACGAACGGCAGATCGGACATGGCTGCTACTCCCTGTGGTCAAGCGGGCAAGGTTTCGGTCTTGGCGGGACCGAGGGTAAAGAAGAGCGCGAGGCTGAGGCTTTCGGCGATGCGGTCGGCCTTTTCCTGAAAGCCCGCGGCGAGATCGGCGGCAAACAGTTCGGCGGTGGTGGCGCGCCAGATCGCCAGCCAGCGGTTGAACATCTCCGGCGCGATCCGGGCGCCGTGCTTCGCATGAGCGGGCACCGGCCGCCCCTTGTACCGGCCGCTGGTCAGCATGACCGACGACCAAAAGGCGGCGAGCTTGTCGAGGTGCGCCGGCCAGTCGTCGATGGCGTCGTTGAACACCGGACCGATGAACGCATCCTGCCGCACCCTGGCGTAGAAGGTGTCGACCAGTTCGCGGATGGCGGGTTCGGTAATGGCGGTATGTCGGCCCATCGGCACGCTCCATTCATGTATCGAGGAAGCATGTATCGGGCGCACGCCGGCCCGGCTCTACGTAATCCTCCCGATCGTCTCACCGGCGCCGAGCTGGTTGAACAATGGCATGCGCCTGACGCGGCACACCGATTACAGCCTGCGCGTGCTGATCCATCTCGGCGAGCGGCCGGAGCGGCATTGCTCGATCGCGGAGATCGCCGCCGCGCACGGCATCTCGAAGAACCACCTGATGAAGGTGGTGCACCAGCTGGTGCGCGCCGGCTATCTGCGCAGCGTCCGCGGCCGGATGGGCGGTGTGGCGCTGGCCCACCGGGCGGACGAGATCAACGTCGGTGTCATCGTGCGGCTGATGGAATGCGACCTCGACCTGGTCGACTGCGCCAGCTGCCCGCTCGTCACGCGCTGCCGATTGCGTGGCATTCTGGCGGACGCCTTGCGCGCGTTTCTGGCGCATCTCGACAGGTACACGCTGGCCGATCTGCTGATCGAGCAGCAGACCTTCGACATGCTCTCGCCGGCGCTGCCGACGCCAAGGATGGCGGGCCGGGCCTGACCCGCGCGCGTTCGGCAACGGCATCGCGAAGCCTTGCGGACGCCCGAGTGCTTCCCTTCGAGGCCCCGACCGTGCCATGGCTTTATCGCTTTGACCGACCTGCGCTCTTCTTCCGCGCTGTCCCGCGCCGGTAACGTCCCGTTCTCTGGCGGGGCGGCGGGGCGGCTGTGATGGCCAGGCGCCCCCTCATGCCCGTCGCCGAAGCGCAAGCCCGCCTGCTCGCGCTGGCGCCGCGCGTGGCCGCCGAGACGGTGGCGTTGCGCCAGGCGGCCGGCCGCTGGGCCACCGCCGATGTCGTCGCGCGCCGTACCCAGCCGGCCGCGACACTGTCGGCCATGGACGGCTATGCGATCCGCTTCGCCGACATGCCGGGTCCCTGGCGCGTCATCGGTGAGAGCGCCGCCGGCCACCCCTTCGCCGGCAGCGCACAGGCCGACGAGGCGGTACGCATCTTCACCGGCGCCGCGCTGCCGCCCGGCACCGACACGGTGCTGGTGCAGGAGGAGGCGCGGCGCGACGGCGACCGGCTGGAGCTCGATGGCGAAGGGCCCGCTCATTGCGGCCGCAACACCCGGATCAGAGGGCTCGACTTCAGCGAGGGCGACGTGCTGATCGCCGCCGGCGAGCGGCTGACGCCGGCGCGCATCGGCCTCGCCGCGACTGCCGGTCACGGCACACTGCCGGTCGCGCGGCCGGTGCGGGTGGCGACGGTCGCGACGGGTGACGAACTGGTCGCGCCCGGCAGCCCGGTCATCGGACTTGCGCTGCCCGAATCCAACGGCGCGATGCTTGCCGCGATGCTGGGCGACCTGCCGGTCGAGCTCATCGACATCGGCATCCTGCCCGATCGGCGCGAGGTGCTGACCGACGCCTTCTCGCGCGTCGACGCCGACGTGCTGGTCACCACCGGCGGCGCCTCGGTCGGTGATCACGACCTGGTCCGCCCCTGCCTGGAGGCTGCCGGCGGCACGATCGATTTCTGGCGGATCGCGCTGCGACCGGGCAAGCCGATGATGGCCGGCCGGTTGGGCGACGCGGTGGTGCTCGGGCTGCCAGGGAATCCGGTGTCGGCGTTCGTCACCGGCCTGTTGTTCCTGCGCCCGCTCGTCGCCGCGATGGCCGGCGCGCGCGATCCGCTGCCGCGCAGCTATGCCGCGCCCTTGGGCGAAGCGATCCCGGCGAATGGCGAGCGGACCGATTACCTGCGCGCCGAGCTGCGCAACGGCAACGCCTATGCCTCGACCATCCAGGACAGCTCGATGCTCCGCACGCTGGCACGCGCCGGCTGCCTGATCGTGCGGGCCCCGCATGCGTCCGCCGCGGCCGCCGGGGAAATGGTCGAAATCCTGCCCCTCGCTTGACAGGCATACGAACATTTCGTAAACGTTCCGTGTCTGTTCCCTGGGAGGACTGCGAATGCTCACCGCCAAGCAGCACGAACTGATCTGCTTCATCCACGACCGCCTGGCGGAGACCGGCGTGTCGCCCTCCTTCGAGGAGATGAAGGAGGCGCTCGACCTCAAGTCGAAATCGGGCGTGCACCGCCTGATCAGCGCGTTGGAGGAACGGCAGTTCCTGCGCCGCCTGCCAAATCGCGCCCGTGCGCTGGAAGTGCTGCGGATGCCCGATCGCCCGGCCGCGAAGACGCGCGCCAAGCCTGCAGCGCCGACCCCCGCCCCGCGCCCGGCCCCGCAACCGGCCAATGACGTAATCGAAATTCCGCTGCACGGCCGCATCGCCGCGGGCGTGCCGATCGAGGCGCTGGAGGGGCAGTCGAGCCTGTCCGTGCCCGCCGCGCTGCTCGGCAGCGGCGACCATTATGCGCTGGAGGTGTCCGGCGATTCGATGGTCGAGGCAGGCATTCTCGATGGCGACTATGCGCTGATCCGCCGCACCGAGACCGCGCGCGACGGCGAGATCGTCGTGGCGCTGATCGAGGACAGCGAGGCGACGCTCAAATATTTCCGGCGTGAAGGCGCGATGGTGCGGCTCGATCCCGCCAACCGCGCCTATGACCCGCAGCGCTATGCCCCCAACCAGGTCCGCGTCCAGGGCCGGCTGGCGGGGCTGCTGCGCCGCTACGACTGATCGCGGTGGTCGGCGGATGGCGCCAGGGATGGCGGCCGCCGATCATGTTGACGGTCTGCAGGTGACGCGTGGCGAGCGTGATCGCCACGCCGCCGGTCTGCGCCAGCGCCGGCAGGTCAAGCTTCAGCCAATGCGGGACGCAGCGTTGCGGTAGCCGCCGGTCCGAGACGACGATGTCGGCGTTGCGACACGCGGCAATGAGCTGGTCGATCGGCAGCGGGTAGCTGCTCCGCGTGGCAAAAATGCGCCACGGCCGGCCGCCGGCGCGACGCTCGACGATGCATGCGTCGCGGCTGCACCGCGCATCGGGCAGGTCATCGAGCGTCGGCGGATCTTCATCGTCACCCACGGGCGCATCTACGCCGCTGTTCTCGGCCAGCATCGCGCGGGTGTAATCGCCAGATCGCTCACGCAGCAGCGCGATGTCTCCCTGGGCGGTGCGCAGCGCGATGTGCCGTCCGTCACCGGTCACCAGCAGGTCGGGTCGCGGCATCACCACCGCCCATAGCGCGCCCGCGATGATGACCAGCAACCCCAGGCGCCTGACGCGAGTGCGCCACAGCGCCAGCCACAATCCGCCGGCAACGATCAACCCGTAGGCGCCTGACGGCATCGCGGGCAGCACCGCCACCGCGCCCGGCGCGGCCGCCGTGGCATGCGCCAGCGCGAGGAGCAGGCGAAGTGCGTGGCCGGCAACCCACCAGGCCGGCCCGCCCAACCCGATCGTGTCGAGGAGCAAGGCCAGTCCCTCGAACGGCATAACAACGAAGGTGGTGAGCGGGATCGCGATGATGTTGGCCAGCGCGCCGTACAGCCCGGCCTGATGAAAATGATAGAGGGCGATCGGCGCCAGCGCGACCTCGACGGTCAGGCCGGTCAGCAGCAGCGAAAGCGCGCCGCGGCCGACGCGGCGCAGCCGGCTCTCGTCGCGCCTCTCGAACAGTCGGCGGGCGCCGAGATGCTCGTGCAGCGCGACGATCGTGGTCACCGCGGCGAACGAGAGCTGGAAGCTGGGGCCGGCGAGCGCCTCGGGCCAGATCAGCAGCACGACCAGCGCGCCCGCCGCGACCAACCGCAGCGTTACCGCCTCGCGCCCGAAAAGGATCGCGGCCAGGATCAGAATCGCCGCGACGCACGCGCGGATCGTCGGCACCTGCGCGCCGGTGAGAAGCGTGTAGCCGACCGCCGCCATCGCTCCTGCCGCGGCCGCGACCAGCGGCAGGCGCACGCGCAACGCCAGCCAGGGACTCAGCGCCAGCAAGCGCAGAACGACCAGCATCACCGCGCCCACCACCGCGGTGACGTGCAGGCCGCTGATCGCCAGCAGATGCGCCAGCCCCGCCCGACGCATCGCATCGGCGTCGCCGGGTGCGATCGCGCCGCGGTCGCCGGTCGCCAGCGTCGCCGCGATCGCGCCGGCGCTGCCCGGCAGTCGCTGCTGGATGTGCTTCGACAGCCGCTCGCGCCAACCGGCCGCCGGCGCGCTTCCCGGCTTCACCACCTCCACTGGCGCGAACCCGCGCCCGGTCGCGCCGATGGACTCGAACCACGCGACGCGGGCATAATCATAAGCCCCCGGCACTCCGGCACTCGGCGGTGGCATCAACCGCGCGCGCAACCGAATGATGGCGCCCGGCGCCAGTGCCGCCGGGGCATCCGCCGTCGCCAGGTTCAACCGGAAACGCGGCGGCAGCGCCGGGTCGGGCCATGCCGGGCACCGCTCGCCCGCCTGGCATTGCCGCGGCAGCTGCTGCACCAGCGCCACCGTCAGCCGTACCAGGTCGCGCGCGGGCAAGGGCTCGACGCGATCGACCCGCGCCTCGAACGTGGCGATCACCAGCCGCGGCAGGACGGGCGCCGCGACGCGCTCGGCACGCCACCACACCAGCCCGATGCCCAGCGCCGCCATCAGCGCACCGATCGCGACAGCCCGGCTCGCGCGCCCGCCCCGCGCGATCGCCAACCCGGCGAGGCCAACCGCCGCCAACCCCAACATGGTTGCGATCCAGCGGCGGGGGTCCGGCAACAGGAACCAGACGGCGATCCCCGTCCCCAGCGCGACGGGTAGCCATAGCGGCAACTGGTCCCGCTCCGCCTCCAGCCATGTCTCGATCGCGCCACGCGCGCGGGTCAGCGGCCGAAACACCGCGATTTGAAGCGGCTCGGGTGCCGTGCTAGGGGCGTCCGCGGCTGAACTGGCCATCCACAATCCAGCTTGGGAGCATGCGCGGTTGAGCGCAAGGACTGAAACCGGCGAAGTCGTCACCCGCTTCGCCCCGTCGCCGACCGGGTTCCTTCACATCGGCGGTGCCCGGACCGCCCTGTTCAACTGGCTGTTCGCACGCCATCACGGCGGCCGATTCCTGCTGCGCATCGAGGATACCGATCGCGCGCGATCGACCCAACCGGCGATCGACGCGATCCTGGACGGTATGCGGTGGCTCGGCCTCGATTGGGACGGAGAGCCGGTCTACCAATTCTCGCGCGCGGCGCGCCATGCCGAGGTGGCGATCAAGCTGCTCGAGAACGGCCATGCCTACAAATGCTTTGCGACGCCTGAGGAACTGACCGAACTGCGCGAGGCGCAACGCGCCGCGGGCAAGCCGATCCGCTACGACGGCCGCTGGCGCGAGCGCGACCCGAACGAGGCGGCCGCGGGCCAGCCCTTCGTCATCCGGCTGAAGGCGCCGCGCAACGGCGCCACGACGATCCATGATCGCGTGCAGGGCGAAGTTACGGTGCAGAACAGCGAGATCGACGATTTCGTGCTGCTGCGCTCCGACGGCACGCCGACCTATATGCTCGCGGTGGTGGTCGACGACCACGACATGGGCGTGACGCACGTCATCCGGGGCGACGACCACCTCAACAACGCGTTCCGCCAGCTGCCGATCATGCGGGCGATGCAGGAGATCGAGGGCGGCTGGCCGGAGCCGGTCTATGCGCATATCCCGCTGATCCACGGCGCCGACGGGGCCAAGCTCTCGAAGCGTCACGGCGCACTCGGCGTCGATGCCTATCGCGACGAGATGGGCCTGCTGCCCGAGGCAGTCGACAATTATCTGCTGCGCCTCGGCTGGGGGCATGGCGACGACGAGATCATCAGTCGCGCCCAGGCGATCGAGTGGTTCGATCTGGACGGCGTCGGCCGCTCACCATCGCGGTTCGATCTGAAGAAGCTGGAGAACCTGAACGGTCATTACATCCGCGAGGCCGACGATGCGCGGCTGACCGACTTGGTGGCGGCACGCCTGCCGTTTCAGCCCGACGAGTCGCACCGCGATCTCCTGCAGCGCACCATGCCGATCCTGAAGCCGCGCGCGGCCAATCTGATGGACCTAGCCGAGGGCGCGATGTTCCTTTTTCGCACCCGCCCACTGGAAATGGACGACGCGGCCACCGATCTGCTACGGGGCGACGCACCAGCGCTGCTGGCCCGAGTCCATGCCGCTCTGGCGGCGGTGGATGCCTGGGAAAGCGGCGCTCTCGAAGCTGCGGTTCGGCAGGTTGCCGAGGCGGCGGGCGTGAAGCTGGGTGCCGTCGCGCAGCCGCTTCGTGCCGCGCTGACCGGACGCAAGGTCTCGCCCGGCATCTTCGACGTGCTCGAGCTGCTCGGGCGCGAGGAGAGCCTGGGACGGATCGCCGACCGTATGGCCGTTCAGGCCTGACAGGTTGAAGAAAGGAAAAACAGGATGAGTGACACCGCCAAACTGACCGGTGCGGGGATGGATTTCGACTATCGGGTGCTGATTGGATGCGTCGGCCCCGACGTGATCGAGATCCGCAAGCTCTAGGGCCAGACAGGCGCGTTCACCTTCGA
>JBQCHA010000198.1:0-6000 GCA_051955175.1 Sphingomonas sp.
AAGGCCGACGGCAAGCGCATCTGGACCTATCGCCATGCGATGACGCCGGCGGAGATGCCGACCAAGCTGCTGGTCATCGGGTCGGGCGCGATCGGCGTGGAGTTCGCCAGCTTCTACAACGACATGGGCGCGGATGTTACGATCGTCGAGATGCTGCCGCGCATCCTGCCGGTCGAAGATGAGGAAGTCAGCGCGTTCATGGACAAGGCGCTGACCAAGCAGGGAATCAAGATCCAGACCGGCGCCGGCGTCGAGAAGATCGAGACGTCGCCCAAATCGGTCAAGGCGACGATCAAGGGCAAGGACGGCAAGTCGACCACCGAGGAATACAGCCACGTCATCGTCGCGATCGGCATCGTGCCCAACACCGAAAATATCGGGCTGGAGAAGCTGGGTGTCGAGACCGACCGCGGGCACATCAAGGTCGACGGCTATGCGCGGACCAATGTCGAGGGGCTGTACGCGATCGGCGACGTCACCGGCGCGCCGTGGCTGGCGCACAAGGCGAGCCACGAGGGCATCGTCTGCGTCGAGGCGATCGCGGGCAAGAAGCCGCATCCGTTCGGCACCTGGAACATTCCGGGCTGCACCTATTCGCGTCCGCAGGTCGCGTCGGTCGGCATGACCGAGGCCAAGGCCAAGGAAGCGGGCAAAGAGGTGAAGGTCGGCAAGTTCCCGTTCATCGGCAACGGCAAGGCAATCGCCCTGGGCGAGGCGGAAGGCTTCATCAAGACGGTGTTCGACGCCAAGACCGGCGAGCTGCTCGGCGCGCACATGGTCGGCGCCGAGGTGACCGAGCTGATCCAGGGCTATGTCGTCGCGCGCCAGCTCGAGACCACCGAGGCGGAGCTGATGGAAACGGTGTTCGCGCACCCGACCTTGAGCGAGATGATGCACGAGAGCGTCCTCTCCGCCTATGGACGCGCGATCCACTTCTGACCTCCGGGGGGAGGGGGCATGAAACCGGCGACGTTGCACCATTCGGCCGCCGCGCTGTGGCGGTATCTGGCGATCGGTCTGGTGATGGCGGTCGTGGCGATCCTTTTCGATACCAGCCGGCCTGACCCGGACTATCGGGGCCGGTCGGCGTGGCTGGTTCACCTCCTGGGGCCGACCGGATTGTGGTGGGCGATGCTGGTGTTCGGCCTCGCGAGCCTGACGGTGGCGGCTGCGTCGCTGCGCTTGCTGCTTTCCGACGATCGTATGGCGGCGGAGGCGGATGCCGACGGCGTAGTGGTGCGAACGCTGTTCGGCACGAAGACGGTGCCCTGGGAAGAGGTCGCTGACGTCGCTGTCCGGTCGGTGCGCGCGGGCAGGCGAACGCACCATCTGCTCCAGATCAAGCGGACCGGGCGGCGCACCGTCGGTTTATCCGCAGCGACGATCGACGGCGGCGTCGATGCGGTGCGTGACTGGATCGAGCAAGCCGCAGCCTGGCACCGCCAGTGGATGGGACGCCGCTGAGTCGCCACCGGAGGCTTGCGGGGCCGGCCGCGTTGGCCGGCCTGCTCCTGGTGATGAGCCTGCTGCTCTATTGGCCGGGCTATGCCATGTACGATAGCGTCGACCAGTTCGGTCAGGTGCTGTCGGGCGATTTCAACGACTGGCATCCGCCGATCATGGCGCGGCTCTGGGCCTTGTTGCATGCGGCGTTCGGTGGCGGCGCCGCGCCGATATTCGTGCTGCAGATGGCCCTCTATTGGCTGGGGCTGGCGCTGCTCGCCGCGGCGCTGGCGGGGACCGGGCGGCGCTGGGGCGGGTGGCTGGTGCTGGCGATCGGCGCCATGCCGCTGTTCCTGGGGTGGCAGGCGGCGGTGCTCAAGGACGCGCAGATGGCGGGCGCGCTGCTGGCGGCGCTCGGGCTGATCGCGTGGTGGCGGCTTGCCGCGCGACGGCTGCCTTGGGCGGCGGGGGCAGCGACCGCGGTGCTGTTCGCCTATGCGACCCTGGTTCGCGCCAATGCAGTATTCGCCACCGTGCCGTTGGCGGTGCTGGCGCTGGCGCCGCATTGGCGGTGCTGGCGCCAAGCCGCCGTCGCGATCGGCGGCATTGTCGCGGTGCTGGCGCTGGCGCCGATGGTCAATCATCGCCTGCTCGGCGCGGCGGCGAGCGGGGTGGAGCATACGGAGGCGTTGTTCGACCTGTCCGGCATCGCCGTGCGAGCGCCCTCGGCGGCAGGGACGGGGATCACCATCGATGAACGGCGGCAACTGATCGACCGCCGTTGCGTGCGCCCGTTCTTCTGGGACCCGCTGGGCGCGCCGGGGCATTGCGACACGACGATGGCGCGGCTCAATGCGCTGCCGAGCGGGCGGCTGTACGGCCTGCTGGCCGCGGCGGTGCTGCATCATCCGCTGGCTTATGCGCGGCAGCGGCTGGCGCATCTGAACTCGACCGAACGCTGGCTGGTGCCGCGACGCTGGCCGAGTGCTGCGCCGCCAGGCGAGTCCGAAACGAATGATGTGGGCCTCGCCAGCCCCGGCCGGGCGGCGGGATGGTGGCAAAGCGCCGGCGGATGGATCGCCGCGACGCCGTTGGGCTGGCCGTTCGCCTGGACGATCGCGGCGCTGACGCTGGTTGCGGCGCTGCAGCCTGCGGCCGCGTCACCGGCACGCACGCAGGCGCTGGCGCTCGCCGGCTCGGCGCTGACGCTGGAGGCGAGCTTCGCCGCCATCAGCATCGCGTCGGATCTGCGCTACCACCTGTGGTCGATGCTGGCGACCGGGTTGGCGGCAGTCATCGCCGGCGGGGCGGGGCGGCTGGATCGTCGCGCGCTGGTGATCGGCGGAGCGGTGCTGCTGCTCGCCTGCGCCGCCGCCGTCGCCGCACGATTGGTCCTGCCGCCAGCGCCCGCCAGCTATGCCGCTATGCTCGGCTGAACTCGGCGATCAACGGTCCGTACGCTTCCGGATCGGGAAAACGGTCGAAGCTGTGCGTCGCCGGCGTCCGTGCCCACGGCAGCGCTTCGCTGGTGTAGGTCTCGATGAAGGGCCGGAACCAGCCCGCCTCATCCAGCATCGTCGCGCGCACGTTGACGATGCCGAACGCGTCGATGCGGGTGAACAGCCAGCTCTTGCACCAGTCGCAGTGGTGGTGATGCGCCTCCGGCCCGTGCAGCCCGCCGATCACCGTTTCGCCGGCGATCAGCCCGAAGCCGTCCACCGGCACCGCGACCGACAGCGAAAAGGCGCTCGCCGTCATCTTCTGGCAGCCGGTGCAGTGACAAGCCATCGTCAGCATCGGCGGCTGGGTGATGCGGAAGCGTACGCGGTCGCAGCGGCAGCCGCCGTCGGCGGGCAGGGAGAGGTCGGGCATGCGATGCTCCTTCGGGATGGACGGCGCCGTCATGCCGCGTCAGGATCGCTCACTCAACCGGGGAGGATCGCCGATGCCGTTCGCCATGCTGTGGCCCACCTTCGCGCTGGTGCTGCTGATCTTCATCGTCTGGGCGACGATGGGGATCACCCGTTTCGCCCACATCCGCCGCGTGCCGCCGCGCCGGGAGGATTTCGCCAGCCATCGCGCGACGCTCGCCTATTTCGAGCCGGTCGAACTGCCGGCCAACAATCTGCGCAACCTGTTCGAGATGCCGGTGCTGTATTTCGCGCTGGTGCCGCTGCTGCTGGTGACGCACCATGGCGACACGGTGCAGGCGGTGCTGGCGTGGACTTTCGTTGCGCTGCGCGTGGTGCATAGCCTGATCCACATCGTCGTGCGGCGGATCTACGCGCGATTCCTCGTTTATGCCGCCTCGAACATCGTGCTGTCGGTGATGTGGATCGGCTTCTTCATCGACATGCTGCACGCCGCCAGCCTGTACCACCAGGCGCTGGGCGGCGCTTATCCGATGCGGTGAGCCAGACTTGACGGGCCGGCCCCGATCCTCGGCAACAGCAGCGCGAACAGGCTGAGGGTCAGGGCAGCGCTGACGGTCATGACGGCCGAGCTGTGCGGTAGCCCCGCGGCGCGAAGGACAATCGTCGTTGCGCCGAGCGCGAGCAGGAACGCGGGCGCCCAATGGACCAGCGTCGTGCGACGCACCCTCACGAGCACGGCGGCGCTGGCCGGCAGCAGCACCCAGCCACTCAGCGCCACCGCCATGCCGAACCACACCGCAGCCGCCCGGTCGCGGCGGTCGTGTGTGGCGGCGAGCGCGACCAGCGAGATCATCGCGGCGGGAAGAATGGCGGGGGTGGTCATGCCCGCGATGATGCCGTCATGATGGTTAGGAAGCGGTGAATGTGCCGCCGTAGCCGCACCGCCTCGCGCCGAAGTGCCGCGGTTGACCGCGTTCGGCCGCTTCGCTATAGGCGCGCCTGCTTGCGGAAGGGCTGGTGAGCCGAGTCTCGGCGCCGACCCGTTTCGATGAAGAGCAGTGAACATTGCTGCATGCTCACAGGGCCAAGGGGGCCGGTAACGGCCGCCATGGTCCTTTTGCATTTGGTGTTCAGCAAAGTAACCGCCGGGACTTCCGGCATAACAAGGTGAAGGGCTTCATGCCGACGATCAACCAGCTGGTCCGCAAGGGCCGTGACCCGCAGAAGGCCAAGTCGAAGGTCCCTGCGATGGAGCAGAACCCGCAGAAGCGCGGCGTCTGCACCCGTGTCTATACGACGACTCCGAAGAAGCCGAACTCGGCGCTGCGCAAGGTGGCCAAGGTCCGCCTGACCAATCAGCGCGAGGTGATCAGCTACATCCCCGGCGTCGGCCACAACCTGCAGGAGCACTCGGTGGTGCTGATCCGCGGCGGTCGTGTGCGCGATCTTCCCGGTGTGCGCTATCACGTGCTGCGCGGCGTGCTCGATACCCAGGGTGTCAAGGATCGCAAGCAGTCCCGCTCTACGTCCGGCGCCAAGCGTCCTAAAAAACGACCGTCACCCCAGCGGAAGCTGGGGTCTCGTGGTTCAAGGTCATGACTCGGCCGCATGAGATGCCAGCTTTCGCCGGCATGACGATCATGGGCTGGTTGTTTAGAAGGAATTCGAGCTATGTCTCGTCGTCGTCGTCCCGAGAAGCGGGAAATCCTGCCTGATCCCAAGTTCGGGGATGAGGTTCTGTCGAAGTTCATGAACAGCGTGATGCTGGACGGCAAGAAGGCCGTCGCCGAGGGCATCGTCTATGGCGCGCTCGACACCGTCGAGACCCGCGCGAAGAAGGACCCGCTGGGCGTGTTCCACGACGCGCTCAACAATGTGAAGCCGGGCATCGAGGTCCGCAGCCGCCGCGTCGGCGGTGCGACCTATCAGGTGCCGGTCGAGGTCCGTCCGGAGCGTGCGCAGGCGCTGGCGATCCGCTGGCTGATCTCCGCTGCGCGCGGCCGCAGCGAGAACACGATGGCGGCGCGCCTTTCGGGCGAGCTGCTCGACGCCTCGAACAATCGCGGCAACGCGGTGAAGAAGCGCGAAGACACGCACCGTATGGCCGAGGCGAACCGCGCCTTCAGCCACTACCGCTGGTAGTTTTCGTACCTATATCTGGGGAAGCCGGATCCGCCGGCTCCCCACATCGCTAAGGAAGAAACGATCATGGCCCGCAGCCATCCGCTCGAGCGCTATCGCAATATCGGCATCATGGCGCACATCGACGCCGGCAAGACGACGACGACCGAGCGCATCCTCTATTACACCGGCAAGTCCTACAAGATCGGCGAGGTCCACGAGGGCACCGCGACCATGGACTGGATGGAGCAGGAGCAGGAGCGCGGGATCACCATCACGTCGGCAGCAACGACCTGTTTCTGGACCGCGGGCGATGGTCCCGAGCACCGGATCAACATCATCGATACGCCGGGCCACGTCGACTTCACCATCGAGGTCGAGCGTTCGTTGCGCGTGCTCGACGGCGCTGTCGCCTGCTTCGACGGCGTCGCCGGCGTCGAGCCGCAGTCGGAGACCGTCTGGCGCCAGGCCGACAAGTACCACGTCCCTCGCGTCGCCTACGTCAACAAGATGGACCGCACGGGTGCGGACTTCTTCAAGGCCGTCGAGACGATGCGGGAGC
>JBQCHA010000199.1:0-12538 GCA_051955175.1 Sphingomonas sp.
GGGGGGGGGGGGGGGGGGGGCGCCGGGTTCACCAGGGGGTTGTTTTGGGGGGGCGAGGCGGCCCCAGGCCGGGCGCCCCGCCTCGAAATCGGCATCGGCTTCGAGCTCCAGCAATTCGAGCGCGCGCATCTCGTCGCGCGAGCGGCTGCCATCGCCGGGGCCCGCCCAGCCATTGTGCTTCGACGCGGTGAAACCCGCCGCCTCGGCGCGCTCGCTGGCCTCGCGCGCCTTCGCCTCTTCCTCGCTCAGGCCCTCGAAATAATTCCAGTTGCGATTGTATTCGGCGGCGTGCGTCGCGCAGAAATACCAGCGGTCCTTGCTGCTGGGCGATTTGGGCGCGGGGCAATCGCCCGGCTGATCGCAGCCGTGCCGGTCACACAGCCGCACCTTCACGGCCTCGCGTTCGGCGCCATAGGCACGCCAGCGGGGAAAACCCCAGTCGGTCGATCGGGAAGAACGTGGCATCGGCTCCGACATAATCGCTGGAACGGCGGGCGCAAGCTCGACCGGTGGCGGGAAGCACCGGCACCCGCGCGAATAATCGAAAATGCCAGAGGGTCTGTAAGCCGGGTTCGGTCCACGCCCCGAAGGGCGATGGGCGACCATTCCTCTAGGCCCGCAGTCGCCTGCGGGCTCAAGCAACCAACCCGGGCGCCGGGCCGGAACGAAGCCCATGTGGCGCCCCTATTCGGTCTTGCTCCCGGTGGGGTTTGCCCTGCCGCCGCCGTTACCGGAAGCGCGGTGCGCTCTTGCCGCACCCTTTCACCCTTGCCTGCCCCGAGAGGCGTTGGCGGTTTGCTTTCTGTGGCACTGTCCCTGAAGCGCGCCGGTCAGGCCGCCGCGCCCCGGCGGGTGTTACCCGCCACCGTCGTTTCCGTGGAGCCCGGACTTTCCTCGCGGGCCCGAAAGCCCCCGCGGTCGCCCGACCCTCTGGCGCGGCCGCTCTAGTCGTCCCCCTGGGGTTTAGGCAAGAGCAACGCGAGGAGGATCATGCGCAATTCGGCATCGATCTCGCCGTCGATCAGCTCGGGGCGAAAACGGCGCTGGAACGCCATGATCGCCGCCATCGGATCGCCGACGTCGTAACCGAAGCGTTCGAGCGCCATCAGGAAGCCGCTTTCGCTCCAGCCGGGATCGACGAGGTTCCTGGTCGGTCGCGGCAGCGCCAGTCGGCGACGGGCGAATTCGTGCCAGGGGAACAGCTCGCCGGGATCGCGCTTGCGTGCCGGCGCGATGTCGGAATGGCCGACGATGTTGCCGCGGGTGATCTCGTAGCGGTCCTTGACCAGGGCGACGAGGCGCAACACGCTGGCGATCTGTTCGGGCGGGAAGGGGCGATAGCCCCAGTCGTGGCCGGGGTTGACGATCTCGATGCCGATGCTGGCCGAATTGACGTCGTCGATATCGCGCCAGTGCGATCGCCCGGCATGCCAGGCACGGTTCGCCTCATCGACCAGGCGCAGCACGCGGCCGTCCTCGTCGACCAGATAATGCGCGGAGACCTTCGCCTCGGGATCGCGCAGGCGATCGATCGCCGACTGTGCATCCTGCATGCCGGTATAATGCAGCACGACCATGCTGATCGGCAGCGACCGCGCGTCGAAATTGGGCGAAGGCGCGTCGATCGGCTCCATCGGCTCGCCTTCAGCGCAGGAGGCGGGAAAATGCAAGCGCCAGAGCGTTCAGGCGGCGGCGCTCTCCGTGCGGCGGCCGGTCGCCTCGTAGAAGCCCTTGAAGCGATCGGACGGCACGAAGGCGGGGCTCTGGCCGATCAGCGTCTCGCCGGCGCCGAGCACGAGGAAGCCGCCGGGCCGGATCACCTCGGCCATGCGCTCGACCACGCGGTGGCGATGGGCGGGGGCCAGGTAGAACAGCACGTTGCGGCACAGGACGACGTCGAACCGGCCGGTCGGCGGCGCATCGGCGACGAGATTGTGCCGTTTGAACTGGATGCGGCGGACAAGCTCGGGACGCGCGATCCAGTCGTCGCCCTGCTGTTCGAACCAGCGCATCATGCGGCGAATCTGCAGCCCGCGCTGGATTTCGAAATGCGAATAGCGGCCGGCCCGGGCGCGGGCGAGCGCGCCGTCGGACACGTCGGTGGCGACGATCTCCGGACAGGCGAGACCGCCCTGCTCCTCGCGTTCGGCGAACAGCATGGCGAGCGACAGCGGTTCCTGGCCATTGGCGCAGCCCGCCGACCACAAGCGCGGCCGGCGCCCTGCGGCGCCCCCCTCAAGATCGGCCACGGCCGCGGCGATCAGATCGAACACCGCCGCGTCGCGATAAAAGGAGCTTTCCTGGTTGAGCAGAGCGTCCACCACCTTGTCCCCCAAATCCGGATGCCGGCCATCGAGCAGCGCGGCAACCAGCGCGTCGAGCGAGGCGAGACCGCGGGCGCGCAACAACGGCTTCAGCACGGTATCGACCCGCCAGGTGCGGTTCGCGGCGATCTGCTGCCCGGTGCGCGCCTCGAGCAGCGCCGCGAGCACGTTCGTCGCGTTGAGCGACCGCGGTTCGGGCGCGGTCATCATGACGGACGCCGCCGCTCGGCGATCAGCGCGCCGATCGCGTCGGGAGGCAGCACGCTGGCGGCAAGGCCGGCGCGCACGACGGCCCCCGGCATGCCCCAGATGACCGAGCTCGCCTCATCCTGCGCGACGACGCAGCCGCCGGCGGCCGCCAGCTTCGCCGCGCCCTCGGCGCCATCGCGGCCCATGCCGCTCAGCACCACGCCCATCGCGCGCGCGCCGAACACGTCGGCGGCGGAGGCCAGCATCGGATCGACCGAGGGCATGCAGCCGCTGGCCGCGGGACCACGGACCAGCCGCACCGCCGCCTGCCCCTCCGGCAGCTGCACGCAGCGCAGATGCGCGTCGCCCGGCGCCAGGATGACGCGGCCCGGCCGTATCGCCATGTGGTCGACGGCGACGTCGCAGGGGCGCCCGGCGAGGATCGCGACCTGCGCCGCGAAATGCGGCATGAACGATGAGGGCAGATGCTGGGTGATCAACACCGGCACCTGGAAATCGTGCGGCAGCGCCCGCAACAGCTGGCCGAGCGCGTGGATACCGCCGGTCGAGGCCCCGATCGCGATCAGATCGAAGTCGCCGGTGGCGCGATCGGGCGCGCGGCGGGGCGCCGCGGCGGCGGAGCGCCCCTGCACCAGCCGCTGCAGCTTTTCCTCCAACGCCACGGCGAAGCCGCCGAGCATGCTGCCGTTGCCCGGCTTGACCAGTGTATCGGCAGCGCCGAGCGCGAGCGCCTGGACGGTCGCCGCCGCGCCGTCGTCGCAGGCGGACGAGACGATCAGCACCTTGGCACCGTCGCCGGCGGCGATGATGTCGGGCAGCGCCGTCAGGCCGTCGATGACCGGCATGTCGATGTCGAGCAGGATCACGTCGACGCGACCGCTGGCGAGGAAGCGCAGCGCGGCCCCGACGTCCGACACCGCCGCGGCGACCTCATAGCTGCCGCCCTTTTCGATCATCCGCGCGATCACCGCACGGGCGACCACCGAATCGTCGACAATGAGGATGCGCGCGGTCGGCACCACGGGCCCGGCCCGTTGGCGCAGCGCAGGGATGGCAGCCATCGTCGGGTCTCCGCTCAGGCGAGCCCGATGATCTGCAGCTTGCTTTCCAGCGTCTCGCGATCGAACGGCTTCATGACATATTCGTCGGCGCCGGCCTCGATCGCGGCGCGGATGTGCGCCATGCCGTTCTCGGTCGTGCAGAACACCACCTTGGGCCGCGGGTCGACCGCGGTGTCCTGCAGCGCGCGCAGGAAATCCATGCCGCTCATCACCGGCATGTTCCAATCGAGCAGGATCACGTCGGGAACCGCCTGCAGGCAGCTGTCGAGCGCTTCGCGGCCGTCGCCGGCCTCGCTCACTTCGAACTGCAGGGTCTCCAGGATGTGCCGGGCCACCTTCCTGATCACCTTCGAATCATCGACGACGAGGCAAGTCTTCATCTGTACGCAACCCTGTTTGATGAATTCAGCTATTCCTTGCACTGCAAGGGGTAAGCGTCGCGTTAATCGCGACCGCCTAGGTGACCGCAGCGGCGCCGGGGACGAGCGCGCGGCAATCGATCGCCAGCACCGGCTGGCCCTCCAGCTCGACGATGCCGCAGCCGATCTCCCGCCATGCATCGTCGAGTCGGATGCCCCCGGAAAGCGGCGACAGCACGCAGGGCGTCACGTCGTCGAGCGCATCGACCATGATTGCATAATGGTGCCCGTCGACCGAGGTGATCACCGCGCGGTGCCCCTCCCCGCCGAGCGGCGGCAGGCCGAGCGCGACGTGCGGATCGATCACCGTCATCACCTTGCTGCGCAACGCGGCGAGACCCCGGACGCGCGGATCGGCACCGGGCACCGGCACGATCTCGCCGATGTCGACGACAGATTCGACCTGGTCCGACGCGATCGCGACGGCCCGGTCGACGATGCGGGCGATGAGGAAGAGGTCGCTCACCGGCGCCCCTCCCCGGCCCGGCCGGCGTGGCGGATCAGCGCAGCGTCGAGCGCGGCGCGATCGTAGCGGAAGATGGCGTCGCCGCCGGGATCACGTTCGCGCGAGAGGCGCAGCAGCGGGGCGTCGCCCGCGGCCGGCGGCGGATCGTCGTCCATCGCCAGCGTCAGCGCCGCCGTCTCGCCGGAGGCAAGCCGGGTGGCGACGCGATAGCCGGCGCGTTCGAGCGCGGGACGAAGGAAGCTCGCCATCCAGCCCGCTTCGCTGCCGAGCAACAGGCAGATCGGCCGGTCCGCGGCCTGGCCGGGATCGCCGTGGTGCGCGAACAGCCAATGGGCGTCGAGCATCTCGATCTGCTCGCCCTCGTGCGACAGCACGCCGGCCACCGGGCCCGGCTCGCGCGAGGGGCGCAGCGCGATGGGCAGGTCGACGATGTCGAGCGCCTCGGCAATGGCATAGCCGATCTCGCGCTCGCCGTCGGTCAGGCGCAGCACCGAGACGCTGTCGCGGCCGGCGAAGCTGCCCTGCGCCGCCAGGGGGATGATCTGGCCGTCGACCGACAGGCGCAACTCGCCGGCGGTGAAGCGGATCGCATCGGTAGCCGCCGTCTCCACGCGATCGACCACGCTGAGCGGCACCGCCCGGCGCATGCCGTCGAGATCGAGGAACAGCAGCGCCGCGACCATCGGCTCGGCATCGTCGGCGGCAGCCGGTTGCTCGGGAACCGCTTCGCGCGTGAAGCGCAGCCCGGCGGCGGCGGCGAGGCCGGCGCCGTCGAGCAGCAGCATCGGCCGGCCGCTGTCGGGCAGCGTCTGCCCGGCGTAGAAGCCGCGCGCCATCACCGCGGGCGCGGCGGGCTTGATCACCAGTTCCTCGTGGTCGAGCACCGAATCGACCGCCAGCGCGTAGCTGCCGCCGCCGACGCCGACGATCACCAGCATCGCCGCCTCGTCGGGCGCCTCCGCATCGATCCCGAGCAGTGCGCCGAGATCGACCAGCGGCAATCGCCGGTCGCGCACGGTGGCGATCGGCGTGGCGCCGAGGCGATCGATCCGCACCGCGCCGCCGGGGCGCACCCGCACGATCTCCTCGATCGACTGGCGTGACAAGGCGAACCGCTGGTTGCCCAGCCCGACGACGATCGCCGAGATGATCGACAAGGTCAGCGGCACGTGAATGACGGTGGTGAGCCCCCTGCCGGGGCGATTGACGAGATCGATGCGGCCGCCGATCTGTTCGATATTGGCGCGCACCACGTCCATGCCGACGCCGCGGCCGGAGATCTCGGTCACCTCTTCCTTGGTCGAGAGGCCGGGCTCGAACACCAGGTCGAGCTTCGCCTTGTCGCCCAGCGCGCGCAGTTCGGCCTCGCTGCGCCCGCCGGCGGCCAGCCGCGCAACGACCCGGTCGATGTCGATGCCGCGGCCGTCGTCGGCGATCTCGACGATGATCTGGTTGCCCGACTGGCGCGCCGACACGCTGAGCGAACCGTTCTCGCGCTTGCCGGCGCGGCGGCGGTCGCCCGGCGCCTCGATGCCATGATCGATCGAGTTGCGGATGATGTGGCCGAGCGGATCGCGCATCATCTCGATCATCTCGCGATCGAGCTCGACATCGGCGCCCTCGATCGACAGCGTGACCGACTTGCCGAGCCCCGCGGCGGTGTCGCGCACCATGCGCGGCAGCGCGGAAAACAGCGCGTCGATCTTCTGCATGCGGGTGCGGGTGACGGTGTCGCGCAGCTCCGCGACGGTCATCGACAGCCGCTCCAGCGAGGCGTCGATCACCGGATCGTCGCCGGCGCGATCGCGCAGCCGCCGGGCCAGTTCGTTGCGCGCCAGCACCATGTCCGACATGCCGCTCATCATGCGGTCGAGCAGGTCGACGCTGAGCCGCACGGTCCGGGTCGGCGCGCGCTGGACGGCGGTGGCGGCGGCGTGGACGACGGCCTCCGCCTTGCCCTCCAGGGCGGCGATCAGCAGTTCCTCACCGGCATGGTCCAGCGCGGTGCCGGCGTCCATCGCCTCGACGATCTCGCCGATGCGGTCGACCACCGCCAGCACGGCGTTGACCAGCGCGGCGTCGGGCGTGCGATCGCCGGCGCGCACCTGCGCCAGCACGTCCTCGGCGGCATGGCTGAGCCGGGCGAGCCGCGGCAGATCGAGGAAGCCGCAGCTGCCCTTCACCGTGTGCACGAAGCGGAAGATGGCATCGAGCCGCGCGCGATCGGACGGATCGGCCTCCCAGGCGATGATCTCGCCGGACAGGGCCTCCATCGTCTCGCGGGTCTCGGCGATGAAATCCTGTAAGAGGTCGTCCATGGTCCCCCGGCACGCTCGTTGCGCGGGACTGTGGCCGACCGCTGCTTAAAAAGGAGTTTACCGCGCGATCAGGCCGGCACCCGGGCGAGTGCCGCGCCGAACAGCAGCACGTCGGCTTCGGGTTCGGAGATCTGCACCCCGCCGCCAGCCTCCACCGCCAGCGTGTGGACGAGATGCGCCGCCGCGGCGCGCGGGGTGAGCTGCCCCTCGCCGACGCCGCCGAGCAGCGCGGTGCGCAGTTCGGCATCGAGCACGATGCGCGGCCCGGCGGCGCGCACGACGATTTCCACCGTGCCGTCGTCGCGCGTCTCGCTGCCGATATCGAGCTGGCCACCGCGGACCAGCGCGTCGCCGGCGATCAGCGCCAGGTTGAGCAGCAGCTTGATCGCGCCCTTGGGCAGCGCCGGCTCCTCGACCAGCCAGCCGAGCTGCAGCCGCTTGTTCTCGGAGAACAGCCCCTCGATGGCCGTGCGCGCTTCACGCGTGTCGACCGTCTCGCCGAAGCCGCCGGCGGCGCCGAACGCGAGACGGAAGAACTTGAGCTTGTTGGCGGACGCCCGCGCGCTCTCGCCCAGCAGATCGATGCAGCGCGCGCGCATCTCCGGATCATGCTCGTCGGCGAGCAGTTCGAGCCCGTTGTTGAGCGCACCGACCGGGCTGAGCAGATCGTGGCATAGCCGCGAGCACAACAGGCTGGCGAATTCGACCGAATTGACCATCATCGCTGACGCTCTCTCCCCATATACCGAAGTGGCAACCCTTCTGGCGGAGCGCCGTCGTCCGCGCAACCCGAGCCGACGCGTTCGAGCTGTAATGGGGCGAAGCGGCCCTCGACCGCGCCCTCGGCGACCGCGCGCCAGGCGGTCAGCGCGTCGCCGGCGGCGATCAGCCAGATCATGCCGTCGGGCGCGGCCGCTGCGGCATCGCGCGGCGATGGGACCGAGCGGCCCGTCGGGTGCGTATGGTAATGGCCGATCAGCCGCGGCCCGGCGGTGCGCATCGCCCGGTGCGCCGCAACAAGCGCGCGGGGATCGAGCTCGAAGGCCGTCGCGGGGTCGGCGGCGACATTGGCGCACGGCCGCGCTTCGGCGATCAGGCCGGGCTCGCCGAACAGCAGCCCGCAGACCTCGACCCCCGGCGCCGCCGCCGTTTCGACGCGGATTCGGTGCAGTGCAACACTTGAAATCGCGACCTTCATCCCCATCTCGTTACGGCATGATCCGGGGGGATTCCATCATCGAAGCGCGGATTGCCGAGGCGGCCGATGGCTGGCGCCTCGACCGCGCGCTGGCCGATGCCGTGCCGACACTGTCGCGCGAGCGGCTGAAGGCGCTGATCGCCTCGGGCAAGGTGCTCGACGACAGCGGCGCACCCGCGCGCGACCCGGCGCGCAAGGCGCTGGGCGGGCAGACGTTCAGCGTGACCGTGCCCGCGCCCACGCCGGCGCACAACGAACCGCAGGCGATCGCGCTCGACATCGTGTTCGAGGACGAACATCTGATCGTGATCGACAAGCCCGCCGGCCTGGTCGTCCATCCGGCCGCCGGGAACCCGGACGGGACGCTGGTCAACGCGCTGCTCCACCATTGCGCGGGGCGGCTGTCGGGGATCGGCGGCGTCGCGCGGCCGGGGATCGTCCACCGGATCGACAAGGATACCTCCGGCCTGATGGTCGCGGCGAAGACCGACCGCGCGCACGAAGGCCTGGCCAAGCAGTTCGCGGTCCATTCGATCGACCGGCGCTACAAGGCGATCGTCGCCGGCATGCCCCGGCCTGCGTCCGGCACGATCGACGCGCCGCTGGCCCGCTCGCCGGCCAACCGCAAGAAAGTGGCGGTCGTGCAGAGCGGCAAGCGCGCGGTGACGCATTACCGCACGCTGCAGCCGCTCAAGGAGGCGGCGCTGGTCGAATGCCGGCTGGAGACGGGGCGCACGCACCAGGTGCGCGTGCACATGACCTCGATCGGGAACCCGTTGCTGGGTGACCCGGTTTATGGAAGAACAAAGGCAGCCCACCGGCCGGTGCTGGAAACGCTGCGTTTCAGGCGGCAAGCCTTGCACGCCGCCCACCTGGGGTTCATTCACCCCGTCAAAAGCCACGCTTTGTCTTTTGATAGCGAACTGCCTGCTGACATGCAGGAACTGTTCATTGCACTTGTCGTATAGGTTTCACGCCGAAACGCTTCGCGCGCAATCGGCCCGGCTTTAGGGAGAAAGATCATGGCCAGCGGTAGCAACGTCCCAGCGACGATTCCCGCCCTCGGCGGCGAGGCGAGCCTCAACCGCTACCTCTCCGAGATCAAGAAATTCCCGATCCTGGCGCCGGAGCAGGAATATATGCTCGCCAAGCGCTTCCAGGAGCATGGCGATACCGAGGCGGCGGCGCAGCTCGTCACCTCGCACCTTCGCCTCGTCGCCAAGATCGCGATGGGCTATCGCGGCTATGGCCTGCCCGTGTCGGAGCTGATCTCCGAAGGCAATATCGGCCTGATGCAGGGCGTGAAGAAGTTCGAGCCCGATCGCGGCTTCCGCCTCGCCACCTACGCAATGTGGTGGATCCGGGCCTCGATCCAGGAATTCATCCTGCGCTCGTGGAGCCTGGTGAAGATGGGCACCACGGCCGCGCAGAAGAAGCTGTTCTTCAACCTGCGGCGGATGAAGGCCAAGCTCGACGCGTTCGAGGATGGCGACCTGCGCCCCGAGGACGTGCAGAAGATCGCCACCGATCTCGGCGTGACCGAGGACGAGGTGGTCAGCATGAACCGCCGCATGGCGATGGGCGGCGACACTTCGCTCAACGTGCCGATGCGCGAGGATGGCGAGGCGCAGTGGCAGGATTGGCTGGCCGACGAGGAGCCGTTGCAGGACGAGCGCGTCGCCGACGCTCAGGAAGCCGACGTGCGCCACGACCTGCTGGTGACGGCGATGGATTCGCTCAACGAGCGCGAGCGCCACATCCTGACCGAGCGCCGCCTGACCGACGATCCCAAGACGCTGGAGGAACTGAGCCAGGTCTATGGCGTCAGCCGCGAACGCGTCCGCCAGATCGAGGTGCGCGCGTTCGAGAAGCTGCAGAAGGCGATGATGCGGCTGGCCGGCGAGAAGCGGCTGCTCGCCGCGGCGTGAGGTAGTCGGCGCAGCGCGGCCGGGCCTGAGTACCACCCGCGCACCACCCGTCTTGCCGGGCTTGTTCCGGCATCCACGGTTCCGCAAGGGTCTCCGCCCTCGCGCCTGCCGACCGGTGGACCCCGGACCTGGTCCGGTGTGACGGCGGCGTGATGGCGCGGCGTCGCGTGTCCCAACCTCCCGCTTTCGCAACGGGAACGGATGTGGTTATGCAGCGCGCATGAGGACCGCCCGCCGCCGCCCTGCCCGTTCCCGCGCGCCATCGCGATCGTTGCCCGGTCGCCTGATCCGGCTGGCCTTGAAGATCGCGCTGTGGTTCGTGGTGATCTCGGTGGTCTGGGTCGGCATCTATCGCTTCGTGCCGCCGCCGGTGACCTTCACGATGATCGGCAACGCGTTCGACGGGCGCGGCATCCACAAGGACTGGATGCCGCTGTCGCGGATCGATCCCGACATGGCGCGCGCGGCGATCGCCGGCGAGGATTCGCGTTTCTGTTCGCATCACGGCTTCGACGTCGGCGCGATCGAGAAGGCGTATCGCCACAATGAAAAGGGCGGCCGCATCCGCGGCGGATCGACGATCAGCCAGCAGACTGCCAAGAACGTCTTCCTGATCCAGAGCGGCGGCTATGTCCGCAAGGCGCTCGAGGCCTGGTTCACCGTGCTGATCGAGGCGATCTGGGGCAAGCGGCGGATCATGGAAGTCTATCTGAACGTCGCCGAGACGGGCATCGGCACCTATGGCGTCAACGCCGGCGCGATGCGCTATTTCGGGCACGACGCCTCGCACCTGTCGCCGACCGAGGCGGCGCGCATGGCGGCGGCACTGCCCGCGCCCAAGAAACGCGCGGTGAT
Source organism: Sphingomonas sp. (assembly GCA_051955175.1). Taxonomy (GTDB): domain Bacteria; phylum Pseudomonadota; class Alphaproteobacteria; order Sphingomonadales; family Sphingomonadaceae; genus Sphingomonas. Next base: position 10,780 of record JBQCHA010000199.1, read on the forward strand.
CGATCCGCGCGGCTTCACCCGACGCCACGGCAACACGATCGAGCGGCGCGCGAGCGTGGTGAAGAACGACGCACTGGATGCGTGTTTGCACTGAACGGGCTGTGATCGGGGGCGGCTCAGCCGCGCTCGTCCCCTCCCGCTGGAAGGCGTTGCACAAGCTTAGCGCGATCTGTTCGGCGATCCCGCGAAGGCGAGACTTCTCCTCCACCTGAGCGGTTGCACTACTTGGTCCGGCATCCACCCTTTCAGCACGGTCAACGGCTTGGGAGGGTGCGGAACCCTGGACCCGGGAACAAGTCCGAGGTGACGGGCGGCCTCGCGAGCGTCTCGAGAAGCAGCCAGTCTGGATTCCCGCTTTTGCTGGGCGATAGCGAGGCGTGTCGCGCCCGGTGCCGGGCCGGGCGGCATTGCGAACCTGTCGAACAGCAAGAGCCCGGAGTTGGCGCGAGACGCACCGTTCCTCCGGACTCCTGCCGTGCTAGCATATGGATTGGGCGTCAGGCGGACGGGCCGCGCGCTGCGGCGGCCCGGTTCCGGTTACTGCCCGGTGGCGTCGTCGGCGGCCTTCTGCGCCGAATCGCCGACCTTCTGCGCACTGTCACTGACGCTGTGCGCGGCCTGGGTGACGGCATTGGTCTTGATGTTGTCGTTCTGGCTACGGTTGAAGAGATAGAAGCCGAGCACGATCGCCACGATCAGCACCGCCAGCCCGATCAGCACCGCGCCGCCGCCACCGCCGCTGCGGCGCTCGACCACAGTCGTGTGCGTCTGCGTGCCCGCGGGAGCACCCGCCGGCGTCTCAACGGTGCGTTCTTCTTCGACCATCGAACCCTCCTGTTGTAGTTAGGCGCCAACAACGAAGGGTGCGACGTGCTTGTTCCCGTGACGCAACAAGTCAGAACGGCAGCTTGAACCCCGGGGGCAGCGGCAGACCGCTGGAGAACTTCGCCATATGCTCGCTCGACACGGCGTCGGCCTTGGCGCGGGCGTCGTTGAGCGCGGCGGCGATCAGGTCCTCCAGCATCTGCTTTTCGGACGGTTGCAGCAGCGTGTCGTCGATCTCCACGCCGGCGATGCGGCCCTTGGCAGAGGCCTTGATCTTCACCAGCCCGCCGCCGGCGGTGCCCTCCACCTCGATCTTGTCGAGATCGGCCTGCGCCTTCTGCAGCTCGGCCTGGACGTTCTGGGCCATCGCCATGATGTCTTCGATGTTGTTCATGCGATACTACTCCGTTGATTCTTCGGCCAGTCTTCGAGCTCGGCCTCGGGAAATGCCTCGAACGCGGCCTTGACGATCGGGGTGTCGAGGATCGCCTGCCGGGCGGCCTCCTCGCGCTGCTGATCGGCCTCGTGCGGGGTCGGCGCACCGGGCACGTCCTCGACGGTGACGCGCCACGGCCGCTCGGTGATCGTCTTCAGCGCGTCGATCAGGTCCGGCACCAGATCGGCGGGCAGCGGCTTGGACGAGGAGAGCACCAGCTCCTGCGGGCCGCAGCGCACGACGCGCGCCTGGCGACGCAGCTTCTCGGCCAGGCCGAGCTGACGATTGTCGGCGAGCAGGTCCATGATCTGCTCGAGCGTCTCGGGCATCCGGGCCGTCGCGGCGGGCGCCGCAGCGGGCGGCGACGACGGGGCAGCGGCACTCGCCGAGGCCGCCGGCGCCTGCCCGCCGGCGAGCTGGCGCGCGAGCTCGCCGGGATCGGGCAGCGACGACGCATGGATGGCGCGCAGCAGCGCCATCTCGCCCGCCTCGATCGGC
>JBQCHA010000200.1:0-25476 GCA_051955175.1 Sphingomonas sp.
ATGCTTATACTGACCCGCCTCGTCGGTCATCACGACAGCTTCCGCCGCGATGTTCGCCTGTAGGATCGGAAGCAGATCAGCCGCTTTGAGGCTGTCCACGACCATCGAACGCTGGCGACCGGTGTTGCGATCGATCAGCGACAGCACCTTATGCTTATGGGCGTAACCACGGCCCTTCTTCTCACCCTTGGGCTTCATCGTGCGGTCGGTGCCGATGAAAGTCTCGTCAATCTCCACGATGCCACCGCCGGAGCCGAACGGCGCAAGGTCGCCCTCGCGCATCGCCTCACGGATGCGGTGAACCAGAAACCACGCGCTCTTGTAGGTAATCTCCAACGTGCGGTGCAGTTGATGGGCGGAAATGCCCTTCTTGCTGCTCGTCATCAGATAGACCGCCTGTAGCGCCTTATGGAGCGGCAACCGCATGTGTTCGAACACGGTGCCGACCTTCACAGTGAACTGCTTCTTGCAGTCGCCACAGCGCCACAGACCCAAGCGAATGCGCTTCGCCGGGTTGGCCTTTACCTTCGTAATCCGATCCAGACCGCCACAGTGCGGGCAGACTTTCCCATCAGCCCAGATCACGCTTTCGAGATAAGCGAAGGCCGCTTCCTCGTCGTGGAAATAGGGCTTTGAAAGGACGGACATTGGCTTGCTCCCTGTGTGGGTAGCTTATGCCAGAATCCGACCGTGTTTGCAAGGTATACAATCGCCATTTTTTAGGGGTGGCCGCGAAACCGGGCGTGACCTACCCGTGCGCCCCATGACCGCGCGGACGACCCGGGGCATCGAGGCTCTGACCGAAAGGGAAAAGCAGACGCTGCGTCTGATTGTTCGCGGGCATGACGCGAAGTCGATCGCCCGCAGCCTCGATCTATCGGTCCACACGATCAATGAACGGCTGCGGGAGGCGCGACGCAAGCTGGCGGTGTCGAGCAGCCGCGAAGCGGCGCGACTGTTGTTCGACGCCGAAGCTCAGACCCCAAATCCTTTGGACCACATGAAAATCGGGGAAGCCGCGTCGCCGCGCGATGTGGATGAGAATGGCGGTGCCAGGCGGATATCCCGCCGGGGCTGGATCATGATCGGAGGTATCGCCATGTCGCTATTATTTGGATTGATCGCGCTTGCCACGCGGCAGCAGCCCGAGGCCTCCCCCTATGGGGGCCAGGACGCGACGATCGAGGTGAAGGACCCCGCGATCATCGAGACTGCGCGTCGGTTCCTCGAATTGGGCGACCAAGGCGATTGGACCGGGACTTATCGGATGACGGGCACAACGTTCCAGAGGCGCAACTCAGCAGGGGTGTGGGCGAAGGTGTCGGAAAAAGTACGGTCGCCGCTCGGCGCAATGCAATCCCGCGTGCTGCTGAGCGAGCAAGAACTGCCGGCGCCGCCCTACGGTTATCAAGTGGTCAAGTTCCGCACGAACTTCGCGAACAAGGCGAATGTGGTGGAAACCGTCACCCTTGAACTCGCCGAAGGCGGGTGGAAAGTGGCGGGTGTGACCGTAGACTAGGCCGTAAACTCAAAAGAGGTTCGTTTTAAAGGTGCTTGCTGCGAGCGGTTAGAGTTGCCTGTCGTTTGCGGCATGTGGCGGTCGGCAATTCCTTTGGTGCTGATGATTTCCCGGGCGTAGCAAAGGCTGACGAAACCGGTCGGTGGTCGACCGGGTCGACGTGAACAATGCCGCGAAGACATGTTCTGTAAGGATCGTCCGGCACAGGCTCCCGAAGGGACCCGATGCCGTTTCTCATGGCCCAGTTTACCGGTTCGATCAGGAACGAGCGACAGCGCTCATGAACCGCGCCGGACGTGGCACCGGCCCCGGCGGGTTCCGCAGCAGTCGGCCTCAGGGATCCAGAGGATCCCTTGGATCGACTCTGAACGATTCCGGTGATGGGTAGAACACCAACTCGGTGGGAGAAAGGCGGGCCCCGATCCGTCCCGGCTGATAGCCGAGTTCGCGTCGGTTTCGCTCGGCAAATTCGCGCCCCTCGATATAGCGGCTCTGCGCCGGATTGGTGGAAATGAGTGCCGGCCGATCAAGCGGCGCCCCGAGCGCGGCCAGCCGCCTCGTGGCGTTGCGCAGGTTGGTGGTAGTGTGCCGCGCATAAGGATCGACGACGATCGCGTCGGCGGGAGCACCGAATCTCTCGCTCATCGCGCGCGCCATCTGCAAGGCTTCCGCATAGTGTGTGCCGCGCGGATGCACCGTTCCGCCGGTGAACAGCAGGAATGGCGCCACCCCTTTCGCCCACAGCCGGGCAGCCATTCGAACGTTGAGCTTGCTGGCCGCGCTGAGCGGTGTCGCAAGGTCATCGGGACCGACCCCGGGCACGATGATCGCCGTGAAACGGTACCGAGACCAATCGACCGTGCGCGCCCGCGCGATGGCGGCCGAATTGTAACGCGCGTCGAGCGGCTCGAATGCCGCGGCGTCGTCCTGGTCGTTGGCGTCGAGCAGCGCCAGCGCAATGCCCATGCTGGGGTCGAGCGAGGTGGCGGGATCGTCCCCGCCAGCAGCGGCCGTGGCGACCGCTATCTTGGCGTTGTCTTCGGCATGGTTCGTATCCGGCCCGTCGATCTCGGGGTAGCGCGGTGGCTGACCCTGGCCGTACACGGTGATGATGGCGTTCAAGCCTTCGATCTCTCGTGTAACTTCCGCCTGTGCGCCGTCGTCCGGAAGCGCACGGCCCCGCCAGGCGCGTGGATCGACCTGACCGGCCGCGGCTGCGACCAGATTGCGCTCGGCATCGGTCCAGCGCGCGGCCTTCATGACGCAGCCCACTTCGCCGTCGCAGGCCGTGATACGCTGTCGCCGCCGGGAAAGCGCGGCCGTCATATTGTCGCCCCGCGCTCCCGCCGGCCACGCCGACAGGAGCGGGAACAGCCGGTACGCCAGCGTGGCGATCACGCGGTCGGGCACTGGTGCGGCGGCTCCGGCGGGAGCGACCGCCAGCAACAGCGCCGCAACGACCGGCAGCACCGGGCTGCGCGCGATGATCGTGCCGCGCATCGTCCTCACCACGATTTGGTGAGAACGAAGCGGAAGTTGCGCCCGAACAGGGGGCGGCCGTAGGTCGCCACGGCTGTTCCCTGACCAAAGGCATCACTGCGCGTGTTGCCTTCCGTCAGACCGTGATTGTTGGTGACGTTGTCGCCCACGACCTGGAACTGCCAACTGCCGCGCTTATAATTGAAGCCGACCGATAGCGTCTGGTAGGCGGGCAACTCGGTCGTGTTGAGATAATCGACATATTCGCGGCCGACGAAGTCGAGCGTCGTGTACAGATCGAAGACGTTACGCCCGTATTCGAAGTGCAATCTGGGGGTAACGTGTCCGTAGAGCTTCGGCTCGCGGATAATCTGCTTGCCCGAAACGGCGATGGTCTGGTTCGGATCGTTTGGATTGTAGAGGTTGTTGTACTGCGGATCGGCAAAGGTGATCGCGCCGTTGAGCGAGAACCAGCGGACCGGGGCGAAATTGCCGTCAATCTCCACGCCCTTGCTCACCGCCTTGCCGATGAACGGGACATTGGTGGTGTATTGCGTTGTCGGGTCGGGATAGGAACCGTTCAGCGGATTGAACTTCGTGTAATATCCGGTGGCATATAGATAGCTTCGGCCGAAGGACGCCTTCAGGCCGATCTCGTACTCATCTGCCTTCACATAGGTGGGGCTGGGATTTGTGCTGAACGCGGTACCGGCAGTCGGCGGTACTTCGACATGGCTCGCGCGGCCATAGGCGCCGAAATGGCGATTGAAGTCATAGTTCAGGCCGACAGTCCAGTTGGTTGCTTCGGGATTGAGGCGGAACTGGTGAACGGCCCCCGTCAGCGCCGACACTGTATTCGCCAACGTTCCGGTGAAGTCGCTGTCCGTCACGCTCTTGGTGAAATTCTCGTACCCGTTGTAGCCGTACCATTCGTGGCGGAGGCCGGCATCGCGCCGAAGTCCCGGCGTGATTTCCCACGTATCGTTGCCATAGACGGCCAGCATCTTGGCATCGACCTTGCCCATGCCGAGGGCATTGGTATTCGGCAGCGCGCCGTTGCGCGTGACCGTGCCCAGCACCGCGCCGGTCGGCGAATAAGCCACGAGATCAAGTTTGCTCGGCTGACCAGCGACCTGGATCAGATACTGCTGATACAGCTGGAACTGGGTGTCGCCGTAAAAGGAGGTGTAGGCGCCCACTTTGATGTCGTGCGTCCCGATTCCGGTCCTGAAACGCCGGGTCACACTCAGGTCGCCCTGGACGGAATAGAAGCTGGAATCGGCGGCGCGATACTGCGCCGGCATCACCAGCCCGGACTGGGTATAGGGGTCGTACGCAGTCGACGTTCCCGCATAGACGTAGCCGAAATGATCCACCGCGCCGAATGCAGCGGTTGCCGCTTTCGTGTAGCCGGCGGCGTAGGCCGTGGCATCGCTGGGATTGGTGGTGGAATAGAGCGCGTCGAAGGCGTTCTTGCCCTTGGTCGCGCCGCCCTTGAAATCGACCCGCCAGCCGTCGAAATCGCCCTGATATTGCAGGCCGATATTGCCATATTCCATGTGCCGGCCATTGGCCAAATCGCGATCGACGCTGCGCAGGACGCCATTGGCGTCCTGATAGGTGAGCGTCGTGTCGCGGAACGCCGGCGAGTTTAGTGTACCGGTGAAATAATTGAGCCAGGGATTGAGCGACTGCGACGGGTTCAGCGGATTGGCAACCGGGATCGGCAGATAGAAGACGTTGTGGTCGTTCAGGTAATTCCCCGAGACCTTCACATAGCCGTTGTCGAAATCGTGCTTGATGTTGGCGCGGATCTGTCCGCCGCGATCGTTGGGGAAGCCGTTGTCGCGATACCCGTCGCTGTAACGCAGGAAACCGCCGATCGCGTAATAGGTGTCATGACCAAGTGGCCCGGACTGCATCACATCGCCGCGGTACAGGCCGATGTCGCCGATCGTCAGCTGTGCCTCGCCACGCGGCGTATCGGTGCCGGTCACGGTGATATTGTTGACGATACCCGCAGCTTCGGATGCGTAGATCGGCGCCGGCCCGCCCTGCACGACCTCGACCCGTTCGGTCATCAGGTCATAGCGGTTCATGCCCTCGCCTGAGTTGAAGAAATAGCCGTCGACCTCGTGGTACAGCGGCAGGCCGTCCTGCTGAAAGATCAGCAGCCCGCGGTCGGTGGGAATACCGCGCAGGCGCGTGATGTTCTGCACCTCGCCGCCCGTCGTTTCGACATGGATGCCGGGCAGGTCGCCGAGCAGATCGGCAAAGTTCTTGGGCGCGAGCAGCTTGACGTCTTCCTGCGACAGCGAGCTGATTTCGTACGACACGTCGAAACGTCGCTGAGCGCGCGCCGAGCCGGTCACGATGATGTCGGGAGCGACGGTATCGGGGGCGCCGGTGCCGACCGCACCCGGCGCAGCGACCAATCCTGCAGCGTCCGATGCGGTCCGCATCGGCGAGACGGTGCCGGGTGCGGTTTGTCCTTCGGTCGACGTCGTCGGCGCTTGGGCTGGTGCATCATCGGCCCTCGCGGGCGTCGCCTGCGCGTTCGCCGAGGAGGACAATACCAACGCAATCGCGGCAACGGCACAGCCGCCGGCCAAAACGGACTTCTGCATCTGAACCCCTTACGCCTTCAAAGAGGACGCCCTCTCGGGACGCCGATTGCCGGCCGGTTAGGGAGGATCGAAGACGCTTTCATGACGCAGCGCAAAAAAAAGCTTTGACGGCGCCGCAGTGGACGTTCCTCGCGCTCAAGGCAGATCGAGGGACGAGGGGGCACGAGACCTGTCGCGGTCGGCGCTGATAGGTCTGTTCAGCACATTCGGTGCTGACCGTGCGCTGCGAAATTGCAATGCGGTGTCAAGCGCGGCAAGGCTTTTCGCCGGCTCGAGCAGCGAGGGAACGGATGAAGGAACACCGGCCGACCATCGACGATGTCGCACGGCAGGCCGGGGTAGGGCGCACGACGGTGTCTCGCGTGCTCAACAACGGCCCCAACGTGCGCCCGGAAGTGCGTGAGCGGGTACTGAAGGCGGTCGACGCGTTGGGCTATCGCGTGAATATCCAGGCGCGTTTCCTGGCGGGCGGCATCAGCCGCACCGTGGCGATGATTTGCCAGTCCGATCCCGAGACGGAGCCCAATTCCTATTATCAGGCGGGGCTCGAACTCGGCGCCTTGCGGGCATGCGCGCCGCACGGGATGCAGTTGATCACGCATATGGTCCTCCCCAATGATGGGTCTACGCGCGCATCGGTTCTCGAACTGGTCAATGATCGTCAATGCGCCGGGGTGATCCTGACGCCACCCTTTTGCGACGATGCCGCCCTGATCGGCGCCCTCCAGCAGCGGCAGTGCGCAGTCGTGTGCATCTCGCCGGCTGATCTGGAGGGGGCGCACGTACCGAGTGTCGGGATTGACGACGAGGAAGCCGGGGCGGAACTTGGCCGCCATCTGCTGTCGCTCGGCCATCGCCGCTTCGGCTTCATCACCGGCATTGCAGGACATGTCGCGGCCGAGCGGCGGTTCAGCGGAGTGCTGCGTGCCCTTGAGGAAGCCGGTATTGCGGACACCCATGTTGCGGTGAGGCGCGGCAATTTCACCTTCACCTCCGGCATCGAGCGCCTGCCGGAGCTGCTGCATGCCTCTCCGCGCCCCAGCGCCGTGATTTGCGCCAATGACGATACCGCCGCCGGCGCGCTGTTTGCCGCCCACCGGATTGGGGTGGAGGTTCCCGCCGACCTATCGATCACCGGGTTCGACGACACGCCCGTTTCACAGATCGTCTGGCCACCGCTCACCACGGTGCACCAGCCGATCAAGAGCCTCGGCGCGCGTGCCGTTGAGATGGTCGCAGCGTTGCTCAACGGCACCGCCCCGATCGATGGCGCGCTTCACGAGCGTCTCGAGCACGCGCTGGTGGTGCGCGGTTCGACTGCCCCGCTCAGCGCCGCCAGTTGAGCCTGCCCGCGCCGCATTGAGCGGCGCTTTTGCAACAGTCCGGGTGGAGTTGATGGCCACGGGTCGTGCGCGGTTGACAAGCCGAGGCGCTTTGCAGCATGGCGTTGGAAGCGCTTCCAATCGGGGCGATCAAGAAGCCGCGACACGATTCGGGGCAACAGGGGAGGACAGACCAGATGCCGGTATCGACGGTGGATTCGCGGGCGCCGTTCCAGGTTCGACTGCGCCGCTACAAATGGGCTGCGGCCGGATGTGTCGCCGGCATGGCGCTCGTGGCAGGGCAGGCTTCCGCGCAGACTCAGCAGAATGACGCGATGCAGCAACAGGACGACCAGACGGGGCAGCAGCCGCAGTCCGGCCAGACGGACACACGCTCTGCGCCCCCTCAGGGCGCCGTCGCGGGCGAGCCCAGCCCCAACCAGGGCAGCGGCGCACCCACCGCGCAAGCGGCGAGCACGACCGATAGCAGCGGCGGCATCGTCGTTACCGGCTTCCGCGCCAGCCTTCGCAGCTCGATCGCGAAGAAGCGCACGTCCAACGAGATCGTCGAGGTCGTTTCTTCGGAGGACATCGGCAAGCTGCCCGACGTGTCGATCGCGGAATCGCTCGCGCGCCTGCCTGGGATTGCCGGCCAGCGCGTCGACGGGCGCGTTCAGAACATCGAGGTGCGCGGCCTGCCCGACCAGTTCACCACCACGCTGCTCAACGGTCGTCAGCAGGTGAGCTCGGGCGACAATCGCGCCGCCGAGTTCGATCAATATCCCTCCGAATTGATCAGCAGCGCCATCGTCTACAAGACGAGCAATGCCGCGCTGGTCGGGCAGGGGCTGGCGGGCACCGTCGACATGCGGTCGCTGCAGCCGCTGACGCTGAACGGTCCCGCGATCGCGATCAACGGGCGCGCAGAGGTCAATCAGTTCAACAGGCTCAATCCCGATGGCCATCGCTGGGGATATCGCGTCAGCGCTTCGGTCGTCGATCAGTTCTTCGATGATACCCTCGGTGTCTCAATCGGCTACGCGCACCTCGATTCACCGACCCAGATCAAGCACCAGAAGAGCTGGTATTGGGAGCCGGGCACCTTGCCCACTCCCAATCAGGACGTGCTGACGCTGGGTGGGCAGGAAGTCCGCGCGGACAACCGCATCCAGAAGCGTGACGGCGTGATGGCCACCATCCAGTGGGATCCGCACAGCAACTTCAAGTCGTCCGTCGACTTCTTCTACTCGACCTTCAAGCAGGACGAGATCCTGCGCGGCATGGAATGGTTCTCGACCCCGAATACGCCGGATGGCACGGTCTTCCTGAACCCGGGGATCAGCGAACTGGGGTCGACCCGCGCCAGCTTCACGGGCGCGGCCACCAACGTCACGCCGATCGTCAACAACCAGTACAACAAGCGGCTCGATCACCTGCTCGCCCTCGGCTGGAACGCCGCGTACAAGCTGGGCGCAACGACGGTCGCGCTGGACCTGGGCTACTCCCGGGTGCATCGCAAGGAGCAGTCGCTCGAGACCTATTCGGGCTATGTGACCGACTGGACGCCGAACCTCGCGACAGCATCGCCCTATGACGGCACGTCGACGCGCGTGTTCGACACCATCGGCTATGACATCAATCCTGACGGCTTCTCCACCTACTCGCCCGGGCTCGACTAGGCCGACGCGAGCCAGGTGCGGTTGGGCGATCCCGCCGCGTGGGGCGGCTGGGGCCACGACGGCGCCATCCGCTTTCCCGATGTACGCGACCGCATGTACACCGCCGACCTGCGCAGCGACACCGATCTCGAGAACACGGGACTGGGGGGCTTCCTCAGCGACATCACCTTCGGGGTGAACTATTCCGACCGGCGCAAGGACAAGGCAGTCGACGAATACGACCTGTTCCTGAAGAACGGACGCCAGCCGACGACCCTTGATCCCGCGGATGTCATGCCGAGCACCTCGCTCGGGTTTGCCGGGATTCCAGGTATCCTCACCTACGATGCCGATGCGATCTACGGCAAATATTACGACATGGTGCCGATCAAGAATTCCGACAATTACAACAAGAATTGGTCCATCGGCGAGAAGATCGTCACCATCTTCTCGATGGCGAAGATCGACGCGCATCTCGGCGGGATCAAGCTGCGCGGCAATGCCGGCGTTCAGATCGTGCATGTGACGCAGGATTCGTCAGGCTATTCGGTGCCTGGCGACATCACCGGGTCGACGCCGATCACGCCCGCGTTCTCCACCGTTTCCGCTTCCTACAGCAACGTGCTGCCCAGTCTGAACCTGATCTTCGACCTGGGGTCGGACGTCATGGTCCGCGTGGGTGCGGCGCGCACCGCGGCCCGCCCGCGGCTGGACGATCTCCGCTCCAGCGTGTCGGCCGGCGTCAGCCAGACCACCTTCCTGTGGAGCGGCAGTGGCGGCAACCCCTATCTCAGGCCGTGGCTGGCGGACGCCTATGACCTGACGCTGGAGAAGTACTTCGGCAATCGCAGCTATTTCAGCGTGAACGGCTTCTACAAGAAGCTCAACACCTACATCTACAATCAGTCGGTCCAGTTCGACTTCAGCAACGTTCCCAACACCAGCCCCTACGACGCCATCAGCCCGATCGGCCTGCTGACGCGGCCGGTGAATGGCCAGGGCGGCAACATCCGCGGGCTGGAGTTCAGCGGGACGTTCGACTTCGGCATCATTGCCAAGCCGCTGACAGGCCTTGGCTTTACGGGCAGCGAGTCGCTCACCTGGACCGGGATCAAGCCCAGCGGCCCAGACTCCATGGACGAGTTGCCGGGCTTCTCGCACGTGGTGCGCAACCTCACCGCCTTCTACGAAAATGGCGGCTTCTCGGCCCGTATCAGCCAGAGGTATCGTTCGGCGTTCCGCGGTGAGGTGGTGCAGCTCTTCACCTCGCTCGGTTATGTGCAGGTAGCGCCCGACCAGCAATGGGATGCGCAGATCGGCTACACCTTCCAGAAGGGCAGCCCGCTGGCCGGGCTGGGCTTCCTCCTCCAGGCGAACAACGTGTTCAATTCGCCTTATCGCACGCAGACGACGCGGCTCGACGGCACGGAGCGGACTTTCCTGCCCGAAACCTATGAGGAATATGGACGGCAGATCCTATTCGGCGCGAACATGAAGTTCTGACGCAAGTTCCGGCACCTCCGCCGCTGGAGGTGCCGGACCTTTCGGGGGAGAGAACGCATGCATGTCGCACCGATCCGGCGGATCGTGATCCTGGGCGGCGGCTCGGCTGGCTGGATGGCGGCGGCCCTGCTCGCACGCCTGCTCGATCGGAGCTATTCGATCACGCTGGTCGAATCCGAAGCGATCGGAACGGTCGGCGTCGGCGAGGCGACGATCCCCCCGATCAAGCAGTTCAATGCCCTGCTAGGATTGGACGAAAGCGAGTTCCTGCGCGCCACGCGCGGTACATTCAAGCTGGGCATCGGGTTCGATGGCTGGGGACGAGCCGACAGCCGCTACTTCCACGGCTTTGGACCGATCGGACAAAATCTGGGGTGGCTGCGTTGCCATCAATATTGGCTGCGCCAGCGCGCTGCGGGAGCGGCGCTGCCGATCGACGATTATGTGATGACAAGCACGGCGGCTGCCGCGGGGCGCTTCGCCAAGCCCAGTGGTGGCGGGCGTTCGCCGCTCAACGACATCACCTACGCTTATCAGTTCGACGCCGCGCGCTACGCCGCGCTTCTGCGCCGCTTCGCCGAGGCGCGGCAGGTCGAGCGTGTGGAAGGGCGGGTGGAGGAGGTGGTGCTTCACCCCGAGAGCGGAAGGATCGAGGCCCTCGCGTTGGCGAGCGGTGCACGCATCGAGGGCGATTTCTTCCTCGACTGTTCCGGCTTTCGCGCGCTGCTGATTCAAGAGGCGCTGAGAAGCGGCTGGGAGGATTGGTCGCGCTGGTTGCCGTGCGACCGAGCGATCGCGCTTGCGACCGAGGCGCTGGACCCGCTGCCACCCTCCACCTTGTCCATTGCGCACGCCGCGGGTTGGCAGTGGCGCATTCCCCTGCAGCATCGCACCGGCAACGGCATCGTCTATACAAGCGCCGCCATGAGCGACGAGGAGGCGCATGCGCATCTCCTTCGCCATGCCGCGGGCGCGGCGACCGCCGAACCCCGTCCGCTGCGGTTCAGGACGGGACGGCGCAACGCCGCCTGGGTCGGCAATTGCGTTGCGATCGGCCTTTCCGCGGGCTTTCTCGAACCGCTCGAGTCCACCAGTCTGCATTTCGTGCAGACGGCGCTGTTGCGGCTGATCGCGCTGTTTCCCGACGGCGGCTTCGATCCCGCCGCGATCGCCGAGTACAACCGCCAGACCGTGATCGAAGCCGAGCATGCGCGCGACTTTCTGATCGCGCATTACAAGCTCAACGCGCGCGAGGAGACGTTTTGGCGCGACCGTGCCGCCATGGAAGTGCCGGCATCGCTCGCACGGCGGCTGGCGCTGTTCGCAGGCAGGGGGCATGTCTTTCGCGAGGAAGACGAACTGTTCGCGCCCGAAAGCTGGTTCCAGCTCTTCCTGGGGCAGGGGTTGGTGCCGGCCGCACCCGATCCGCTGACGGCGCTCGAAAGTGACGAACGAGTTCGCGGCTATCTCGCCAACATTGCCGAGACCATCCGGCGCTGCGTCGCGACCATGCCCGCCCACGATGCCTTCATCGCTGCGCATTGCGCCGCCCCCAATTCATGCGAGGAGCTTTCATGACACCCATTTCGCGAACTCTCGTGCCGCTTCTCTGCAGTGCGGCGCTCATCGTGCCAGCCGTGGCGCAGCAAGCACCGTCGGCCAGTCCCGACGCCGCCGCGCGCGCGCAATCGCTCACCGGTCGCATGACGAAGGACGAGAAGCTGCGCATCGTCCACGGCCTCTTTCCTCCCAACGCGAAGGAGCGGCATGCCGACATGATCCCTTCGGCCGGCTATGTTCCGGGGGTTCCCCGGCTCGGCATTGCGACGCTGCGCGAAAGTGACGCCTCACTGGGGGTGGCCAACCAGGTGGAACAGCGCAAGGGCGACACCGCGACCGCACTGCCTTCCAGCCTCGCACTCGCCGCCAGCTTCGAGCCCGACCTCGCCTATCGCAGCGGTGCAATGATCGGCGCGGAAGCACGGGCGAAGTCGTTCAACGTCCTTCTGGCCGGTGGCGTGAACCTGACTCGTGATCCCTGGGGCGGGCGCGACTTCGAATATCTGGGCGAGGACCCGCTGCTGTCGGGCGTGATGGCAGGTGAGTCGATCCGCGGCGTTCAGTCGAACCACATCGTTTCGACCGTCAAACATTATGCGCTCAACCCGCAGGAAACAGGGCGCCATGTCGTCAACGCCGTGATCGGCGAAGCGGCACTGCGCGAAAGCGACCTGCTCGCGTTCGAACTCGCCATCGAACGCGGGCGCCCGGGCTCGGTGATGTGCTCGTACAACAAGGTGAACGGCGACTGGGCGTGTGAGAACGACTTCCTGCTGACCCAGGTGTTGAAGAAGGACTGGCATTATCCCGGCTGGGTGATGTCCGACTGGGGGGCCGTGCACTCGACCGTCAAGGCGGTGAAGGCGGGCCTGGACCAGGAATCGGGGCAGGAACTCGACGACGCGATCCATTACGGACTTCCGCTGCAGAAGGCGCTGGCGTCGGGCGCGGTCTCCACCGCCCGGCTCGACGACATGGTGCGACGCATCCTGCATGGCGTGGTGGCCACGGGTCTGATCGATCACCCGGTGCCGACCAGCGAGCAGACCCCGGACTATGCAGCACACGCCGCCGTGGCGCAGGAGGCGGCGGAGAAGGGCAGCGTGCTGCTCAAGAATGCCGGCGCGCTGCCGCTGGCGCGCTCGGCCAGGTCGATCGTGTTGATCGGCGGCCATGCCGATGCCGGCGTGCTGTCGGGCGGCGGCTCCAGCCAGGTGCGCTCGGTCGGTGGGGCCCCGGTCGAGATCCCGCTGACGTCGGGCGCGGCGGCTTCGTTCGCACGGATGACGTGGCATGCCTCTTCACCGCTCGAAGCCATCAGGGCCAAAGCGCCCGGCGCCAAGGTGACCTATATCGACGGCACCGACCCTCAGGCTGCCGCGGCAGCAGCTCGGGCGGCGGATGTCGCGATCGTCTTTGCCACCCAATGGCGTACCGAGGCCGAGGACCTGCACAGCCTGTCGCTGCCCGATGGACAGGACCAGCTCATCGCCGCCGTCGCGGCTGCCAATCCGCACGCCGTGGTGGTGCTTGAAACCGGCGGCCCGGTGCTGATGCCTTGGCTCGACAAGGTGGGTGCGGTGCTGGAGGCATGGTATCCCGGCCAGCGCGGCGGTCCCGCTATCGCCAACCTGCTGTTCGGCGATGTCGACCCGTCGGGCAAGCTGCCGATCACCTTTCCCCGCAGCGAGGATCAGGCGCCCCGTCCTTCCGCTCCCGGTCTCGACGCGCTTACGGCAACGGGCGGCGACGCGAAGATCAAGACGTTCGACGTGCCCTATGTGGAGGGCGCGGCAGTCGGCTATCGCTGGTATGCGAAGCGGGGCCTGCAGCCGCTTTTCCCCTTCGGCTACGGCCTCAGCTACACCCGCTTCCGCTACGACCACTTGACGGTGGAGGGCGGGAACACGCTGACGGTCGGGTTCGATGTGACGAATACGGGCTCGGTCGCCGGCGCGGACGTGCCGCAAGTCTATGTCCAAGCGGGGCGGGGCGACAGCGCCATGCCGCGGCTGATCGGGTTTCAGCGGGTGGCGCTTGCGCCGGGCGAAACCAAACACGTGACGGTTACCGCCGATCCGCGCCTGATCGCCGACTATGACGTCGCCCGGCACGGATGGCATGTCGCCGCAGGCAGCTATCCGGTGACCGTCGGCCATTTCGCGGGGGATGCGAGCCTCACCGGCACTGCCACACTTACCGACCGGAGGATGAAGCCATGATCCGCACGCTCATCACGACGCTGGCGCTCGGTACCGTCGGCACGGCGGCGGTCGCTGCGCCCGGCGAGCCGCTGGTGCATGCCTGGATCACCACCGCCGACGGCGCAGAGCGCCTGGCGGAGGAACAGATCGACCCGGCCGGCACCGACCAGGATGCGGTGACGATCACGGTCGATCCGTCGCGACACTATCAAACCATGGTCGGCTTCGGCGCAGCGATCACCGATGCGTCCGCGGGCAACATCATGGCGCTGCCGCCAGCCAAGCGCGACGCGCTGATGCAGGATTTGTTCGGCACCGGCGCGAACGATCTGGGCATCGGATTCGCGCGCCTGACGATCGGCGCGTCCGATTTCTCGTCGACCGATTACAGCTATGATGATGTGCCGAAGGGACAGAGCGACGCGGGCCTGGCGCATTTCTCACTGGCGCCGGCGCGCGAGGCGGTGATCCCCGTCGCGCGCCAGGCGCTCGCGATTCAGCCGAAGTTGACGGTCATGGCGAGCCCCTGGAGCCCGCCCGGCTGGATGAAGACCAGCGACTCCATGATCGGCGGCACGCTGCGCCCCGTGGCGTACGCGCCTTATGCGCGCTATTTCCTGCGCTACGTCCAGGGGATGGCGCGTGCGGGCGTGCCGATCGATTATCTCACCATTCAGAACGAGCCGGGTTTCTCTCCCCCCGATTATCCCGGCATGCTGTGGCCGGCCAAGGACCGTGCCACCTTCGTTGCGAACGATCTCGGCCCATTGCTGCACCGCGAGGCGCCGCAGACGAAGATCCTTGAGTGGGATCACAATTGGGATCATCCCGAGCAGCCGCTCGAGATGCTGTCGAACGCGACCGCGGCGCGCTACGTGGCCGGCGTCGCCTGGCATTGCTACGGCGGCGATCCCGCTGCGCAGAGCAAGGTCCACGCCGCGCATCCCGACAAGCAGGTCTTCTTCACCGAATGTTCGGGCGGCGACTGGCGGCCTGGCTGGGCGAATGGCCTGTCGGATGTGGTGCGCCAACTGCTGATCGGCTCGACGCGGCAGGGGGCACGCGGCGTGTTGCTGTGGAATCTTGCGCTCGACACCGAGAAGGGCCCTCATCTCGGGGGGTGCGGCACCTGTCGAGGGGTGGTGACCATCGATCCGCAGGCGGGAACGATCGAGCGGACGGTCGATTACTACGCGCTCGCACATCTCAGCCGCTTCGTCCGCGTGGGCGCGGCGCGGATCGGCTCGACCAGCGTCGATGGCACGATTGAAACGGTCGCCTTCGCCAATCCCGATGGCTCGCGCGTGCTGCTCGCCTTCAACCCAGGGACGACGGAGCGCGCCATTCATGTGGAAGCGCCCGGGGCCCGGTTCGACGACCGGGTTCCGGCCGGTGCCGCGATCACCTTTTCGTGGAGGCCATAGGGCGGATCAGCGGGCGGTGCGGCGTTCGAGCAGGAGCGTCGCCCCCGCGCCGGCAATCGCGAGGAATGCCAGCACCGCGAAGGTGACGACGAAGCCGCCGTTCGCGGCGGTGACCATGACGATCCCCGGCGCGATCACCGAGGGAAGAGTGTTCGACAGATTGAGGAGGCCGAGATCGCGCCCCCGGTGCGCCGGCGAGGGGAGAACTTCGAGCGCGAGCGCCGAATTGAGGCCGATGAACGCCGCATTGCCGCAGAAGAAGAGGAGAAAGCCCGAGGTCGCGACGAGCGCGCCGGGTGCGGCCAGCATGCATAGCGCGCCGCTCGCGCACAGCAGCGCGCCGGCGATGAGAAAGGGGCGTCGTCTTCCCACCCGGTCCGACCAGCGGCCGAGCGCCAGTGCCACTAGCGCGCCGAGCCCCAGGGCGACCCCGGTGAGCTCGCCGACATGCGCCGCCGCACTCTCGATGGGGCCGCCCAGCATGTCGGCGAAATAATAGAGCTGGACGATGAGCATGACCGCACTCGCGGTCTGCAGCAGGCTTCGTGAGAACCAGACGAGGCCGAACCCCCGCAGCAGTCGTTCCACCGATTGCGGCGGCTCCGCCCCGACGATGGGGCTAGGAAGGGTTCCGCGCCACATGAGGACAAGCAAAGGCAGAGCCAGCAGCGTGATGGCGGCGCCGAGCAACCCGAGCCGGGCCGCCCCGCCCGACGGGCCGAACGCGATCAGCAGGCCGCCCGCGAAATGCGCCACGGGTGCAGCGGCGATCAACATGCCCCCGATCAACCCCTTGGCGTCGTCCGGCACCCGGTCCGCAGCGGTTGCGAGGAGCGGCGCGAGCAGCAAGTTCACTGCCGCTTGAAACAGTAGGATGGCGACTATGATGCCCCGGGCATTATCCGCCACGCCGATGACGGCATAACTCAGCAGCGTCGCCGCCAGCCCCACGCTGATCCAGCTGCGCCGGGTGCCTACGCGAGCGAAGCTGCGATCGCTCCCCGCGCCCCAGATGATGTTGAAGGCGCTGGCCCCCGCCGACCCGATCAAGCTCGTGATCGCCAGCAGCTGCACCTTCCCCGCGGGATCGATCGCACTCACCTTGAGCGGCAGCAGCAAGGTGAGGAGCGGCGTGTACGCGAGCACGCCGCCAGCATTGGCCAGCGCGAAACACCACAGGAAATGCGCTAGCCGGCTGTGCGCGTGTGGAGTCGCGTCGGAAAGACGCTGCTGGTTCTGCCGCATCGACACCTTCTAGCATCATCGCATCGAGCACGACGAGATCGAACCGCCCGGATCGGGTACCCTCCAGCGCGGCCGCGCCGTCCAAAGACAATCGCGGCCATGGCAGCGTTCGCATGATGAGCGGACGTCAGGCTCAAGATCGGAAATGCTGGGCGATCGCCGGAAAGCTGTCGGTCAACCGAACTTTATTCCGGCATGATCATTCTTCCGGTCAGGCGCACTAATGCTTGACCGCAGTGTCGCAGGCCCTCACCGGCATTGTCTCACTTCGAGCGAGCGCTGCGCCAGACGCCCACGCTTGCCTCAACCAAAGGCCGAGTTACCGCATGCGATTGCCCCGATTGTTCAGCTTCGCATCGCACGACATGGCGATCGACCTCGGCACCGTGAACACCCTTGTCTATGTCCGTGACAAGGGGATCGTGCTCAACGAGCCGTCGGTCGTCGCGATCGAGACGATCAATGGCATTTCCCGGGTAAGAGCAGTCGGCAGCGACGCGAAGCTGATGATGGGCAAGACACCCGATAACGTCGAGACCATCCGTCCGCTACGCGGTGGCGTCATCGCCGACATCGACGTCGCCGAACAGATGATCAAGCATTTCATCGACAAAGCGCATGGCGGCCGCGGACGGCTGCCGCGGCGGCCGGAAATGGCCATCTGCGTGCCGTCGGGCTCAACCCAGGTAGAGCGACGCGCGATCCGCCGCGCCGCTACCGCGGCAGGCGCCTCCAAGGTCTGGCTGATCGAGGAGCCGATGGCGGCGGCGATCGGTGCGGGCATGCCGGTGACAGAGCCGATCGGCGCCATGGTGGTCGACATCGGCGGCGGCACGACCGAGGTCGCCGTCCTGTCGTTGCAAGGACTGGCCTACAGCAGTTCGGTACGCGTCGGCGGCGACAAGCTGGACGAGGCGATCGCGTCGTACATCCGGCGCAAGCACAGTCTGATGATCGGTGAGGCGACGGCCGAGCGGATCAAGCTGGCGATCGGAAGCGCGCAGATGCCGGAGAACGGCGTTGGTGAGGTGATGCGCGCCAAAGGACGCGATCTGGTGAGGGGCGTGCCGACCGAGATCGAGATCAGTCAGGGTGAGATCGCCGAAGCAATTGCTGAAGCGATCAACCAGATCGTTGAGACGGTGCTGAATGCGCTCGAGAATACCGCGCCGGAACTGGCCGCCGACATCGTCGACCAGGGGATCGTCATGACAGGCGGCGGCGCGCTGCTGGACGGCATCGACGCGGTATTGTCGCAGGCAAGCGGCCTGCCCGTGATCGTCGCCGACAACGCGCTGATGTGCGTCGCGAATGGCGCCGGGCGCGCCCTTGAGGACGATGATTATCGAGGTGTTCTGATCGCTGCCTGACGCCCTTTGCGCGACCTCAAGGGCGGCGGATCGGCAACGCTTCGCGGTCGGTGGATAGCGACTGCGCCGAGACGGTTCTCTCGCTGCCCGGGCCCAGACGTGACCACATCGTCGAACAAGTTCGTCTCGACTTCTCCGGGCAAAGGGATTTCCAAGGAGCGTCAGCATCGGCGCAGACATCCAGCGAGGTGCTGGCCGCCAATGCGCCCGAAATCGCATGAGAGCGCCGTCTCGCGAGCCGTGACTCTACCGCTTTCGCCATGCAATAGATGCCGCCCGCCAGAGCCGCGAAGTTCCAAAGGAATAATGTCGACATGGCGAAAAGCTATCTCGGGCTGCTCGTGTCGGCAAAAGCGGGCCAGCGTCAACAGTACGCCTGGATGATGAGATCTGGGACAGGGCTCACTTTGAATCATCCAACCAATCAGCCGTGATCTCGCCCCTATGTCCTTCCGGCGCCAGCGCGGCGCGGAGGGCTTGCAGCAGCGGCGGTAGCGCCTGCGTGAAGACATAAGGCGGATTGACGATAAAGAGGCCCGCGCCGTTGTAGATGCCCGCCTGATCGGCATCATACAACCAATGCTCCACCGACAGGAATTTCGGGATGCCGAGCTTGCGCAACTTGTTCTTCCACTGCTGATGCGTCGCACGGTCTTTCAGCGGATACCAGATCACCGTCACGCCGTGCGCCCATTTGCGATGTGCCGCAGCGAGCGTGGCGGTGATGCGGGCGCGTTCGTCCGTCTGCTCGTACGGCGGATCGACCACCACCACGCCACGCCCCGTCCGGGTCGGAAGCATCGCCAGCCAAAGCTCGTAGGCATCGCGCTCATGCACGGCAGCAGGCGTACCGCGCATCGCGCCGCGCAGGGCGTGCGCGTCCTCGGGATGCTTTTCATTGAGGATCAACAAGTCCTGCGGGCGCAGGAGCTGCGCCAGGAACTGCGGCGAGCCGGGGTAGAGGCGCGGCTCTGCCCCGACATTCACCGCCCGCACGGCAGCGCGATAGTCGTCCAACAAGGGGTTCGGGTCGGCAAAGGCCCGCAGCACGCCTTGCGCGGCTTCGCCCGTGCGCTGGGCCTGCTCGCCGCCAAGGTCGTAGAGCCCGCAGCCGGCATGGGTGTCGATCAGCGTCAGCGCGCCCTGTTTTTGCTGCAAGGCCCGGACGAGGGCGATCAGCAGGCTGTGCTTCACGACATCGGCGCTGTTGCCGGCATGGAAGGAATGGCGATAATTCATCGGAATGCAAAACCCTGCCGATTGGTCTTTGTACGAGCTACTGGGCGAGGACGCCGATCGCGAGACGATGAAGCAACCCATCGGGCTTCGTAGGAGCCGGGCGGAAGGCGTCAAAGCCCCGCTGCGCGAAGCCTCAAATCAGCTTTCGCGGTTGGCGGCAACCGGCAGCAGGTACCCGCGGTGATCCGCAATCCCGCCAGCCACTTCACAGACATCCACCAACCTGCGTCTTCGGTCCTAGGTGCCGCCGGTACTCGCGCCCGGGCTGGAGACCTCCTCGAACTGGCCCGGCGCGATCCCGGCGACCGACCAGTCGCCGATCGACCAGCGCACCAGCCGGAGCGTGGGCAACCCGACCGCCGCCGTCATTCGGCGCACTTGCCGGTTGCGCCCTTCGCGGATGGTGATTTTCAGCCAGCTGTCGGGGATGAACCTGCGCTGGCGTATCGGCGGATCGCGCGTCCACAGGTCTGGCGCATCGATCCGAGCAACCTCGGCAGGCAGGGTCATGCCATCCTTGAGCAGGAGACCCTGACGCAAGCGCTCCAGTTCCGGGTCCTGCGGATCGCCTTCGACCTGCACCAGATAGGTCTTGGGCAACTTGAATCGTGGATCGGCAATGCGCGCCTGCAGCCGCCCATCATCGCATAACAGCAGCAGGCCCTCGCTGTCCCGATCCAGCCTCCCGGCGGGATAGACGCCCTTCACCGCAATGAAATCCGACAATGTCGACCGACGCGTTTCCGATCCGCGGTCCGTGAACTGGGACAAGACCCCGAAGGGTTTGTTGAACAATAGCAGCCGACTCATCCTGCGCTCATATCGTTCGGCCGCGGCCATGTCTTCTCGCGCAAGCCGCCGCCGGACACGCTGCGCCCGCCCGCCGCAACCGCTGTCGGACGGCTTCCCTGTTTTCTCAGCCAGGATCGGCGATTCAGCTACCGGCCCAGGAAACGCCATAATTCGCCGCCTGAACAAATGGCCGATTCCAGGGCTCGGCCTAAACGCCGCGAACGGCGGCAATATTGGGGGCGTTTGACTATGGCTTTGTGGCTCGGCTGGCCATTTGCCGAGAAAGTCGCATAGACAGCCGCCGGTGGAACGACGACAGAGCTGAAAAAATGGACGATGCCGAACGGAGCGCGACGATCCCCGTGCGCACCATACCGGTCCCCCAGTCGGTCAGTGGCGCGGCGCGAGCGGCCTTGTCGCGCCTCGTCGACGAGAACGGCGAGCCGCTGAATGCGCGCTACGAAATGCCATCTCCGGATGACGCCGCGGGCTGGATGGAAATGAAAGCCGCGGCTGACGCACATTATGCCGTTGCGATCAAAGGGCTGGCCGGAAGCCTGCATTCCGCCGTCGAGACGATTGCGGTCGAGCAGGCCACCGTCCACATTGCGACGCCGCGCCCTCCGTTCGACGAACGCGGTGCCCTGATCGACCTTCATGGCGGCGCGCTGGTGGTCGGCGGTGGCGAGGCTTGTCGCGTGAGCACGCGCCGGCAAGCCGACCAACACGGCGTTCGGTGCTACGGCGTTGATTACCGGATGCCGCCCGAGCATCCTTACCCCGCCGCACTCAGCGATTGTATGACCGCGTATCGCCATGTCTTGAACAGCCACGCTCCCGAGCGCGTCGTCATCTGTGGCAGATCGGCGGGAGGAAATCTCGCCGCCGCCATGCTGTTGCGGGCAAAGACGGAAGGCTTGCCGATGCCCGGCAGACTCGTCCTCTTGTCGCCACAAGTCGATCTGACCGAATCCGGCGACAGTTTTCAGACCAATCAGATGGTCGACCTGGTGCTGCCCCGCCCGCTCATGTCGAACAACCTGCTCTACGCGGACGGCGCCGATCTTGCCGATCCCTATCTGTCACCGCTCTTCGGCGACCTGCGCGGTCTTCCGCCGACGTTTCTGCAGACCGGCACGCGCGACCTGTTCCTGTCGAACACGGTCAGGATGCACCGCGCTTTGCGCAAGGCTGGCGTGGAAACCGAGCTACATGTCTTCGAGGCCATGCCACACGGCGGCTTCATGGGCGGAACTCCGGAAGATCACGAACTCGAAGCGGAGATTCGCCGGTTCGTTCGAGCAAGCTGGGATTGACGCCGGAGAACATTGCGAACCTGATCAACGTTGGCAATCGCGGCCGTGAACCGCCAGAAACGGAGCGGCCGGAGAGCCTCCAAAGCGGACAGGCGGCTTTCCACCCGTTGCGGCCACGAACCGCGCTTCGGTAGCGGCCGGGAAGTCGACCTGTGGGTTTAGCCCTTTCACAGCGTCGACTTGACGTGCGGCAACCGGCCCAGAAGGCGCCATGGTCGGCCTCATGAGCGAACGGCCGGTTTCAGCTGCCAGCCCGAGAGCCGCGAAGGGCAACAATGTTTGCGACTACGGCAGCGCTATCTACACCTCTGCTTGACGGCGGTTGGGTTCGTTCTAGTGGTCCGCGGGGTATCGCTGATGGACCGCGGCATGAAGCTCAACATCCTCATCGTGGAGGACGATCGTCATCTCGCTGATCTTCTGGCCGCGCAGCTCACCGCCTTGGGCCACACAATTACGGTAGTCGGGGATGGGCAGGCGGCGTTGTCCGCGATTGCCGAGGATGCCTATGACGCCATCGTACTCGATCGCATGCTGCCGGTGCTCGACGGCATGGCGGTGATCGAGAGCCTGCGGCAGGCGGGTGTCTCTACGCCCACGCTGATGCTGACCGCGCTGGGTCAGACCATTGAGAAAGTCGAAGGCCTCGGCGCCGGCGCGGACGATTACGTCGTCAAGCCTGCCGACCCCCGGGAGATCGAGGCGCGGCTGCATGCATTGATTCGGGCCCGGCGCCTGGCTTCGGGCGCCACCGACACCGTGCGAGTGGGCGACATCGTGATCAGCCCGACCAAATTCCGGGCCTGGCGCAATGACCGGGACCTTGGCTTGCCGCGGACGGAGTTCAAATTGCTGCTCACGCTCGCCCGCAACGCGGGGTCGGTCCTGACCCGCCCGATGCTGATCGAACAGGTCTGGCAATATGATTTCGAGCCGACCACCAACATCGTCGATGCCTATGTCAGGCGCCTGCGGGTCAAGCTGACCCAGTTCGGTGACGATGATCCGATCCAGACCGCACGCGGCGTGGGTTACATGTTGCGGGACCGCTGAGCGTGCCGCTGCGCTCCCTGCGCTCGCTGACGGTCACCTTTGTCGTTCTGTTCCTCGTCGTCACCACCTTGGGCGGCATCGCCTTGTTCGCCACGACACATGTCGCCGTCGTGCGTCTTGCCGAGGCGCGGGCGGTCGCCGTCAGTGCCTCGATCGCGCCGGAGGACGCGCCCGCCAGCCGCGCGACGATTACGGCGCGTATCGCCGACCTCGCCAACAATCGCGATACCGGCGACCTTGGCATGGTGCTGACCGACAGACAGGGCCACGAACTTGCCGGCAACCTACCGTTCCACCGGCCTCTGCCCAACGGCTTCTCGACGCTGTCAGCGGCCGACGGTATTCCCGGGCTAACGCATGGTCGCGCATTCACGCGCCCGCTGCCCGGCGGCATGCGGCTGATCGTCTTCGTCGAGACCGAGCCGATCGACAATTACGGCGCGGCACGCACCCGCAGCTACCTCATCGTATTCGGCGCCATCATCGTCGTGGTCATCGGCGGCCTGCTTCGATTTCGCGTCCTGGTTGCGCGCCGCATCATCGCCATGCGCGAGACCGTCGACGCGATTATCGACGGCGACCTGAGCCGCCGCGTGCCGATGCTCGGCTCGCACGACGCCTTCGATCGGCAGGCCGAAGGGTTCAACCGTATGCTGGATCGCATCGGCGAGCTGATGGCGGAGATCCGCAGCGTCACCAACGACATCTCGCATGAGCTGCGCACGCCGCTCGCGCGGCTGCGCGGCCAGCTGGCGCTGGTGGCGGAGCAGCCCGCGGCGGCGCCGGTGCGCGTGGAGATCGATCGAGCATTGGTCGAAGCCGATTGCCTCCTCGCCATGTCGACCGCCATGCTGCGCATTGCCGAAGTGGATAGCGGACATCGCCGTGCCGGCTTCGTCGCCCGCGACCTCGGCACGATCGTCGGGGAGGGGGTCGACACGCTGACCGCGGTCGCCGACGAAAGCAGCCATCGCCTGTCGCTTACGCGCTGCGATCCGGCGCCGATGCGCGGCGATCGCCTGTTGTTGGTGCAGATGACGCTCAATCTCATCGAAAATGCGCTGCGCCATACGCCGCCTGGTTCGTGGATCGCCGTCGCTGTTGTGACGGGGGCGGGGGGCGTCCGGCTGGAGGTGCAAGATGATGGCCCAGGTATCGGCCGCGACGCCCGCGAGGCAGCGATGCGCCGCTTCGGCCGGGTCGGCGCCGAGAGTCGCGGCGCGGGCTACGGCCTCGGCCTGCCGCTGGTCGCCTCCATCGCGCGGCTTCATGGTGGCACCGTCGCCCTGGAAGATGCTGAGCCAGGACTGCGCGTGATTGTCCGCCTGCCGCCTCGATAACGTCGCGTGGGCGCGAACCGCCGGTCCGCGCCCACGCTGGTCGTTCAGCCTTGCATCAGAAGTTCAGCGTGCCCTCGATGCCGAACGTGCGCGGCGGATTGAAGTTGCCGTAATCGCCCAGCACCGCATCGTTCGCCGCCGAACGGCGATAGATGTAGGTGGTGTTGAGCAGGTTGCGGCTCCAGACGTCGACGGTCAGCTTGGCGCCGGCCTGGTTCACCGGAATATCGGCGAGCGCCAGGCGGCCGTTGACGACGAAGCTGCTGTCGGTCCGCGTCGGCTCGTTCTGGAAGCTGTACTGCGGATCGGCATAGCTCGCGTCGAGATGGGCGGCAAGGTGCATGCCGTTGCCGTTGATCGGCAGGTTGTAGTCGATATAGCCCGACGCCGCGTTGGCCGGCGTATAGACGACATACACCTGGTAGAGCACGCCGCCGAGGTTGGGGTTCGGCGTCGGCGGGACGTGCGTGTAAGTATAGGCATAGGACGCGCCGAGCGTCAGATCCTCGGCCGGCTTCACCGCCAGATCGGCTTCAACCCCGCGAATGTGCGACACGCCGGGCGCATTGGCGGTATTCTCGGTATGCAGGTTGAACGTCGGGTTGGGAATGGTCGTTCCCGGCAGATACGGGTTGGTGTCGACGTTGTCGAAATCGGTCTGCGTGCCGGTGCGGTTCATGATGTAGCCGGCAAGATTGAGGCGCACGCGGCGATTGAGGAGCTCCATCTTCGCGCCGGCCTCATAGGCCTTCACCGCCTCAGGGCCGAAGGCGAGGAAGGTTGCCGAACGGTCATTGGCGCCACCGGCCCGGTAGCCCGTCGAATATTTGGCGTAGAAATTGAGCGTGTCGGTCGGCGTCCATGCCAGCGTGACCATCGGGTCGAAGCGGCCGTTGTTGTACGTGAAGGTCCACGGGGTCGCCACGCCGGAGACGATGGTCAGCGCGCCTCGGCGCGTGTCCTTGGTGTAGCGACCGCCGGCGATCAGGTGGATCTGGTCGGTCGGCGACCAGGTTGCCTGGCCGAACGCGGCGTAGCTGTGCGCCGTGGCATGGCTGTCTCGCTGGACGAACCACGAGTTCGGATAATCCCAGCCCTGATTGCTGGAGGTGATCGGCGGCGTCACATATTCAGGCAACAAGGTGTAGCCGGTGCCGTCCACGTTCCACTTGTTCGATGAGGGCGTGGCGGCGCGCTCACGCGCCTCTTCCGTGAAGTAATAGAAGCCGACCACGTAATCCAGGTTCGGTAGGCTGCCGACGAACTGGAGTTCCTGGCTGAACTGCCGCTGGTGCAGGTTGGACAGGCTGTACCGGCTGAAGGTGGCGTTGGGCGCGAAGATAGTACGGGCCGGTCCCCCCGAATTGTCCCACTGCGCGGTGTCAACGCCGCGCCAGGCCGTGATCGAACGGAACTGCAGATGGCTCGCGAGGTCATAGTTGACGTGCGCCGACAGGCCGTGGGTCTTGTCGACGCTGGGCTGCTGCGGCACGCCGATCTGCGCTTCCTTCAGGCGGTGGTCGCCGGTCGGCGTGATCAGCGGCGACAGCGGCGCAATGCAACTGGTGCAGGCGGTCGTGGTCCCCCGGGGGCTGCCCGGCGCGACGAGCTTCAGCGTGACTGGATCATACTGGCCGACCGTCTTGCCCAGCGGATTGTAATTGATCAGCTGGCTGAAGTTCGGCGTGTTCTCGTCCTTCGCCTGATCGTACGACACGATCGCCGTAAGGCCGCTGAACGGCGTCCATTTTGCCGACACACGGCCGCCGACGTCGTTGTGGTAATTCCAGCCGACCTGCCCGGACAGCGGGTCCTTCACCGTCGG
>JBQCHA010000201.1:0-5609 GCA_051955175.1 Sphingomonas sp.
GATTAACCACCTCCGGGCTGACCA
Organism: Sphingomonas sp.; assembly: GCA_051955175.1. Classification (GTDB taxonomy): domain Bacteria; phylum Pseudomonadota; class Alphaproteobacteria; order Sphingomonadales; family Sphingomonadaceae; genus Sphingomonas. The sequence continues at coordinate 25 of JBQCHA010000201.1, forward strand.
CGCAATGAACGCCGCGATGATCCGAGTCGATTTCGCGTCCGACGGCAGCGATTCCGGGCATTGATCACCCCCCGATGCGTCGCTATAGCCCCCGCTCGGCGCATCCGGAGACGTGGGTGAGTGGCTGAAACCAGCGGTTTGCTAAACCGCCGTACGGGGATTACTCGTACCGAGGGTTCGAATCCCTCCGTCTCCGCCAGGACCCTGTTCGTAGCGGTCCGCACCGGTCCACCGGGCTTGACAAAATCCTGAGAAAACCGACGTTTGCGGCCCATGCTCGGCCGTATCCGTCCGCAGGCTTCCACAAGGTTTTGAGGACGAAACCGGGGTACCGAGCATCGAAACACGAGGTATCGTGATCATGCTCAACGACGCCCAACTGCGCGCTGCGAAGCCCCGCCATAAAGGCTTACAAGCTCTTTGACGCCCACCGGCTGTACCTTCTGGTCAATCCATCCGGCTTCAAGCTATGGAGGATGGACAAATTCCGCGAGTAGGCCGCGGATCATGTTCACGAGCTGAGTACGCTGCTTGACTAGCAGATCGCGCGTCCGGTGTAGCGCCAGCGCCGCCTGCTGTTCCGGTGACTTCACGGGCACGAACCGCATCACTGCCTCGCAGATCGCCTCCGCGTCATTCGCGTCGTCTTGCCGCGCTTCACATACGGCTTCACGTACGCAGGCGGCATCAACCGAACCTCGTGCCCGAGTTTCGCCAGGGCGCGAGGTCAAAAAGGCGCCCGATCGCGAAGCCGTGCTTCGCAATCGAGGAAGAACCGCACCGCCCGGATCTGCTTTTGCGTGGGTGGCCGCTTGGTGCCGATCATCTTACCAGCGTTCCACGGCGGGCAGTTCTGCACTGCGGGATCGTAATTTGAATGTCCCGTATTCCTTCTCTTCGGCCATGATTGGCCAAGGAGAAGCTCGCGCTAATGTCCTTAAGTTCGGTTCCGGTCCATCGCGGCTTGTTTCACGAACGTTGTTTCCGGCACAACATCCCAGCCAGACATCTTCGTTCCGGGCTCTCAGGCGATTCTCTAATGCCCGGCGATCAGGCTTTTGGCGGTGGACACAAATCCAGGTGTCTTCGTCGAAATTGAGCGTTGATCGTCAACCTACCGCGAACCGCTTCAATATCTTGAGATAGATTTCTGTCGACCGACCGTTCGCGGCGGGGTCGTCCGGCCGAGTTTTGCCGGAGCGGATGCCGAAATAGCTGTGCCAATCGGCCGACGGCTCCCAGGAAAATTGCAGGCTGATCAGCGACGATCGGTCGGTCGCGGCGATCGGATAGGATCGTTTTGATCGATGGAATTGCGCGTCGGCGAGAACGTAGAAGGCCGGGCCGAAATACCACGTGGCGAGGAGTTCGCGGACCGTCTCGGCGAGCCGCTGGCCGCCGCCGGGGGCGTCGCCAAGATGGACGAACGAATAGCGCCCCTCAAGCTCGAAGCGGTCGATCGGCCGGGTGCGCAGCGTCGCGGCGAGACTGGTCGCCGGCACGACGTCGCCAGCCACGTAGTCGACGTCGCGGCCGATCGCGCCGTTGACGATGACGCCGGGGATGTGCGGGCCCGGCGTCATCGAGACGGTCCATTCGACGCGGTAACCGCGACGTTCCTCGCCTTGTTCGGTCAGCTCGGTGACGGCGGGATGGAGGCTGGCGTCGATCGTGAGGCCGCGGAAGCCGCCGAAATTGACGCCGACAGCATAGTCCTGCTCGTGCTCGGCGACCCCCAACGCCTCGAGCCGATCGAAGCTTAGGTAGGGCGACAGCGTGTTGACCAGCGGCGAGGAGAGATAGACCGGCTTCTGCAGGAAGCCGTAGTAATCCTGATAGCCGGTGCGCGGGATATAGCCGAGCCATGACCGAAACCCGCGATCGTAGCGGCCGTAACGCAGCGTCCACACCAGATCGGCGGTGTGACTCCATTCGGCGAGGCCGGCGATGCCCGACAGATGCTGGCCGCGCCAGCCGTCAAGCAGATCGGGTCGGTCGGGGTTGCGCGTCCTGGAAATCAGAATCTGGCCGGTCAGGCGGTCCGAGGCGCGCTGCCAGGCACCGTCGAGGCCGCCGAGCACGTTGTAGCTGCCATCGTCGTTGATCTTCGCCGCGCCCAGCGCGCCGACCAACGTCTTGCCAAACCCGTCGGTGATGTGCGCGAAGCCGACCGTCGAGCCGAAGTCGGGCAACCCGACCGCTGACGACAGCAGCCCCGGCTCGACGATCGCGCCGCGGCCGCCGTCCTTGGCGACGAACGCGGTGCCGTTCACCGTCGCCGAGCGGTGGGTGAAGCGCAGTCCGTAATCGGGCGCGGTGACGGTGCGCGTGTAGAGCGCCGGGATTGCGGTCTCGATGAGGTCGGATCCTTCGCGGAAGAACGGGCGCTTCTCGGGCAGGCTGATCGCGAAACGCTCGTTGGCGGTGAGCTGAGGACTGTCCGCCTCGACCTGCGAGAAATCGGGGTTGACCGTCAGATCGGCTGCGGCGCCGTCATAGGGCAGCCATTTGGCGTCGAGACTGGGTTGCGCGCGAAAGTGCGCGCCATGGCCGTAGCTGCCGCTGTCGTGGCGGCGCGTCGCGACGATCGACGGCTCGACGATCAGCCGCTCGGCGCCCGGGGTCAGGGCGGCAAAGACGAGCGGACTGGCAAGGCACAGGAAGCAACTCGCGTCGTGCGGGAACGGCGCGGTCGCCATCTGCGTGTTCTGGTCGCGCGGCACGCCGCGGGTGACGACGACCTTCCACGTCTGCGCGCCGCGCCGTGAGACGCGCAGCGTCGAGAGGGGAATGCGCAGCTCGGCCGACCAGCCCTTGGCGTCGATCGCGCTTTTTACGTCCCAGTCGAAATCGGGATCGGTCGATTCGGTCTGCTTGGCCTCGTCCTGCAAGCCGTCGGTCTTCACCCCGCGCGCATTGACGCGGAACAGGTAAGCGGTCCGCCCGCTGCCCTGCGGATCGAGATAGACCTGGATGTAATCGTGGCTCGAGTTGACCTTGTGGCGCCGCACGAACGGCTTCCGCAGCTTGGCGGGGTCACGCAGCAATGCGCGGAAACCGACGTAGAGATAGCGATCGTCGTAGAGGAAACGCACTTCGGTCCGCTCGGTTGGCACGCTGCGGTCGCCCGGAAAATATTCGAAGAAGCGGTCGAGCACCGGGGCGGCGCGCCAATCGGCTTCGTCGAGCCGACCGTCGAGCGCGATCGCCGCGGTCGTCCTCCGCGCCTCGGCGGATTGCGGCGCCAGCGGCGGCCGATTGACCGTGGCTGCCAATGCCGCGCCGGCCATCATCCCCAGAACCACGCCGATCTCCTCCCGCTTTCGGCATCGGGAAAGGCGATCGAGCGTGGTCCCGCCAACACATGAACGACCGATGGGCTTGGCGCCGCGTCATGCGGCCACCCGCATCCACCAGCGGCCGCCAACGCGCGACGAGCGGTCGGCGATTTGGGGCGCCGCGCGCGAGCCGGTGCGGCTATAAGACCCGACATGAGGGCGTCCCGCACCCAGATGTTGCTCATTGCCACCGCGATGGTGTGGCTGATCGCCTATGCAGCTTGGACCGCCGACTGGATGTTCGGCGATATGGCGCACGTCGTCGAGCGCAGCCTGCGCCGCATCCCGCTGTGCCTGTTCGGCGCGGTCTGCTGCTGGGGCATGCGCGCCGTGCTCGATCGCACCGCGGCGCGGCCGCTCGGCAGTCGCCTGGTCACCGCGCTGGGGCTCTGCGTTGCGGCCTCTCTCGCTTATTCGGGGCTCAACGCATGGGTCTATTATGGGATCGCGCCCTTATGGGGACCGACCAACCTCGGCGAAATCCTCCAACTCGCGATGGTCGTCGCCTGGGTGTTCTTCGCCTGGAGCGCGCTCTATTTCGGGATCGACGCCGATGCCCGCGCGCACGAAACGCGCACGCGCCTAGCCGAAGTCGAGGCGGCTGCGCTCCGCGCGCGCAACCAGGCGCTGGCGCAGCAGATCAGCCCGCATTTCCTGTTCAACGCGCTCAACACCGTGTCGGGGCTGATCCTCGACGGCGAGCCGGCGCGCGCCGAACGCGTGACGATGGCGCTCGCCGGCCTTCTGCGCCGCTCGCTCGAAAGCGATGCGCGCGACCGCGTGCCGCTCGCCGAGGAGCTCGATGCCGTGCGCCGCTATCTCGCGATCGAGGAGACGCGTTTCGAAGATCGGCTGCGCGTCGTCGAGCGCGTTCCCCCAGCACTCGGCAGCCTGGCGGTGCCGCCGATGATCCTGCAACCGCTGGTCGAGAACCCTGTCAAGCACGGCGTCGCGCGCTCGACCGTACCGGTGACGCTGACGATCGCCGCCGCGCTGGCCGATGGGCGCCTGATGGTCACCATCGACGACGATGCGCCATCTACCGGGCCGAGCGCCCCCGGCACCGGCATTGGCCAGCGCAACGTCCGCCAGCGGCTCGCGCTGCTGTACGGCGATGTCGCGGCCTTCGACTGCGGCTCGCGCTCCGGCGGCGGCTATTCGGTGCGGCTCGTGCTGCCGGCGGAAACGCATGACGCGGCTTGACGTAATGATCGTCGACGACGAGCCGGTCGCGGTGCGGCGGCTCGCGGCGTTGCTGCGCGACTGTCGCGACGTCCATGTCACCGCGACCGCCGCCAATGCCGAGCAGGCGCTAACCCTCGCCGACCGCGCCGTCCCCGACCTCGTGCTGCTCGATATCGAGATGCCTGGACTCGACGGCATCGCGCTCGCCAGGCGGCTCGCGGCGCTCGATCCGCAGCCGGCGGTCGTATTCGTGACCGCGTTCGGTCGCTTCGCGCTCGACGCGTTCGGGCTCGCCGCGACCGATTATCTGGTCAAGCCGGTCGAGCCTGACCGGATCGCCGAAGCGATCGCCCGCGTCCGCGCGCAACGCGCCGCGCGCGGTGCCGAGGCGCGGATCGGCGAACTTGAGGCGTTGGTCGAACGGCTACGCGGTTTCGAACAGGGCAGCGATGAGGAACTGACGTTGTGGCTCCCGGACCGCCGCGGCCGCGAACGCGTGCGCCTGCATGACATCCTTTGGATCGAGGCGGAACGCGATTATGTCCACGTCCACACCGCCCAGCACCGCTATTTCTTGCGCGGCCGGATCGGCGAGGTCGCCGCACGGCTCGCCGAATCCGGCTTCGTGCGCATTCATCGATCGGCCGTCGTCCGCGTCGCTGCGATCGAACGTATCGAGTCGCGCGGTGATCGAGCTTGGCGTCTTTTCTTAAGCAACGGTGAGTGCATTGACGCAAGCCGACGCTTCGCTGCTGCCCTGCAAGTAATCTCAACGAATGACAGCTTCTAGTGCGGCACAATGCAAGCTGGATGACCGAAACTGGGGCTCTCCGGCCGCTCGGTTTCCGGCGGTTCACGGCCGCGATTGCCAACGTTGATCAGGCTCACGATGTTCTCCGGCGTCAATCCCAGCTTGCTCGAACGAACTGGCGAATCTCCGCTTCGAGTTCGTGATCTTCGGGAGTTCCGCCCATGAAGCCGCCGTGCGGCATGGCCTCGAAGACATGTAGCTCGGTTTCCACGCCAGCCTTGCGCAAGGCTCGGTGCATCCTGACCGTGTTC
>JBQCHA010000202.1:0-11132 GCA_051955175.1 Sphingomonas sp.
GGCTCGGGTAGACCGCGTAAACCGCCAAGTCCGATTTTCGATGATCTTGAAGAAGGGGAATGAGCGCGCCGCCGGCAATCGACGGTCCGAACACGAAGCTCGGCCCATAGGCAATGCCGATGCCTGTCAACGCTGCCGAGAGCAGCATCTGCATATTGTCGGATGCAAGCCGGACCGGCCCGTCGATGAGATGCGTTCGGCCATGGGCATCGGTCAGAGTCCAGTCGCCCGGGGAAACGGCTTGGGTGAACGCCAATCTCGGTGCACGGCGCAGATCGTCGACCGTTCGCAATGCGCCATGTCGGCTCAGGAAGGACAGGGCGGCGCAATAGACCATCCGGCACGGGGCGAGGCGCCTCGCAACGAGGTCGGAATCCTGTAGAACGCCGATGCGGATGGCCAGGTCGACGCCTTCTGCCAACAGGTCGGTGTAACGGTCGTTCAGCAAGGTTTCGACCGCGACCTCGGGATAGGCTTCCAGGAAGCTCCCGATCACGGGGCCGAGATGCATGGCGCCGAATGTCGTCGGGGCGGCAATGCGCAGGAGCCCGCGCACGCTCGCCTGTGCCTCCTGCGCCTCCGTATTGGCGTCTTCCACGGCCTCGAGGATCTGCTTGCAGCGCGTGTAATAGGCGCGTCCCACCTCGGTCAGCGTCAGCATCCGCGTGCTTCGCTGCAGCAGCCGTGCCTGCAGGTCCTGCTCGATCGCCGAGACGTGTTTCCCCGCCATCGAGGGCGAAAGCCCGAAGCGACGTGCGGCGCCGACGAGGCTGCCTTCGTCCACTGCCGCGACGAACACGGCCATGCTGGTCAATCGGTCCATCCACACCTCAATTCGATAATACAAATATCAGATGATGATGCCAAAGGAGCAATTATACCGCATGGAGATCGAACCTAAGTCTCCTTGCGCCGGCCACGCGAGCCCGGCTGCACGGGAGGCAAGCACGTGAAGATCGCATCGAACGGAATTTCGCTACACGTCGACGAGCAGGGCAGCGGAGATCTGTCCCTGGTGTTCCTGCACTATTGGGGCGGCTCGTCCCGCACGTGGCGGTACGTCGCAGCCGAGCTCGCTCCCGACTTTCATACCCTCGCCGTCGATCACCGCGGTTGGGGAGATTCCGATGCGCCTCGCGCCGGTTATGCGCTGGCGGACATGGCGGCAGATGCCGAGGGCGTGATCGCGGCGCTCGATCTGCGCCGCTACGTCTTGGTCGGTCATTCGATGGGCGGCAAGGTCGCGCAGTTGATGGCCTCGCGCCGGCCGGCCGGCTTGGCGGGCCTTGTGCTCGTCGCACCGTCGCCGCCCACGCCGATGGCGCTGCCCGCCGCGGCGCGCGAGATGATGATCGGCGCTTACGACAGCCGCGCCACGGTCGAGACCGCCATCGACACCGTGCTGTCGGCAAAGCCGCTCCGTCCCGAGGTTCGCGAGCAGGTCATCGCCGACAGCCTCAAGGGCGCGCCGCCCGCGAAGCTCGCCTGGCCGCGCGCGACGAGCCAGGAAGACATCACCGAACAGGTCGGCGCCATCGACGTCCCCACGCTGGTCATCGCGGGCGAGCTGGACAAGGTCGACACGCCGGATGTGTTGAGGGCCGAGCTGTTACCCCGCGTGCCCGGTGCGGCGATGCACGTGTTGCCCGGTACCGGCCACCTGTCGATGCTGGAATCGCCCCAGGACGTAGCTGCGCTCATTCGAAGCTTCTGCGACCCGCTCAACCGGTCGCGGTAGCTGGACCCGCTTTGAGAGCCGGACACTCCACTCAGGGCGGAGCATTCACGCACCCATCTCAATGGGAGCGCCGAAGCGGAAGCTCGAGGAGGTGATGGCTCCCATGAAATCGTCCTGATGGTAGATGCGCTCCCCGCGCTCGTCACCGGCGGCGCCAACCGCCACCATCAGCGGGATCAGGTGATCCTCGCGCGGGTGCGCCAGGCGTGCCGCCGGGGCTTCGGTCCATCGCTTCAGCTGTTCTCGCCGTTCCTCCGGCGACGCTTCGGTCAGCACATGTGTCAACCATCGGTCGAACGCCGCAGAGGCGTCGGCGCCGGTCCCGCTGACCATCGCCCGGATGTTGTGAAAGCTGAATCCGCTGCCGATGATCGCCACGCCCTGGTCGCGCAACGGTGCGATCAGTTCGCCCAGCCAGAGATGTTCGGCGGGATCGAAGGTCGCTTTGATCGACAGCTGCACGATCGGCATGTCCGCGTCGGGGTACATCGTATGCATCACGGTGAAGGTGCCATGATCGAAACCGCGTCGGGGATCGAGAGCGGATGCGACGCCGCCGCGCTCCAGCAGGTCATGGATCGCGCCCGCCAAATCGGGGTCCCCCGGCGCGTCGTAGCGAATGCGGTAAGTGTGCTCGGGAAATCCGGAATAGTCGTACAGCATCGGCGGGCGAGCGGCGGATGACAGGAGAAACCGGTCCGCTTCCCAGTGCCCGGAGATCATCAGCACGGCGCGCGGCGCGGTGCCGAGTTCGCGCCGCACATCGCGTAGCGCGTGCTCGAGTTGATCATACACCGCGCCCTGTTCGGCCTTCAGCCATGGCCAGGGGCCGCCGCCATGCGACAGGAAATAGGTGGGCAGTCGTGTTCCCGTCATGATCGTGTCGCCTCGTGGTATGCTTCGGTCGGTTGGTTGCCTTCGGAAACCATGTTATGGTGAGCATCCCCGGCCCAACAAGGAGGCACCTTGTCGATAGCAAATTACCACGAAGAAACCGCCGACTGCGTTCTCATCGGCCGAATGCTGTCACGGGTCACCGACAAGTGGACGGTGCTGGTGGTGCGCGTGCTGGGTCGCGGTCCGCGCCGGTTCAACGCGCTGCGCCGCGAGGTCGGCGAGATCAGCCAGAAGGTGCTGGCGTCCACGCTGCGCGACCTCGAGGAAAATGGCTTCGTGTCCCGCACGGTGACGCCTAGCAAGCCGCCTCAGGTCGAATATGCGCTCACCGATCTCGGCAGGGATTTTCTGTGCCCGATCAGAGGGCTCGCCGAATGGGTGCTGGAGAACGCTGCCCGGATGGATGCTGCCCGGGCCGCCTACGCCGCGCGGAAGGCGGAAGAGGCGGATTAGGCAGCGCGAACGCGGCTTCGGGCGAAGGTGACGGTAGGAGGACGGGCGACCTCAGCCGGGCTCGATGCTCCGACGATGAAGGCGCGCATGATCGGCCAGCGCGCGCAGTTTGGGCGCGGGGTTGCGACGACCGCCGGCCGTTGCGTACCTTTGCTTAGAGATGCCCCGATGCGGCTGGGATAGGCGGGCGGCGGAGGTCTCATGGATTCCGTCGCCTCGCCCGTTCCCGACCGGACCTCGCCCTTGGACAGGCAGGGCCTCACCGCCGCGCAGGCATCGGCGCGGCTGCGCGAGGAGGGGGCGAACCTGCTGCCCGCACCGAAGACGCGATCGCAGTTGCGCATCGTGCTGGAGGTGCTGCGCGAGCCGATGCTGGCGCTGCTGCTCGCCGGCGGCGTGGCCTATATGCTGCTCGGCTCGCTGACCGAGGCGCTGGTGCTGATCTGCTTCGCCGGCTTCTCGATCGTCATCACCGTCGTCCAGGAAAGCCGCACCGAACATGTCCTGCAGTCGCTGCGCGACCTCGCGGCGCCGCGCGCGCTGGTGCTGCGCGATGGCGAGCCACTACGCATTCCGGGGCGCGACGTGGTGCGTGGCGATCTGCTGGTGCTCGACCGCGGCGATCGCGTCGCTGCCGATGCGGCGGTCTTGGAGGCGATCGACCTCGCCGCGGACGAATCGCTGCTGACCGGCGAGGCGGTGCCGGTGGGCAAGCGCGCGCTGGTGCCGGGCGAGGATACGGCATCGATGGTGCCCGGCGGCGAGGGCCAGCCGCTGATCTATTCGGGGACGCTGGTCACGCGCGGCCAAGGGCTGGCCCGCGTGATCGCGACGGGCACCCATACGCAGATGGGGCGGATCGGCCAGTCGCTCACCATGCTGGAGATGGAGGCGCCGGCGCTCCGGCAGCAGACGCTGCGGATCGTCCAGCTGTCGGCATTGGGCGCGGCTGTCGTCACGCTGGCAGTCGTCATCCTGTATGGCGTGTTGCGGGGCGGCTGGCTGGAGGCGGTGCTGGCCGGGATCGCCATCGGCATGTCGCTGCTGCCGGAGGAATTTCCCGTCGTGCTGACGGTGTTCCTGGCGATGGGCGCGTGGCGGATTTCGCGCGTCGGCGTGCTGACGCGGCGCGCAGCGGCGATCGAGACGCTGGGATCGGCGACGGTGCTGTGCGCCGACAAGACGGGGACGCTGACCTGCAATCGCATGACGGTGGTCGAGCTGTGGCGGCCGGAGGGCGGTGCGGTGATGCTCGCCGATGGAGTCGCGGTCGACGGTTACGAGCCATTGCTGTCGACCGGCGCGCTGGCCAGCGCGGTGGTGCCGACCGACCCGATGGAAACGGCGCTGCACGATGCCCGCGCTTCGCGCATCGGCAGCGGCCAGCAGGATTGGACGCTGGAGCGGACGTTCGGCCTCACGCCCGAGCTGCTGGCGATGTCCAACGCCTGGGCACGCGCCGATGGGACGGGCCTGGTGATCGCCGCCAAGGGCGCGCCGGAGGCGATCGGCGAGCTCTGCCGCCTCTCGGTCGAGGCACGGCGCGTGATGATGAACGCCGCGCACGACATGGCGGCGCGCGGCATTCGGGTGCTGGGCGTGGCGCAGGCGCAGGTCGCGCACGCCGAACTGGGCGAACGGCAGCAGGATCATGATTTCGAGCTGTGCGGCCTGATCGGGCTGGCCGATCCGCTGCGCGCGGACGTGCCCGCCGCGATCGAGCGATGCCGCGCGGCGGGCATTCGGGTGATGAGGATCACCGGCGACCACGCCGCCACCGCACGCGCTATTGCGGGCGAGGCAGGGATCGCCGACGGCCGGGTGCTGACCGGCGCCGAGATCGCGGCGATGAGCGACGACGACCTCGCGCGCAGCCTGCCGGGGGTTACCGTCTGCGCGCGCACCATGCCCGCGCAGAAGCTTCGCATCGTGAAGGCGCTGCAGGCCGCCGGCGAGGTGGTGGCGATGACCGGCGACGGCGTCAACGACGCGCCGGCGCTGAAGGCCGCCAACATCGGCATCGCGATGGGCCGGCGCGGGACCGACGTCGCGCGTGAGGCGGCATCGATCGTATTGGTGGAGGATGATTTCGGCGCGATCGTCGCCGCAATCCAGCTCGGGCGGCGCATCTACGACAACCTGCGCAAGGCGATGGGCTTCATCTTCAGCGTCCACGTGCCGATCGCCGGGCTGGCGCTGCTGCCGCTGGTGACAGGATTGCCGGTGCTGTTCGGGCCGATCCAGATCGCGCTGATCGAGATGATCATCGATCCGGTCTGCGCGCTGTTCTTCGAAGCCGAGCCGGAGGAACATGGCATCATGCATCGCCCGCCGCGGCGCTCCGGCGAGCCGCTGTTCTCACTGCCGATGATCGCGCGCAGCGTGGGGCAGGGGGCGATGGCGTTCGTGCTGCTGGCCGCGCTGTTTCTCGGCGCGACCGGCCGGGGCATGCCGGCCCCCGAGGTGCGGGCGCTGTTGTTCTTCGCATTGGTGTCGGCGGTGCTTGCGCTGGTGCTGGTCAACCGCGCGTTCAGCCGCTCGATCGCCGACGCGCTGGTACGCGGCAACGGCGTGTTCCGCTACATCCTCGCCGGCATCGTGATCGTCGGCGTGCTGATCGCCGTCTCGCCGTTCGTGCAGGATGTGCTGCAATTCGCGCGACTGGGCGTCGTCGAGCTCGGCGCGGCGGTGACGACGGGGGCGGTGCTGTTCCTGGCGCTGGAGTGGGCCAAGGTCGGGGGACGGCGCGATGCGCGGTGAGCGGGCCGGCGCGGTGGTACTGCTCGCGGCCGCGACGCTCGGCTTCCTGTGGATTCTGGCGCCGTTCCGCAGCGCCGTGGTGTGGGCGATCGCCGCCAGCGTACTGTTTGCGCCGCTGTTCCATCTGCTGGAGCGGCGGCTCGGCGGGCACCGCAACCTGGCCGCGGCGCTGAGCGTGGTGGCCATGATCCTGGCGTTCATCCTGCCGGCGATCCTGGCCGGCGCCGCGCTGGTGCGCGAGACCGGCACGTTGATCGCCGAGAAGGGCGGTGCGGCACGGCTGCCGACCACCATCGCGCAATTGCACGCGATGTTGCCCGATTGGCTGCACGGCGTGATGCGGCTGACCGGCGGCGACGACCTTGCGTCATTCCAGCATTATGTCGCGCGCCTGCTGGAGGGCGGCATCGCATCGCTGTTCGGCGGCGCGATCGGGCTGGGGCAGGGGGCGTTCGGGTTCGCCGTGTCGCTGGGCGTGATGATCTATGCCTCGTTCTTCTTCATCCGCGATGGCCAGGCAATCGTCGCCACCGTCGTGCGTCACCTGCCGTTGCAGGTGCCGATCCGCGACCGCCTGATTGCCGAGGTCGGCGGCGTGCTGCGCGCGACGCTGCGCGGCAGCCTGATCGTCGCCGTGGTGCAGGGCACGGTCGGCGGCTGCGTGTTCTGGGCGCTTGGCATCCCGGCGCCGGCGGTATGGGCGTTCGCGATGGCGTTCATGTCGCTGCTGCCACCGTTCGGCGCCGGCGCGGTGTGGGTGCCGGTCGCCGCCTTCCTGCTGCTTACCGGATCGACGTGGCAGGGGCTGACGCTGATCGTGTGCGGGCTGTTCGTCATCGGGCTGGTCGACAATCTGCTGCGCCCGCTGCTGGTCGGGCGGGAGGCGCGGCTGCCCGAATATCTGGTGCTGCTGTCGACGCTGGGCGGGCTGACGCTGCTCGGCCTCGACGGGATCATCATCGGGCCGATGATCGTCGCGGTGTTCCTCGTGTCCTGGCAGGCCATGGCCCCACCCGTGGCCGCGCGGCCCCATCTGCGCGCGTCGGAAGAACGGCCCCCCTCGGAGGAGATCGAGCGCCGCCAGCAAGGATAACGCGCCGCGCCGCGATCAGGGGCGGTGCTGCAGCAACAGGTCGAAGGGCGCTTCCTCGATCAGCATGTCGGCGAAGCTGCCGCGCAGCGCCAGCGCCAGCCCGGTGCGCCCGCGCGTGACCGCCACGACCAGGTCGCCGCGGAATTGCTCCCACGCGCGGGTGATGACGCTCACCGGATCGCCGCGCCGGGCGACCGGATGCACCACGCAGGCGATATCGCTGCGCTCGCCGAGCACGGCGTGGACGGTCTTTTCCAGGCTGCGCTGCTCGGTCTCGCGGATCGCCTGCTGGTCGCCATGGGCGGCGACGAGTTGCGGCAGCGTCGGCAGGAACGCGTGGACGGCAAACAGCGTGTCGGCCGATGACATGCCTGCGGCGAGGCCCAGCGTCTCGCGCGCCGTTTCGTCATTTTCGATCGCGGCGATGATGCGGCGATAGGGGCGGCGGGCAGGATCATGCACGACCAGGACCGGCCGGCCGGTCTGCCGCACCAGCCGCTCGACCGTTGTCCCGAACAGGTCGTCGGCCCAGCGCGTACCGCGATGGCCGCCGACGACGATGAAGTCGGCGCCGACCCGCGCCGCCTCTGCGTCGATCGTCTCCGCCGCCCGGCCCGACGCAAGGCGGCCCTTCACCGCCGGGATGCACGGGTGCAGCCGCGCCTGGGCGGCGGCGAGGTCCTCGAGATCCTCCGTCAGCAACGCCCGGTCCGATGTGTTCAGCGGTCGGCGGACGACGTGCAGGATCGTCACTTCGGCGCAATATTGCGACGCGAGCAGGCAACCGCGTTGCACGGCATTGGCGGCGGCGGGGGAGACGTTGGTGGCGATCAGCACGCTACGCATGACACGATGTCCTATCGGCTCGGCTGGGCGAGCCCGTTGATCAGCACCCACAGATCGGGGGCCACCTTGACCACCATCCGCGCTGCCAGGGCGAGTGCCGCCACGCCGAGCGCTGCGGCCAGGACGTCAGGCAGCGAAAGCCGACCCATGGCTGTCCTCCCTCGTCTCCAGACGCGTCGTCTTGCGGCCGTTGCGCCGACCCAGCGCGAGCGGCAGGTCGATGGCGACGACGGTGCCTGCCGCCGGCCGGCTGCGCCAGTGCAGATGGCCCTGGACCGTGGCGAGCCAGCGCGCGATCCGCGGCAGGCCCTGGGGGCGCCGGTCCCGCTGCTTGAGGCGCGGCCATTGCGCGCGCGGCACGCCATGGCCGTCATCGGCGACGAGCAGCCATGACCGCGCGCCGACCCGGCGCGTCCGAACAGTAACGCAGCCGCGGGTGGCGAGCGCGCGCCGCGCGTTCAGCACCAGCTCGACCAGCACATTGTCGAGGCCCGGTGCGTCGAGCGCCAGCGGCAGCGCATCGGCGCAGAGATCCAGCCGCAGTCGATGCCTTGGCCCCAGCAGCCCGGTGAGGATCGGCTGAAGGTCGGCGACCACCGAATTGAGATCGGCCCGCCGCGGCATTCCGTCGTCGATACCGGCCAGGATGTCACCGGCGATGGCCGCGCCACAGGAGGCCGCGCGGTCGATGGCATGGAGCAGCATCGCCTGACCATCGGAAGTTGCGCGATCCTGCAGCAGGTGCGTGCTTGACGAGATCACGGCGAACAGGTTGCGCAGGTCGTGGGCGCGATCCTGCGCGGTGCCGATGGGGGCGGGCGGAGCGGGGAGAGGCATGACGGATCCTTTCATGCCAGGCTTCGCATCGCCGGGGTGACGCGCGCCATTCGCAATGTTCCGGACTGAGTACCCACCCGCAGAAATGCTCCGTCGACGATCATCCGCTACGGCCTGCGAGATTCGGTACCGTCTCCGCCACGTCGGTCGTGCCGAGCCGACAAAGTCGATCGACATCGTCGGCGCGCACCAGCTCGGTCCCTGGCGTGAGCATCGCCGCCGCGCCGGCGGCGACGCCGTAGCGGACCGCGTCGGCCAGCGCCTTCCCGCGCGACAGCGCCAGCACCACGGCGCCCAGCATGGCATCGCCGGCGCCCACCGCGCTTTGCGCGACGACGGCAATAGCCGGCATGCGGACGTGCCCATCCGCCGTGACCAGCAGCGCGCCGCGCTCCCCCAGCGAGACGATCAGATTGTCGGCCAGCCCCGCCTCGCGCACGGCCCGCGCCGCGGCGAGCTCCGCCTCCTCGTCCTCGATCGCATGGCCGGCCAGCCCGGCGAGCTCGCTCAGGCTGGGCTTGGCCAGAAACAGCCGGGCGCCGCGGCAGGCGGCCAGCGCCGGCCCGGACGTGTCGAGCACCATCCGGACGCCGTTGGAGCGACAGAAATGGGCGAGCTCGGCGTAGAATCCGTCGCCGACCCCGGGCGGCAGACTGCCGCTGGCGACCAGCCACTTCGCCTGCGTCTGCTTCATTACGGCGCCAACGCAGGCGCGCCGCTCGGCGTCGGAAAGCGCCGGGCCGGGCAACACGAAGCGGTACTGCTCCCCCGAGCTGCGGTCGACGACGGTGAAGCTCTCGCGCGTCGTGCCGACGATCGGCAGCGCCTGGAAGGAGACGCCCTGCCGTTCGAGCAGCGTCTCGATCCGCTGCCCGGGTGCACCGCCTGAGGGAAAGATCGCCAGCACCTCGCCGCCCAGCGCGGTGATCGTCCGCGCGACGTTGATGCCGCCGCCGCCCGGATCGAACCGCGGCGCCGCGCAGCGTAACTTGTGCGTCGGCCGAACCGCCGCCGCCGACGTCGAGACGTCCAGCGCCGGGTTCATCGTCAGCGTAACGATTTCGCTCACGAGCGATCACCGTAGCGCCATGCACCTTGTGCGGGACCGTGGATTTTGCCTGCCATGGCAGCACAATGGCCGCGCTTCCCCGCCGCCGCCGATACGCAAACATCCCGAGGCGCGGGGTTCCCGCGAGGCGAGGCCCTCTGCGAAAGCAACCGTTGCATGACCCGTCATGCCGGACTTGTTCCGGCATCCACCGTTCAGCGAAGTCAGCGGATTGTGAGCACATGGTGCCATGGACCCAGGAACAAGTCCGGGTGGCGGCTGTCGTACAGGGCTTTGTGTCATTCGATTTCACGCCCTAAGCGCGGCCGACTGGCATCTTTGACGGAGACGATATGACCACGATCTACGGCATCCCCAATTGCGATACGATGAAGAAGGCGCGGGCGTGGCTTGCCGGGCAAGGTATCGACGTCGTGTTCCACGATTATAAGAAACAGGGCATCGACGCGGACACGCTGGCGCGGTGGAGCGACAGTGTCGGCTGGGAAGCGTTGCTCAACCGGGCCGGGACGACCTTTCGCAAGCTGGCCGATTCTGACAAGGTCGCGCTCGATCGCGACAAGGCGATCGAGCTGATGGTCGCGCACCCCGCGATGATCAAGCGGCCGGTGCTGGAGCGCGACGGCGGCCTCACCGTCGGGTTCAAGCCGGAAGCGTATGAGGCCTTCTTCGCCGCGGGGTGATCCAACTAGCGAAGCGGCTGGCGCCGTCCCGCGCGAGGCGCTAGGGAGCCGGCCATGTCCACCACCTACACGATCGACGGCTCGACCAGTCGTGCGACGCCGGTGTCCGCGCCGATGAAGCGGCTGACGGTGCCGGCGATCCGCAAGCGCAAGGCGGCGATCGCCGGGGGCGCCGAGCCGCTGGTGATGCTGACTGCCTACACCGTGCGGATGGCGCAGCTGCTCGATCCGCATTGCGACATGCTGCTGGTCGGCGACAGCCTGGGGCAGGTGATCTACGGCCTGCCGTCGACGATCCCGGTCACGCTGGAGATGATGGCGGCGCATGGCGCGGCGGTGGTGCGCGGCAGCTATCACAGCCTGGTCATCATCGACATGCCGTTCGGCAGCTACGAAGCCTCACCGACCCAGGCATTCGAAAGCGCATCCTGGCTACTCAAGCAGACCGGCGCGGCGGCGGTGAAGCTGGAAGGCGGCACGGCGATGGCCGGCACGGTGCAATTCCTGACCGAGCGCGGCATCCCGGTGATGGGTCATGTCGGGCTGACGCCGCAGGCGGTGAACACGCTGGGCGGCTATGGCGCGCGCGGGCGCAGCGAGGTCGAGGCGGCGAAGATCACTGACGACGCCAAGGCGATCGCCGAGGCCGGCGCCTTCGCGGTGGTGGTCGAGAAGGTGCCCGCGGCGCTGGGCAAGAAGATCTCCGAGGAGCTCGAGATCCCGACCATCGGCATCGGCGCCGGCAAGCACTGCGAC
>JBQCHA010000203.1:0-6912 GCA_051955175.1 Sphingomonas sp.
CTAGACGGTGCGCGTGGTGGCGGATTCGACTTCCCGCACGCTGGACGGCGTGGTCGGGCCCGACGGCACCGTGCTGATCGGGCAGTGATTTCCATGGAGACGACGAAGATGAAGAGGCTGATTTTCGTGGCGCTGGCCGCCACGGCGCTGTCCGGGTGCAACTCGGTCGATCAGCTCGGCCGGCTCGGCCGCGCGCCCAAGCTGTCCGACGCCGAACCAGTGGCGGCACCCCCGGTTGAGCTGTCGCTCGGCCAGGCCGGCGCCACGCTGCGGCGCGACGCGCGCACGCCGACCCTCGACGGGGCAACACCGCCCGCGCCGAACGCATCGCTGTTCCGCGCCGGGGCCGGGGCCTTCCTCGGCGACCAGCGCGCCTCGCGCGTCGGCGACATCCTGACGGTGCGGATCAACGTCGCCGACAAGGCGGAGCTGGGCAACAACACCTCGACGACGCGCGCCGGTTCGCAGAGCGCGGGCGTCAGCGCGATGCTGGGGCTCGACAAGCTGCTGCCCAAGAGCATCGACCCGACGAACCTCGCCAGCAGCGATTCCAAGAACGATCACACCGGCGGCGGCAGCATCAGCCGGTCGGAGACGATCGACACCACCATGGCGGCGATCGTCACCCAGGTGCTGCCCAACGGCAATCTGGTGATCAAGGGCAGCCAGGAGGTCCGCGTCAACAACGAGCTGCGCGTGATGATCGTCACCGGCATCGTGCGGCCGCAGGACATCTCCCGCGACAATTCGATCGAGCATTCGCAGATCGCCGAGGCGCGCATCAGCTACGGCGGCCGCGGCCAGCTGTCCGACGAGCAGCAGGCGCGCTGGGGCCAGCAGATCCTCGACGCGATCCTGCCGTTCTAAGCCAAGCGAAAACGGCCTCCCGGTGGCGTCCGGGAGGCCGATCTTACGCTATATAGTAACCATGGAGTCCGGCAGCTTTTCCCGCGCACGAGAGATCATCGACGCAACCGGCCTGCGCCTGCAGGTTGCGCTGCAATCCAGCCCTGGAGGCGCCGTCATCAGGCTCCACCGGCCGGACGTCGAAGGCGAGCCGCTGGTGCTGCTCGATGCTTATGGTGCGGAGCTGCTGTCCGGCTATCTGATGGCCGCCCGGCTCGCCGTGCCGGGCGCGTTGCCGGCAGAGGAAATCGCCGGTTCGGGCGGGGTTCGGCTGCAGCTGGTCAGCGAGCCCGTGACGCGCATCGACATCCTGTGCGCCGGCCAGGCGGTGCTCGCCATCCCGGCGGGCATGTGGGACCGGCTGTTCGCCGAATTGTGCATCATCGGTGCCCATGCCCGGGCTTGGGCGCGACCGGAAACCGGTCTGCTGCTTGTCCAGTAGTTAGTTAATCCGAAAGGCCATGCTACCATAGTAGAGGCACGATATTCGTGCCGACACTTCCTGCTGCCATAAAGGGGCGGTGGCAGGGTGCGACGGGGGGCAAATGGAACTGGGCGAGATGCAGCGTTCGGGCGGTGGGCTGATATTGCAGCCGGAAATCGCATCCGAATTCCGGGTGACGACGATCTTCACGCTGGCCGATGTAGAGGCGCTATGGCGCGCTGCCCGTGCCCGCCTGCTCGCAGCACCTGGTGCCGACGAGACGATGGTCGAGGAGACGATCGGCGTCGCCGAGGCGCCGCAGATCGCCGATTGCATCGCATTGCTGTGCGCGCCCGACGCGCTCGCCGGCTGTTCGGTCGGCGACTTCCGGGTCGATGCCCTGTCGGACGCCGCCGCCCACGAGCAATTCGCCTCGCACTGAGCGCGAGGCGCAGCGCGTCAGAAGAACGAGTTGTCCGAACTGTCGTTCGAGATCGGATAGAGCGACAGGACCGGGTCGGCGGTGCCCATGCCCGCCGTGCCGGCGGTCAGCCGGTTGAGCGCGGCCTGATATTGTGCCGCCTGGGCCTGTGCCCGCGCGACGCCGGCGGTATCGGTGGCGCCGCCGCTGCCGCCATTGGCGAGCATCGCCTTCAGCGAGTCCCAATAAAGCGAGCGATAACCGGTCTGGGTGATCGAAATCGCCTGGCTGATGGCGTTCATCGCGACCTTCGCATCGGCCGCGGTCGCCAGCGTCAGCGAGGTCGACAGGCCGAGGCCGTAGCGGCCGCCCGGCGTCACCTTCGGCGCGTCGGCCGACGTGTTGATCGGCGGCACCGATAGCGTCTGCGGGGCAAGACCCAGCTTCGCCAGCGCGTCCCTGCCGGTGGGACCGTTCAACAGCTCGACCGAGGAACCGGCCTTGACGGTGATCTGCAGCGAGCGGCCGTCGTCGTTCAATGGCGTGGTCACGGTGGCCTTGCCGCCGGTCAGCAGCGTCAGCCGCTTGGCGACCGAGGCGAGCGTGTCGTCGGCGCCGATCGTGATGCGGATCGCGCTGCCGCCGTTGACGCTGATCGAGAAGCTGTCGCCGGCGCGGATGCTGGTCCCGGTAACCAGCTTGTCGGAAATATCGGCGGTGAGCGCGCCGCGGTGCAGCCCCAGCGCAGCCAGTGCGGTATCGTCACCCGCCGCGGCAGCAACGCGCACCGGGCCGGTCGTGCTCGCCGCCTGGCCGAACTGGTCGACGGTGGCGACCGCGCCGGTCGCGGGATCGATGCGGCCGACGAAGCCGTCGACGCTGCCCTGTTTCGTGGTGCCGAGCGTGCCGCTGGTCCGGCCGCCGGCATAGAGCTCGCCGTTCATATAGGCGACGCTGTCGACCTGATCGTCGCCGGCGCTCGCCAGATAGGTGGTCGTCATCGCCGAGAGGTCGGACGTGATCTGCGTTACGAAGCCGTCGCGGCCGCCGGCCATCGCATTGGTCTGCGTGCCCGCGACCGGCGCCAGTGTCGCGCCGCCGACCGCGATCGTGCCGGCGGCGGCGACCGCCAGCGCACGTCCGCTTGCGGTGCCGAGATCGACGCTGCCGAGCACGCTGTCGGGATTGGCGGCATCGAGCTTGAGCAGCGTGGCATCGGTGCCCTGCTGCGTCAGCGCGAGCAATTGCCCGTCGCCGCCGATTGCCAAAGCCGAGATGGCGGCACCGCCGGTCGCGGCCGCCGTCCGCTGCTGCAGGACGCCCGTCGCGCTCAGCTTCGCGATCATCGCGCTGCCGCCGTTCACCGCAGCCGAACCGCCGACATAGATCGAGCCGTCCTGGCCGATCGCCAGCGCCGCTGCGGTATCGCTGCCCGCCGAGCGGACCAGCGTCGCGAACTGCTCGTCGCCATTGGCGGCGTAGCGGGCGACCAGCATGTCGCCGTCGCTCGACGCGCCGTCGAACGTGCCGCTGACGGTGCCGGCGACCACCACGCTGCCGTCGGCGGCGATCTGGACGCTGGTGCCCGACGCCGATCCGGCGGCGCCGAGATCGCGCTGCCAGACGATATTTCCCTCGCTGTCGCGCTTCGACAGATAGAGGTCCGACGAACCGTTGCTGAGCGCACCGCCGAGGTCGCCCGACGTGGTGCCGACGACATAGCTGAAGCCCTGCGCATCGACCGCGACGCCGCCGGCGCTGGTGGCCGCGGTCACCGTCGGCGCGGTGCCGCTGCTCGTGCCGGCAACCTCCCCGGCCTCCGTGGTGGCGTCGCGATCGATCGCGGCCGTGGTGCCCTGGGTCGAATTGACCATCGCGCCGGTCGGATCGTCGATGCGTGTGACTCGCGCCGCCTCGGCCGTGCCGGGCGCGGTGACACCGGCGGCGACGATCAGCGCGTCGGATGCCCCGACCTGGTCGATGGAGATCTGCTCCAGTCCGGTGCGGTTGATCGTCAGGCCCCACTGGTCGCCGGTCTTGGTCGGCGTGAAGGAGACGTTCCACTTCGGCACCGGCGCCCCGGTCGAGTCGGTGACGATGGCGCCGGTGCTGTCGGTCTGCGGGATCGCCGAAATCGCGGCATTGATCGCGTCGGCGACGCCGTCCAGCGTCGGCGGCTGCGGCGCCTGCGACAGGTCGACGGTCACGGCGTCGTTGCCGGTGCTGCTCGACAGCTTGATGGTGAATTTCTCGGTGCCGGTCAGACCGGGCAAGGCATCGGTGCGTGCGCTCACCACGCCCAGCCCGGCGACGGCCGGCAGCACGGGCGGTTGCGGGATCGCGATGGTCTTGGCGGTCGAGCTCGGTTGTCCGAACGAGAGCTGCAGCTTGTCGCTCGGCGCGTCCGCCATATAGGTCTGCAATTGAGCAAGCCCGCTGGCGAAGGTCGCCTCAAGCTGCTTGCGCTGCGCGTCCGACGCGGTGGTCGCGGCGGCGGCATTGGCCAGCACGCCGAGCCGGTTCAGCGCCTTGTAGACGACGAAATCGGTGGCGACGTCGGTCGGCAGGCCGTTGGAGCCGCTGGTGTCGATGATCGACGACATCGCCTGGACGGCGGCGACGCTGGGCGCCGGGGTGGGCGTAATCCAGGGCGCGGTGGTTGCCGGCGTGGTGAATTGCGCATGCGCCTTGCGCTGCGCGTTGGTTTCGACCGTGCCGGTTGCCGAACCGTAGTCGATCGGCGTGAAGATCGCGAACGCATTGGTGCCGCTCAGCAGGCTCAGGCCCGTCAGGCTGCTCGAAAGGTCCGCTCCCATTGTGTCGTCGCTCCTCGGGACCCGACATTGGGCCATCTCTGCTGCATAGCAGGAAGACGGTCGGTCCGGTCGCGAGGGGCGGGGAAAATCTTCAGGCCGCGGCGGGTTCTTCTTCGGGGACGGCTTCCGTTGCGACGGCGGGCGCCACCGCCTCCAGCTCCATCAGCTGCCGGCAATCGGCGAGCGCCTGGTAATAAGCGCCGACCGCCACGTTCGACGCGAACCGGGCGCAGGTAACCTTGATCTGGTCACCGGTCGCGGCGTCGGCGCCGGGCTCCGCGATGGTCGTGCGGAGTGCCGCGAGCAGCGCCTCGCGATGGCTGTCGACATGCTCTTCGTCGATATAGGCCATCATCGTCGCGAAGTAGAGCTGCCGGGCAGGCGTGGTCGCTTCCTCCGGCGCCATGATCTCGCGGCCGCGCAGGATCGACACGCGGTTCTCGATCGACAGCCGCGTGCGCCCGACGGCCGACAGCACGGCGCCGTTGACGATCACCTTCTCGCCGGGGCGAAGCACGATATTGAGGGCCATTGCTGCAATCCTTCGATGGTCTTGCCTGCCTTATAGAGTGGCGGAGCGGCCGACCGGGCGCCGACCCGGCAAAAATTGCCGCCTCACGCATTTTTTTGTGCGGCGCGACGGTCGGCGCGTCGGTCGCTCTACAAAGGCTTCAGATCAGGCGCCTTCCGCGCGCCCGTTGAAGGAGACTGCACGTGAGCCTTTATTCGGCCCTTTACGCCGGCGTGTCCGGCCTCTCTGCCCAGGCCAGCGCGATGGCCACGGTGGCCGACAACATCACCAACGTGAACACCGTCGGCTACAAGCAGACGGAGAGCGACTTCAGCACGTTGGTGACCGACGGCCGTGCCGGCGCCGATTATGCCGCCGGCGGGGTGAAGGCAGTGCCGACCACCATGGTGTCGCAGCAGGGCCTGCTGCAATCGTCGAGCAGCAGCACCGATCTGGCGATCGACGGCAACGGCTTCTTCGTCACGCGCACCTCGGCCGACGCCAGTGGCCAGCTCGCCTTCACCCGCGCCGGCTCGTTCAGCCCCGATTCCCAGGGCTATCTGCACAATTCCTCCGGCCTGTATCTCTACGGGTGGCCGCTCGACGCGCAGGGCAATTACACCAATACCGGCAACTTCGCTGCGCTGCAGCCGGTCCGCGTGTCGGGCCTGACCGGTACCGCGACGCCGACGACGCAGATCAGCATGCGCGCCAATCTCGACGCGACGACGCCGACCTATTCGGGCACCTACACCGCCGGCGACATGGCCTCGGGCGCCGCGACCCCCGACTTCACTCGTTCGTTCGACGTGTACGATTCGCAGGGCGTGTCGCACCGCCTGACGATGTCGTTCCTGAAGACCGGGGACAACCAATGGTCGCAGGAAGTCTTCGCGGTGCCGGCCAGCGACGTGACGGCGCCCAACGGCCTGCTCACCAGCGGCACGCTCAAGTTCAACACCGATGGCAGCCTCAATGCCGCCGGTTCGACGCCCGCGCTGTTCTCGCCGCTCACGGTCAACTGGACCAACAATGCCGCGTCGGCGCCGATCACGCTCGGCCTCGGCACCAACGGCGGCATTGACGGCATCACGCAATACGGCACCCAGTCGGCGATGATGTCGTCGTCCGTCGACGGCGGCGTGCTCGGCAACCTCTCCTCGATCGAGGTGACCAAGAGCGGCCAGGTCAATGCCGTGTTCGACGACGGTTCGACCCGCGCGGTGTTCCAGCTGCCCGTCGCGACGCTGACCAATCCCGACGGCATGACGCGCCTGTCCGGCAACGCCTACGCGCCCAGCCACGATTCGGGCAGCGCGACGCTCACCACGCCGGGCACGCTCGGTGCCGGCACGCTGGCGTCGCACTCGCTCGAGGCATCGACCGTCGACCTCGCCGGCGAATTCTCAAACATGATCCGCTTCCAGCGGGCCTACAGCGCCTCGTCCAAGATCATCACGACGGTCGACGAAATGCTGCAGGAAGTCAGCAATCTGAAGCGCTGAGCTGAAACGGGGCAGGGGACTTAGCGCATGGGCGCCGGCTTGAACGACATCCTGGGGAGCGCGCTTTCGGGGCTCAACGCCGCGCAAGCCGGCCTCAGGACGGTCTCGACCAACATCGCCAACGTCAACACGCCGGGCTACGCCCGCGAGCAGGTGTCGCAGACGGCGCGCGTGACCGCCGGTCAGGTGACCGGCGTCGTCGCCGGCAACCCGACCAGCGTCGCCGACCAGTTCCTGCAGTCGGCGGTGTACAGCCGGGCCGGCGACCTCGGCAGCGCAGAGTCGACCTCCAGCTATCTCGATCAGCTGCAGGCGATGATCGGTGCGCC
>JBQCHA010000204.1:0-5694 GCA_051955175.1 Sphingomonas sp.
GGTTTGGGCGGCGGGGCCCCCGGCCCGGGCGCGGGGCCCCCCCGGGTGATATCGTCGTCGCTGTCCATGCTGTCGCAATCCTGTCGAGGCGGATCGCGGGAGGGCGACCCTGTCCCCGGGGATGGGGCAGCGCGCACCGGGAAAGGAGTGTCGAAGATCGAGTCGGTGAATTCGACACGGCGAATAGCCCCGCGTCCGGCGAGGGACGCGGGGCCAGGCCGTCAGCGCGACCAGATGAGCTTGTGCTCGCCGTTGTCGCCCTGCGTCAGCGTCGCGTAGATCGGCGCGGGGAAGCTCGGATCGTCGAGCTTGAGGCTCAGATATTCCGCGCCGGTTTCGCGCGCGGCCTTGGTCCAGCCCGCGCCGAACTCGACGCCGCCGGCATTGACGCGGTGGTCGGGCGCCTTGTCGTTGTCGCGCTCGACCGGACGGATGGTCGCCTTGACGCGCAGGGTGAGCGTGCGGATTTCGCCGGTGTAGACGCCCTGGTCGTCGCGGGTGAAGCTGCCGATCTGTGCCATGATAGTCTCCTCTTTCAGTGTCTCGACGCCGCCCGATTGCGGCCTCGATGCGGGTGTCAGGCCGCGCCCCGGGACCCGCGCATCCGCAGGACCGCAGCGTCAGCGGAGGACGGCAGCGAGCCGGGCTTCTTGCCTCGCGAGGAAGGCGCGTTCACGCGCCGGGGAAGAAGGCCGGCGGCGCCGTTGCGCGGGGAAAGCGGGGGGCGGCAGACCGCAATCGATCAAGGCCACACGGGCGGTTCGACCACTGGGCGAGGCGCAAGGCGGACGGATCGCTGGCCCTCGCGGCGCCGGGGGCGAGGCCGCGAACAGCGCTCCAATCTGTGTCATTGACGCCGCCGCCCCGCCGCGCCAGACGGGCGCCAGGGAGCATCGCGATGCGGGTAGTGGATCAGGTTCGGCGGCTCGTCGACCGGCTGTCGCCGGAACCGATCTGCGACGACTGTATCGGTGAGCGTCTCGACCTTGCGGCACGCGAGGAGGGTGCGCGCGCCGCGAGCGAACTCGCCGGGACCGACGGATTCGAACGCCGCAAGGCCGCGTGCGCCTTGTGCGGCGAGACGCGACCGGTAATCGTGCGCCACGACAAGTCCGCAGCCTGACAAGGCTTGCGGGACGGCGGATCGCCGCCGTCCCGCTCGCCTCGATCAGGCCGCTTCGGCGAACGGCGGCGCGGGATCGTCGGGGTCCGGCAGGGCGCGCGCCGCCTCGACCTTCGCCTGCGCCGCGACCGTCCCGACCCCGCCACGCCGGGTATAGGCCGAGGCCGGGAACGCCAGCCACCGGGGCACCCAGCGCTCGACCCTGGGGCGGCCGTCCGCCCCGTCGAGATGGTCGCGGATGATGCGCTTCATCGTCGCAGCTTTCTCCTTCGCATTGGCGCTGGCGACGGCGTCGCCGGCGACCTCGGCGACGATCGCGGTCAGCACTTCGCGATCGCGGATCAGCGCGAAGAAGGCATCGTCGGCCTGCCACCAGTCGGCCATGTCGATACCGATCTCGGTGCCGAGCGCGGCGACCGCCGCGCTGCCGCTCGCCAGCGTCTCGCCCATGACGATGGTGACGATCTCCATGACCACCGCGTCGGGCAGGTCGATCAGCCGCAAAAACAGCCCCGCGACGCCATAATCGTCGCCATTGCCGCCGGTGACGGTCGGTTCCTCGGGCGAAAAGCCGAGCATATCGAGCACCGCGCGGCGGCGTTCGTCGAACAGCGTCTCGCCGCGACAGGTCTCGACGCTCTCGCGCACCGCGTCGTTGCTGGTGGTCTGCGGCTCGGGCGCCACGCGCCACAATTGCGATCCGCCAATCGCGTGGGCGACCATCAGGCGCAGCGCGAGGCCGGGATGGCCGAGCAAAGCGGCGCGCACCGCGGCATGGCGATGGAGGTCGAGATAGGTCTGCATCGTCGCGGTGATCTCGGGACGCGGCGGCCTGGGCGCGTCGGGCGTCTCACCGCGCGCGACGCGCTGCGCCTCGCGCCGCGTGAGATAGCCTTCGTGGAAGGTGACCTCGCCGGTGCTACGGACATCGACATAGACGCGCCCGCCCTTGCGCTTGGCGGCCTTCTCATGGTCCCACAGGTGAAAATGCTCCGACGGCGGCACGATCACCACGTCGCTCCAGCCCTGCTCCAGATAGGCCGCGCGGCGCGCCTCGATCGCGGCGTTCTGCGCGGTCCAGAACGCGTCGGCATCGGCGAAATAGCGATCCTCGCCGAACAGGTCGGCGACGATCGCGCCGTCGAAGCTGTCGGGATCGAACAAGGCGAAGCGCACCGGAATCGACTGTCCGCCGAACAGCCATGCCTTCAACTGGTGGCCGGTCGGTGCGTAGGCTTGCGCGTCGTCGAACAGCGCCAGCCATGATTTCTGCTGGCTCTTGCTGGCGAGCGTGAGGTGGCGGATGGTGGTGCGGTCGATCGCCTCGTCGCGGTAGAGGGTGCGGATGCGCGGCAGCAAATTGCCGAGCGCGAGCACCCGGGCGATCACGAGGTCGGGCAGCCCGAAGGTCGCGGCGATGTCGGCGACGCTGCGGCCCTGCTTCACGAGACGCGTGAAGGTTTCCCACTGGGTGACCTCGTCGGCATCGAGCCGGGCGAGATTCTCGATCATCGAGGCCTCGATCGCGGCGGCATCGTCGCCCTCGGCGAGGATCCGGCACGGCAGCGGCTCGGCCTCGCCGGTTTCCTCGGCGACGATCCGCGCGGCGTGGAAGCGCCGCGCGCCGGCGACGATCTCGAAATGACCGTCCTCGCCGGCGGGGCGCACGAGCAGGGTCTGGATGATGCCGCGCCGGCGTACGGTCGGCAGGATGTCGGTCACGTCGGGGGCCTTGCGGCCGTAGCGCATGTTGGTCCGGCTGACCGAGAGCTTGCATTGATCGATGAAAGCGAGTGTCATGGTCTTGCTCCTTGCGAGGGCCGATGCCGGCGGGCTTGAGACCGGCGGCAGCGGCGATGCTCCTTGAGGCACCGGTCCCGCCGACCGTGAGAATGAGCGGGGCCGGCTTCTTGCTTGGCGGGAGACGCCCGCCATCGTCTTTCGCCATCGAGCATGGCGGAAGCTCGTGAAGCGCGGGTCATGGCCCGCGCAGGGCGATCTCGGCGGCGAGGATCGAGCCGGCGCGGCGGGCGGCGTCGGCCCAGACCGACAGCGGCCGGGTGCTGCCGAAACAAATGTCGCGTTCGATGGCGAGGCCGAACGGCAGGCGGACGCGCTCGATCTCGGCGAGGCTGAACGCGCCGAGTTCGGGGCAGCCGAAGCCGAGATCGGCGAGGCCGAACAGGGTGTCGCCGTCGGCGTCGAGTTCGGTCGCGAGCCATGTCGCGGCGCCGACCGGACTGAACAGCTTGAGCAGCGGGAAGGGATCGAAGTGCGCGCCGGTGCGGGCGGCGGCGAGGCCGGTTCGATGGTTGGCGCGGAGCGCGACGCGACAATCGGGGGTGAGGAGGATCATGCCGCCGCCCTCGCATCGAGCCGCGCCGCCTCGGCCTCGCCGTGACGGGCGAGCAGCCAGTCGGCGGCCTTGCTGGCGGCGCTGGCGGCGCGGAAGATCGCCCGATTGTCGTCGCGCAGCACCGCGAGCCATGCGCCGAGATAATCGGCGTGGCGGACGGTGGGGACGATGCCGAGCGCGGCGCAGAGGTAGGCCGAGCCGAGTTCGGCGACCAGTTCCTCGCGGGCGTAATCCTTCGAGCCGAACGCGTTCCTGAGGTCGCGCGCCAGCCGTTTGGGGTGACCGGTGGCGTGGGTCAGTTCGTGAAGCGCGGTCTGGTAATAATTGATCTGGTCGAAAAAGGCCTGTTGCGGCGGCACGACGACGAGGTCGGGGTCCGGCGCGTAATAGGCCTTGTCGCCGCCGACGCGGAACGGCACGCCCGATGCCGCGATGACCGCCTCGGCGACCGGCACGATCTCGCGGTCGGCGAGCGGTGCGGGGTCGGTGACGAGGTCGGGGCGGAGGCCCTCGCATTGCGCGACGTTGAAGACGGTGAAGCGCTTGAGGAAGGCGATCGCGCGGGGATCGTCGCCGTCACGCGCCGCGCGCTCGCTCTCGGCGGCGGGGGTGAACCGGTCGGCATAGACGATCGTGGTGCCGCGTTCGCCCTTGCGCACGCAGCCGCCGGCCGCGAGCGCCTGCCGGAAGGTCAGCCAGCCTTGCGACGGCCAGCGATGCTCGATCACCGCGCCCCACAGGATGAGGACGTTGATCCCGGAATAGGGACGGCCGGAAAGCGCGTTGCGCGGCAGCGCGCACCCGGCCCCGCCGCTCGCCTGCGCGGCGCCCCACGGCTGGACCCATGGGAAGCGCCCGGCGTCGAGTTCGGCGACGATGCGCGCCGTCACCTCGGCATAGAGGTCGGCGCGCGGCTCGCCGCGCGCGGTCCCGCGCCGGCGGCGGACGGTTCGGCTGGATGATGTGGCCATGACGTCTCCCGGCCACCCCGAAAAAGGCACGAAGCCTCCCCGCGAAGGCGGGGGTGGGCGGCACAAGCGACCAGAAAGGCCCGCGCGAGCGGCCGGCGGCACCGGCACGGGCGGAACGCAGTGGAGCACCCGAAGCGCGAGCGCAGGGTTGCCGGCGGCCGCGACGGGCCTAGCCGGGAGCGCCGCCCGCACCCGCCGCATCGGGAGGCTCAAACGACGCCGCCGCGTGGCAGACGCGGCGTCCGCAGCTCCAAGCGCCAGCGATCGTCACCGGCACGGCCGAGCCCCGCATGCGGGGCTCGGCGAGAGCGCCCGGAGGCGATCGAGTAGAG
Source organism: Sphingomonas sp. (assembly GCA_051955175.1). Classification (GTDB taxonomy): domain Bacteria; phylum Pseudomonadota; class Alphaproteobacteria; order Sphingomonadales; family Sphingomonadaceae; genus Sphingomonas. Next base: position 4,783 of record JBQCHA010000204.1, read on the forward strand.
CGCGGTCGCGCCCACGCGCGAGGCGCCACGCCGCTGAGCGACGACCGCCGCGGTTACGGCCGGACTAGGAAGCAGGCCGACCAGCGGGTACGAGGACCGCATGCTGATCCTGTTCGCCGCCGCCGCGTTCGCCTGTGCGTCACCCCGGATCGTCGACGGCGACACGATCCGCTGCGGCGCACAGCGGGTGCGCCTGGCGCGGATCGACGCCCCCGAGCTGCCGGGTCATTGCGCGCGCGGCCGGCACTGCGCGCCGGGGGACGGCAACGCGAGCAAGGCGGCGCTCGCCCGCCTGATCCATGGCCGGCCGCTCGACTGCCAGCCAGTACCGGCACGCCCCGGGGGTGGCTCGGATTACGACCGCTGGGGCCGCATCGTCGCGCGGTGCAGCGTCGACGGGAGCGATCTCGGCGACGCAATGATCGCCGGCGGCTGGGCAATCCGCTGGCCGCACCGGTGACGCCGGAGCAGGAACGCTGGGCCGAAGCGCTTGCCCTCGAGCGTCGCTACGGCGTGGATGCGCCGGGACATATGGCCGAGCGGATCGCCGCGCTGGCGCTCACCAACGACCAGAAGGGGGTAGAGCGATGGAAAGAGATCGCGACAAAGCTCGACGCATTACGGCGCTCGACATCGAGGCCGCCATCCTGACGATCCTGATGCTGGCGGCAGCGATCGCCGGGCTGCGGTCATTGTTGTGATCGGGGCGCCCATGCGGTTGTCGATGGTCGAACCGCGCCGGCGCGTTCTGCACCGCGACGCCATGCCGGGATCCGCGACGGCGAGTCGACCGACAGGCGTTTGCGTCGCTGCAGCTGCACGCTGATCCAGGTCAACGACGTTCGTTGTCTGTTCCGCTACTGAAGGGGCATGGAAACGAACAGGGACTATCACCGGCGCCGCGCGTCCGAG
>JBQCHA010000205.1:0-24138 GCA_051955175.1 Sphingomonas sp.
CTACATCCTGTCCGAAATGGCCGAGGTGCAGAACGCGCAGGGCGACGGCTACGTCGCCGGCTTCATGCGCAAGCGCAAGGATGGCACGATCGTCGACGGCAAGGAGATCTTTCCGGAGATCATGGCCGGCGACATCCGCTCGGCAGGGTTCGACCTCAACGGCGCCTGGTCGCCTTTCTACAACCTTCACAAGGTCTTTGCCGGGCTGCTCGACGTGCACGAATATCTCGGCCGGCCCCAGGCGCTGGACATCGCGGTCAAGTTCGGCGGCTATATCGATCACGTCACCGGCGCGCTGTCGAAGGCGCAGATGCAGGAGGTGCTGGGCTGCGAATTCGGCGGCATCAACGAGAGCTTCGCGGACATGTACGGCCGCACCGGCGACCCACGCTGGCGCCGCCTGGCGGAACGGTTCCACCACGACGCCGTGATCGATCCGCTGACGCAGCGGCAGGACATCCTGCCCAACCTGCATTCGAACACGCAGATTCCCAAGGTGATCGGCATCGCGCGCTATCATGAAGTGACCGGCGCCCCCCAGGCCGCGATCGCCCCGCGCTTCTTCTGGGAAACGGTGACCAACCACCACAGTTTCGTCATCGGCGGCAACGGCGACCGCGAATATTTCTTCGAGCCCGACGCCATCGCCAAGCATATCACCGAGCAGACCTGCGAAGGCTGCTCGAGCTACAACATGCTGAAGCTCAGCCGTCACATCTTCGCGTGGCAGCCGGACGCCGCGGTGTTCGACTATTACGAGCGGACGCACCTCAACCACATCCTGGGGCAGCAGGATCCGGCGACCGGCATGTTCACCTACATGACGCCGCTGATGTCCGGCACGAAACGCGATTGGTCGAGCCCGTTCGACGATTTCTGGTGCTGCGTGTGCTCGGGGATGGAGAGCCATGCCAAGCATGGAGATTCGATCTTCTGGGAGGGCGAGGGGGGCGACACGCTGTTCGTCAACCTGTTCATCCCCGCTACGGCGACCTGGAAAGCGCGGCAGGCCGAGGTCGAGCTGACGACCGCTTACCCATATGACGGTAGGGTGGCGCTGACCGTTCGCAAGCTCGGCAGCAGCAAGCCGTTCGCTCTCGCGCTGCGCATCCCCGCCTGGGCGCCCGAGGCCGCCGTATCGGTCAACGGCAAGCCCGCGACGGTGCTGCGGGACAAGGGCTATGCCGTCGTGCAACGCCGTTGGCGCGCCGGTGACGTCGTGACGCTGGACATCCCGATGGCCATCCGGCTGGAGCCGACCGAAGGGGACGACACTGTCGTGGCGGCATTGCGCGGACCGATGGTGCTTGCCGCCGATCTCGGGCCGGCCGATCAGGAATGGAGCGGCGATGCCCCGGCACTGGTGGGCAGCGATCTCGTCGGCGGCTTTCAGCCGGTCTCGCCCGAACAGGCGGCGTATCGTACGCAAGGCATCGGCCGGCCCGGCGACATGTCCTTCGGGCCGTTCTATGCCAATTACACCCGGCGCAGCGCGGTCTATTTCCGCCGCTTCACCGATGACGGCTGGGCACAGGCGCAGGTCGCCTACCGTGCCGAACAGGCGCGGCTGCGCGATCTTGCCGCCCGTTCGGTGGACGTGATGCATCTGGGCGAGATGCAGGCCGAACGCGATCACAAGCTGCAGTCGGATATCTCCTATCCGGTTACCTATCGCGGTCGGAACGGGCGCGATGCGCGGACCGGCGGGTATTTCGAGTTCACCATGAAGGTTCGTCCCGGCCCGCTGATGTTGCAGGCGACCTATTGGGGCGGCGAGCGCAAGCGCACCTTCGACATCCTGGTCGATGGCGCCGTCATCGCGACGCAGACCCTAGAAAACGAAAAGCCCGGCGAGTTCTTCGACGTCGACTACCCGATCCCGGAAAAGCTGACGCGCGGCAAGCAGACGGTCACCGTCCGCTTCTCTCCGCGGGACGGCAAGACTGCGGGGCCGGTATTCGGGGTACGGATCTATGTGCCGAAGTCGAAAGAGGCGGATCACGCCTAACGGGCGATAATTCCCGTGTGCCGAACCGGGCAGAAATCGAACAAGAGGGCGCAATGAGAACGCGACGGATTTGGGGCGCACTTGCCGTGAGTGCACTTGCTGCTGGTTGGGCGTCTGGACCGGTCTTGGCGGCGGCACCGAGCGCGCAGCAATATCGCGACGCGCTGACCTTGCGCGAGCGCTGGCAGTATCTGACGCGTGACATCGCCTTTCCCGCGACCTGGGTCGACGGCACGCACGACTTCCTGTTCCGCAAGACGGTGGAGGGCGGCTTCGCCTATGTCCGCGAGAATGCCGACACCGGGGCCAGCCATGCCGCGTTCGACCAGCAGATGGTCGGGCGGGAATTGAGCAAGGCGACGGGCGAGAGCTACACCGCACTGCGCCTGCCGTTCGAGCAGTTCAACTATGGCAAGGACGGCAAGTCGATCACGTTCGCGATCGAATACGATCCGTGGCGCTGCTCGCTGGTCGGCGCCGGCTGCGCACCGATCGAGGACAAGGATCGGCCGAAGGGCTTCGACGTCGTGCGCGACTTGCGCGTGCCGGCCAACAACACGCCGCATGTCTCCCCGGACGGGAAGTGGGAGGCGTTGGTCCAGGGCTTCAATCTGGTGGTTCGCCCGCATGGCGGCGGAGCGGTCCGCGTCCTGAGCCAGGATGGCACGCAAGGCAATTTCTACGATCCGGAGACGATCCGCTGGTCGCCGGACTCGCACAAGATCATGGTCAGCCGCGTTCGACCCGGCTTTGCCCGCTACGTGACGCGGGTGCTGTCGTCGCCGGACGATCGAGTGCAGCCCGAGGTACGCCGGCAACTCTATCCCAAACCGGGCGACGCGATCGATCAGGATCAGCCGGTGCTGTTCCACATCGCCCTCGACGGAGCGTCGCAGGAGATCGAGGTTTCCAACGCACTGTTTCCCAATCCCTATCAGCTGACGGACATGCATTGGCGCGCCGACAGCGCGACCTTCGCCTTCCGCTATGCGAAGCGGGGCCATCAGCAGGCGAAGATCGTGGAGGTTGATGCCGACAGCGGGGCGGCCCGCGCCGTGGTCTCCGAAACGACGAAGACCTTCATCTGGCAGGATCGCGCCTATTGGCACGACGTGCATGGCAAGGGCGACGAGCTGATCTGGCTATCGGAACGCGACGGCTGGACCCACCTTTATCTCTACGACGGCAGGACCGGGCGGGTGAAGACCAAGATCACCTCAGGCGATTGGCCGGTGCGGGGTGTGGTGCGCGTCGACGACGACAAACGGCAGATCTGGTTCGCGGCGAGCGGCATGAACCCCGGCGAGGACCCTTATTTCGTCCATTATTATCGGATCAACTTCGACGGCACCGGCCTGACAGCGCTGACGCCCGCCATCGCCGACCATGAGCTCGCCTTCTCATCCGACGGCGCCTATTATGTCGACACTTATTCCCGCGTCGACCTGCCCAATGTGGCCGAGCTCCGCCGCTCTGCCGACGGCTCGCTGGTTCGCACCATCGCGAAGGGTGACATTTCGCGCCTGGCCGCGGCAGGCTTCAAGTTTCCCGAGCCGTTCGTCGCCAAGGGGCGCGACGGCAAGACGGACATCTATGGCCTGATCGTCAAGCCGCGCGATTTCGACCCCGACAAGAAATACCCGGTGATCGAGAATATCTACGCCGGGCCGCATGACAGTTTCGTGCCGAAGACTTTCTGGCCGTTCGGCTATCATTCCGGCGGCGACAAGGTCGTCGGCATGCAGGAGCTCGCCGACATGGGTTTCATCGTCGTGCAGATCGATGGCATGGGCACCGCCAACCGCTCCAAGGCGTTCCAGGACGTTGCCTGGAAGAATCTGGAGGATTCAGGCTTTCCCGATCGTATCCTGTGGCACAAGGCGGCGGCCGCCAAATTCCCGTGGTACGACATCAGCCGCGGCGTCGGCATCTATGGCGGCTCGGCCGGCGGGCAGAGCACCGTGTCGGCGCTGCTGTTCCACCCGGATTTCTACACCGTCGGGGTTGCCTATGCCGGCTGCTACGACAACCGGATGGATAAGATCAGCTGGAACGAACAATGGCTCGGCTGGCCGGTCGACGACAGCTATCTGCGCGCGTCCGACGTCGTGAATGCCGCGCGCCTGAAGGGCAATCTGCTGATGATCTTCGGGGAGCAGGACAGCAATGTCGACCCGTCGTCATCGCTGCAGCTGGTCGATGCCTTGATCAAGGCGCACAAGGATTTCGACCTGCTCGAAGTCCCCGGCGGTGAGCATACCACCGGCCGCTCGACCGGGCCGATCTATTATGCCGAACGGCGGCAGTTCGCGTTCTTCGTTCGTCACCTGCTCGGCGAAGCGACGCCGGACTGGAACAGCCTGCCCGACGACGCGCCGCAATAACGCGGTGTCAGCCGCCGTTCGACACGAGCTGGCGGCGCAGATCGGTGATCGTCTTCTTGATGTGGGCGTGCATGCTCTTGGCGACGCCCTTCTCGTCGCGCTCCAGCCAAAGGCGCAGCAGTTCGGCATGTTCCTCATTGGCGCGCTCGTCGCGGCCGAGCGGTTCGAGATGCTTGCGGACGTAGCGATCGCTCAGGACGTGAAGGCGCTCGAGCAACTGCGTCGTGATCGACTGGCCCGCCGGCCGGATCAGCGCGAGGTGGAAGGCGCGGTTGAACGCGCCGACGCCGTCGCCGTTGTGCGTCGTCACGTCATCTAGCGTTTCCAGCGCGGCGATGGCGGCCGCCCGATCCTCATCGCTCGCCCTGGTGGCGGCTTGCGCGGCGGCTTCGGGCTCGAGCTTGAGGCGCAACGCATAGACTTCTTCCGCCTCGGCGGCGGAAAGCGTGCGCACGAAGAAGCCGCGATTGGCCTGCGACCGCACCAGCCCTTCCTGTTCAAGGCGGGTCAACGCCTCACGCAGCGGAATCTTGCTGACGCCAAGCTCCGAGGCGAGGGCATCCTGCCGGATCGCCTGGTCGACCGGCACCTGCCCGGCGAGGATGCGATCGCGCACCAGATCGACCAGCTGGTCAGACAGATTGCGGATGATGATCGTGTTCATTTTCTGAGCCTTGGAAGCAACGGTCGCCATATACTGTATCTCTCTTTCGCCTGCGCCGAAAGCGGTCGCCGGTCGTCGCGTCGAGCGGGCCATCCGGAGCAGGGAAGGCGCCGGGTGAGCCGCTGGACGGGTCTCATCGCCCGAACCTGTCGAGCGAGAAGGGGGTGATATCGGTATAGGGCGCCTCCCCGGCAACCAGCGCGCCGACGGCTTCGCCGCTGGTGGCGGCGAGTGTCAGGCCCAGGTGCTGATGCCCGAAGGCATAGACCAGCCAGGGGTGCGCACGATCGACGCCTATTGCGGGAAGATAGTCGGGCAGTGTCGGCCGGGCGCCGATCCACTGTTCGACCGGTTCGTCGAACGAAAGGCCGAGCGCGGCGACATGGGCGCGCAGCCGCGCCCATTTGCGCGGATCGGCGGGGCTGTCGGGATGCGAGAATTCGACGAAGCTTGCCGCGCGCAATGCCGATGCGAAGCGCGTGACGATCATCGCGCGATCCTCGAACACCACCGGCGGCATGTCGGCTGGCCATGCGGTGTTCGTCGTCTGGATGTGATAGCCGCGCTCCGCGATCATGGGCGCAGCGAGGCCAAGCGGTGTCAACAGGTCGCGTGAAGCGGCACCGGCGGCGACGACGACGCGGTCCGCCGAGAGCTGCTCACCCGTCTCGGTGACGACTGCCGGCATCGAGGGACCGGGCGTTATTCGCACCGCGCGCCCAGCAACTCGATTGCCGCCGATGTCCACAAAATGATGGGCCAAGGCGCGGCCGAGGATAGTCATGTCGACGATCTGGCCGCTGCCGTCGATCCGTATCGCCCCGGCGAGAAGCGCCTTGCTGAGTGCCTGCAGATCGGCGAGTTCGCTTGCCGTCGCCCGCCGCGCCGTCGCGGTGCCAATATCGGCGTTGAGCCAGCGCTGCGTGCCACGTGCGGCGCTGGCGGCATTCTCCCAAACGATGAAATGGCCGTCGAGGCGCAGCAGGTCGGCGGCACCGGCATCCTGCAGCAGTCGCTGCCAGGCCGCGATTGCGGTTGCCAGCATGCCGCGCAACGCCGCGGTGCCGCGGCGAAAGCGATCAGGTGTCGATGCGCCAAGCAACCGCAGCGAGAAGGGCAGCCAGTGCCGCACGTCGCGCCAGGGAAATGCGGCAGGTCCGCCGAAACAGGAGAGGCGCCGCGGCAGCGTGCGAAGCATGCCCGGAGAGGCCAGCGGCTCGATCTGTTCGACGGCGATATGGCCGGCGTTCCCCCATGATGCGCCGCGCCATGGCTCGTCGGGCGCGACGAGCGACACCGCCCAACCGCGACGTTGCAGCGCTATCGCCGAGGTGAGCCCGACGACGCCGTTGCCGATGACGATGGCGGTGGACGGTCGGGAAGAAGGGTGCAACGCGAGGAACTCCCGCCCCAAGGAACGTATACGGTATTACACGAGCGGCGGCGCCGGTCGTCAAGCGATATCGACGCTCGCGGAACGTGTCGCCGCCTTACTCCGCCGCGGCGACCACGTCGCGCGCCAGCAAGCTGCGCGAGCGGCCATAGAGGAAATAGACGACCAGCCCGATCACGTTCCAGATCACGAACCGGACGAGCGTCTTCTCGGGCAGGCTGATCAGCAGGTAGATGCAGCCGAGGATCGCCAGCGTGCCGACGACGAACGGTGCCGGGCAGCGGAATACGCGCTGCAGGTCGGGCGCGCGGCGGCGCAGGATCATCATGCATGCGCCGACCGCAATGAAGGCGAGCAGCGTGCCGGCATTGGCCAGCTCGGCAATCTCGCCGACATTGAAGAAGGCGGCGATCAGCGAGACGAACACCCCCGTCAGCGCCGTGACGAAAACGGGCGTCCCGGTGCGCGTTGAGACCTTGGCGAGGCGCCGCGGCAGCAGGCCGTCGCGGGCCATGACGAAGAAGATGCGGCTCTGCCCGTACATCATCACCAGGATGACGGAGGGGAGCGCCACCAGCGCCGCGCCCGCAACCAGCCATGAGGTGACGGGATGGCCGAGCTCGCGCAGCACCAGGGCGAGGGGCTCGGGCGATCCGCCGAGCGTCGCGTAGGACACCGCGCCCACCGCGGCGACCGCGACGAGGATGTAGATCGAGGTCGAAATCAGCATCGATCCGACGATGCCGATGGTGAGGTCGCGGCCGGGATTGCGCGCCTCCTCGGCCGAGGTGGCGACGGCATCGAAGCCGTAGAAGGCGAAGAACACGATCGCCGCCGCCGCCATCACCCCGCGTTTCTCCCCGGCGTCGAAATGGCTGCCGAAGCCATAGGGCATGAACGGATGCAGGTTGCTCGCGTCGAACGCCGGGAAGACGACCACGGCGAACACCGCGAGCGCGACCAGCTTGATGATGACCAGCACGATGTTGACAGTGGCGCTCTCGCGGGTGCCGGCGATCAGCATCGCGGCGATCGCCATCGCGACCACGACTGCCGGCAGGTTGATGATGCCGCCGGCGCTCGGCCCGGCGAGCAGCCATTGCGGCGGATGCACGCCAGCGGACTGGATCAGGCCGACGAGATAGCCCGACCAGCCGACCGCAACGCCCGAACAGGCGAGCGAATATTCCAGGATCAGGCTCCAACCGACGATCCAGGCGATCGTCTCGCCCAGCACCGAATAGGTGTAGGTATAGGCGCTCCCCGCCGCCGGGATCATCGTCGCCAGCTCGGCATAGGCAAGCGCGGCGCAGGCGCACACCGCGCCGGCGATGGCGAAGGCGACGATCACGGCAGGGCCGGCGCGGTCGGCGCCGACGCCGGTCAGCGTATAGATGCCGGTGCCGACGATCGCGCCGACGCCAAGGGCGATCAGATGGGGCCAGGAGAGGGTTGGTTTCAGGCGATGCGTAACGTCGCCGGCGTCACGCTCGATAGGTTTGATCCGCCCCAATGCACCCATGTCCCCACTCTCCAACGGTTTTAATTCTGATCAGGTGACCGAAAATCCGGCCCAGAAGGGATCCTCGCGGTCGATCCAGATGGTGTTGAACCCCGTCGCGATCGCCGATCCCTCGATCGAGGGGATGATCGCCGGCTGGTCGCCCAGCGTCGTCAGTTCCTCGACGCGGCCGGTGAACAAGCTGCCGATGTAGCTTTCGTGGACGAAGCGATCGCCCGCCTTGAGGCGCCCCTTCGCGACAAGATGTGCCATTCGGGCCGACGTCCCGGTGCCGCACGGGCTGCGGTCGATCGCGTTGTCGCCGTAGAACACCGCGTTGCGCGCGTCGGCGGACGGGTGCTTCGGCCGGTCGGCCCACAACACGTGGCTGACGCCGTGAATGCGCGGGTCGACCGGATGCACCGGATCCACCGCTTCTCGCATCAGCGACCGCACCTGCCGGCTGAAGGCGATGATCTGCGCCGCGCTGAAATCGTCGAGCCCGGTGTAGCCACCCTGAGGCTCGACGACCGCGTAATAATTGCCGCCATAGGCGACATCGACCACCAGGGGGCCCAGCCCCGGCACGTCGATTTCGACTCCCTCGACAGCGAGATAGCCGGGCACGTTGCGGAACTGCACCGATCGGACGCGGCCGCCCTCGGCGACATAGGTCGCATCGAGGATGCCGGCCGGCGTTTCGATCCGCAGCCGCCCCGGCTCGCGCGGGGTGATCAGGCCGTGTTCCAGGCCGAAGGTCACCATGCCGATCGTACCGTGGCCGCACATCGGCAGACAGCCGGAGGTTTCGATGAACATGATGCCGACGTCCGTATCCGGCTCCGACGGCGGGAAGAGGAAGCCGCCCGACATCATGTCATGGCCGCGCGGTTCGAAGCACAGGCCGGTGCGGATCCAGTCGAACCGCGCCATGAAGTCCTGGCGCCGCTCCGCCATCGTCGCGCCGCGCAGCAGCGGCGCACCACCGGCGACCAGCCGTACCGGATTGCCGGCGGTGTGGCCGTCGATGCAGAAGAAGACGTGACGCATCGCGGTCAGGCCATCTCGCTCTGTCGCTTGCTCGGCTGCGTTGCCCGGCATTGCTCGACCATCCGCGTCACCTCCGCGCGGCGCTCCCCGATCAGCGGCATCCGCGGCATGCGCACGCGCTCGCTACCGCGACCCATGATCGCCTCGGCAAGCTTGATCGACTGCACCAGATCATGCTCGGCGTCGAGATGGAGAAGCGGCATGAACCAGCGATAGATGTCGCGCGCCTCTTGCCAGTTGCCGGCATTGGCGGCCGCCACCAGGCGCACCGATTCGCTGGGGAATGCGCTGGTCAGCCCGGACACCCAGCCGGTTGCGCCGAGCATCAGGCCCTCCAGCGCGATGTCGTCCAGCCCGGCCATCACCGAATAACGATCACCGAAGCGATTGAAGAGATCGGTGAAGCGCCGCGGGTCGGGCGCGCTTTCCTTGACGGCGACGATGTTCGCGACATCGCGCAGCGCCTCCAGCGTGTCGAAGTCGACGTTGACGCGATAGGCCGGTGGGTTGTTGTACAGCATGATCGGCAGCGACGTCGCCTCCGCCACCATGCGGAAATGCACCGCCAGCTCCTCGGGCTTCGGGACATAGACCATCGCCGGCAACACCATCAGCGCGTCGACGCCGATCTTTTCGGCGTCCCGGGCATAGGCGATGGCGGCCTCGGTGGTGAACTCCGACACGCCCGCCACCAGCGGCACGCGGCCCTTGAGCGCTTCGACACCGCCCGACAGGACGGCGCGCTTCTCATCCACGCTGAGCGAATTGTTCTCGCCACAGGTGCCGAGCAGGATCAGCCCATCGACGCCGTCATCGACCAGCGCCGTCTGGATTCGCTGGGTCGCGTCGATATCGACCGAACCGTCCTGAGCGAATTGGGTTGTTGCGGCGGGGTATACCCCCGTCCACAAGGCCTTCGACGCGATCATTCCGTGATGTCCTCCGTTGAATATGCAATTCGTATACGATATAAGATCGGGGCGAACAACAGCTTTTTGAACATCATGGCGAAGTGGGTCGCCGATCATCATCGAAGGAGGAAATCATGACGAGCGGGATCGGCGGCTCGACCGCGACGCAGGAGCTAGACGCCATCACGCCGTGGCGCGAGTGCGCGCCGCCGCCCGGCGCGAGTGATTACGCGGCGCGGCTGGAGCGCGCGCGGCGGCTGACGCGCGACATCGGGGCAGGGGCGTTGCTGGTGGGGGCGGGCGACAGCCTGAGGTACTTCGCCGGCATTCCCTGGGGCGAGAGCGAGCGGCTGGTGGCGATGCTGCTGCCGGTGACCGGTCGGCCGGTGATCGTCGCGCCCAATTTCGAGCGGGGCACCCTGGAGGCCGATCTGGCGATCGAGGCCGAGCTGCGCCTTTGGGAAGAGGACGAGAACCCTGCGGCGATGATCGCTGCGGCGCTGGCGGATGCCGGCCACGACACGCTGGCGATCGATCCCGCGATGAGCTTCCTGTTCGTCGATCGCATCGCCCGCGCGGCGCCGTCGTGCGGCGTTCGCGCCGCATCCGCGGTGATCGACGGCTGCCGGATGATCAAGTCGCCGGTCGAACTCGCACTGATGCAGCAGGCCAAGTCGATGACGCTGGAGGTGCAGCGTCGCGCCGCCCGCATCCTGCGGCCCGGCATCCGCGCCAGCGAAGTCGCCCGCTTCCTTGACGCCGCCCATCGTGCGATCGGGGCACCCGGCGGCAACAGCTTCGTCATCGTGCAATTCGGCCGCGCCAGCGCGTTTCCCCACGGGTTGCCCGGCGATCCCGAACTCGCGGAAGGCGATATCGTCCAGATCGACACCGGCTGCCGCATCCATGGCTATCATTCCGACATCACGCGCACCTATGTGTTCGGTGCGCCGACCGCCGAGCAGCGAACGATCTGGTCGCTCGAGCGGGAAGCGCAGCAGGCGGCATTCGATGCCGTCGCGCCGGGTGTGCCGTGCGAGGCCATCGATGCGGCCGCGCGCCGTGTGCTGGAAAAGGCCGGCCTCGGGCCCGATTACAAGCTCCCCGGCCTGCCGCACCGGACGGGGCACGGCATCGGCCTGTCGATCCATGAGCCCGCCTATCTCGTGCGCGGCGACAAGACGCCGCTGGCGCCGGGCATGTGCTTTTCCAACGAGCCGATGATCGTCATTCCCGATCGTTTCGGCGTCCGGCTCGAGGATCACTTTCACGTCACCGAGAACGGCGCGCAGTGGTTCACGGAGCCATCGCCTTCGATCGACCGGCCGTTCGGGTGAACGCTCAATAGGCAGTTCCGGCGGCGGGGACGCACATGGGCGGCAGCTTCTCGGCGCCACGATATGCCCAGTCTCGCTCAGCGGTCGCGTCCCAGACTGCAACGAGTTGACCAACAGGGGGATGCATGAAGAAACTGGCCTTCGCCGCGATGATGATGGCGGTGCCGCTGACCGCATCGGTCGCTGCCGACACGCCGCCTGCCGCCTTGGGCGGCACATGGCTGTTCGACGAGGTGCAGGACTATCCCGGGCTGCGCGCGATCCAGATCCAGCAATTCGGCGATCGTGCGAGCGGCGAGCTCTTCACCGACTGGTATGGCGAGGTGCCGATGCGGTCGCTTCGCATTTCCGGTGACACGGCAACGTTCCAGATCGAGCGGCCGAGCCCCGGCGACGCGCCGACCACCTGGACCATTCGCCGCGACGGCGACGGCGTCAAAGTGCAGGGCGATATCTGGTATCAGCATGTCGCCGCCATCGGCCGATCCGGACGGGCGACAGAGATCGCGCGCTACCTGTTGCCGCCGAACCCCTTGCCGGCGCTGCGCAAGCTGCCTGCCAACGGCCTCGCGCGGACGCCACCGATGGGCTGGAGCAGCTGGAACCATTTCGCCGACAAGATCGACGACACGACGATCCGCCAGATCGCCGACGCGATGGTGTCGTCGGGGCTGCGCGACGCCGGCTATCGCTACATCAACATCGATGACGGCTGGCAGGGCGAGCGCGACGCCGACGGCACGTTGCATCCCAACGACCGCTTCCCCGACATGAAGGCGTTGGCCGATTATGTGCACGCTCGCGGCCTGAAGCTTGGCATCTACAGTTCGCCCGGGCCCAAGACCTGCGCCGGTTACACCGGCAGCTATGGTCACGTCGCGCAGGACGCGAAGACCTTTGCCGCCTGGGGAATCGACTACCTCAAATACGATCTGTGTTCGGGCGAAGGCATCTTTCGGACCGTCGGGGAAGTGAAGGCTGCCTATCAGGAGATGGGCGCGGCGCTGCAGGCAAGCCGGCGCGCGATCGTTTTCAGCCTGTGCCAGTACGGTCGTGACCGGGTCGGTAGCTGGGGGCGAGACGTCGGCGGCAATCTGTGGCGGACGTCAGGTGACATCGTCGACGCCTACGACTCGATGGCGAAAATCGGCTTCGGTACCGGCGGTGAAGCGACGGATGCCGGGCCCGGCGGGTGGAACGATCTCGACATGCTGGAGATCGGAAACGGCGGCATGAGCCTCGACGAATACCGCACGCATCTGTCGCTCTGGGCGATGCAGGCGGCACCGCTGATCCTGGGCAACGACCTTCGCAAGACGGATGAGGCCACGCGCGCCTTGCTGACCAACAAGGCAGTCGTTGCAATCGATCAGGACCCGCTGGGCGCGGCGGGCCAGCGGCTGCGGATCGATGGGGACATCGACATCTGGTCGCGCCCTCTCGCCGACGGTGGGCGTGCAATCGCCTATTTCAATCGCACGGACCAGCCCGTCTCTGCGGCCGCTTCGATAGCCAGGGACGTTCCCGAGGGCGCGGCGCTGGATGTCTGGACCGGCCAGCCTGTTGGCGCCGGCCCGGCGGCGACAATCCCCACGCACGGCGTGCTGATGCTTCGGCTCCCGGCCCACGCCGCCTAGGCCCCGTAGCCGCCGGCTGCGGTCGGTGGCTACGGGGCGTCTATCCGGCGTCAGTGACCGCTCGGCACCTTGTGCAACCGAACGACGGTCGGGCCGTCACCGAGCGGGATCGAATAGGCGCCGCGTTGGCGGCCGTAGCCCTCGACGCCATAGTCGGCTCCCCGCGCGGTCTGCTCGACGCGCAGCAGCGCGTATTTGGTGTGGGCGGTGGCCGCGTCCAGCGTGACGGTCACCGTTTCCGTCGACGGGTCATAGCTCAGCCGTTGGAACTTCCCGGCGTCGAGCGTCAGCCACAGCGTCGCCGGGGCGACGAACACGCGGGCGCGGGCGCTGTCCTTCGGTTCGACGATGATGTCCCCATTGCGACGATGCAGGTTGCCGCCGAAGCTGATCCACCCGAACGTCGGATCGTCGACCAGATAGGTTGCCGTTGTATAGGCATGGCCGAAGAACCCCATGCCGTAATCGCCGGTGTACGGGTCCCACCGCATCATGTCCGGCCAGCTGTGGAACGCTGCGGAGCCGAATCCGTCCTCGCCGATATTGGTGATGCCGCCCATCATGCCGCCATAAGCGACGCGCAGCAGGTAGAGGTCACTGGGATCGCGGCGATAGGCATCGAACAGCGGGATGGCGTTGTTGGTCGAGCCGTAATGGTGGATCTGGCGTTCGATCCGCGGGAATTTTCCGCCATAGAGGAAGTCCCAATAGCGGCGGGCATTGCCGTTATAGCCCCAGCTGGGGATGGTCGGGTCGTAGCCGAGGATGACGTCGCGTGTCTCCGCCGCCTTCTCGTCATGCCCGAAATAGCGCATCCAGGCGTAGACTTCGGGCTGGCCGGTGGAATCCCACGGCATCTCGCTGCCGAACGGATAGCGTAGCGATGCCCAGTGATCGGCGCGCTTCTTCATCAGCGCTTCCAGTTCGTCGGCCTTGGCCGTCATCCCCTCCCGGCGCAGGTCCTGGAGGATGTCGATGAAGACCTCACCCTCCATCTGGCCGAACTGGGTATAGTAAGGCGCCTCGCGCATCATCGCCGTGACCGTCAGGTCGGCGTGATCGAGATACCAGCGCCAGTCATGCCGCGTGACGAGCCCCTGGTGATCGCGCGCCAGGCGGTAGAGCACCCAATAGCCGATCGCGACATGCGGATAATTGAACGAACGGCCGAGATCGTCGGCCTGCTTCTTCGACCAGGAGGTCCAGGTCGTCCAGTCGGTCGCCGGATCGTAATAGCCGGGATGCACCTTGGGATCGTAATAGAATAGGCTCTTCTTGACGCCGCCGGCATGCGGGCCGGCGGCGACCTGCAGCTTGCCCCAGACGGTTTCGTCCACCATGCGTTCGAGCTTGGCGACCTCTTCGGGCGCCGGGTTGTCGAGCTGCTTCATCATCGCCGCGACCCAACTGCCGGCACCGCCCTCGTCGCTCATGCCGGCGATCCACACGCGTGGTTCCTGCGTGATGATCCTGCCGGCATCGTGATCGTAGCTGAGGATCGCGGGCGCACGGTGGAACGGATCGCTGTTGTCGTCGAACCACTGCCGGGTCGTGGTGAAATGTCCGAGGTCGGCAACGGTCTGTGCGAGCGGCTTGGTGATGTAGTAGCTGACCGTCTGCTTCGATCCGTCGCTGTAGCTGATCGTCAGCCGCGCGCGGCCGAAGCCTTGGCTGCGCACGGCGTAGCGCGACCAGCCGTGGGCGGTTCCCGCCGGCGTCACCGTCAGCGTACCCACCGGGTCGCTTGCCATGCCAACGACGGCATGGGGAGCCTTTAGAAACAGCGACGCGTCGAGGTCGGTCGGAACGACATAGCCGGGTACGCCGACGGCGACCGGTCGCTGATGAGCGATCAGCGTCCCTTCGATCGCCTCGATCGTCGGCGACTGCACGAACCGCACGCCGATCGTACGCGTCTCGCCCGGCGCCAGGGTGATGCTGGTCGGGACATTCCATTGCCGCCCGGCGTCCTTCCATTCCTCCTCGGCGAAGCCCTTGCTGGCGACGGTCCAGTCGTAGAAGCCTTCCGCCGTCTGCCCGCGCTTGGTCCTGTCGGTGAAGATGTTGGCGTTGCCCTTCGCATCATATTGCCGGATCGGCCGATACGCTTCCAGCGGCGTTCCCGGATCCGGGATCACCAACAGCGCCGGCCCCTGACCGTTGAGGCGTGTAACCTGCAGGTAGCCGGCATCGCGCCCGATATAGGGATCGACGAAGCTCGCCTGCGCATGCGCCTGTTCGAGCGAACGGCCGGTCAGGACGTTGTCGAACACCATGGGCATGCCGAGGCCGCCGATCTCGACGGGCTGATCGGCGCGATTGGTCAGCTGGAACTGCAGCTCCAGCGCGTCGCTCTCGCGGCGCCAGGACCTGGTCACCCGCAACGGAATGCCCGGCCCCATGGTAGCGGTGATGTCGGCCGCCGCCAGTACCCCGTCGGCGGTGCGGAGCGGCGCGACCGGCACGCGATGCTGTGACGAGGCGAAATCGTGCCAGGTGCCGCCCGGCAGCCGCAGGCGAACGTTCAGGTCGCCGATGTGCATATAGCCGTCGCATGCGCGCTGCCCCGCGTCGCTGGTGGGCACGAAGCTGAACGCTTCGTCCGCCTTTGGCGACAGCTGCGCCAGCGTCTGGGTATCGCTGCGCAAAGCCACTTTGAACGCGGAGGTTGTGAGTTGGGCCACCGCGGCGCGGGGACCGGTAAGGGCTTGGCTGCGTGACGCCTGCTCGGCAGGGGCGCGAGCGCCCACGTCGAGGATCAGGACCATCCCCAGGATTGATGCGCGGCGCAGGATCATGATGGGCTCTCGCGAGTGCTGTTGAACCATGACTAAAATCAACGTCCCGCACCGATGTCAAAGAGTATATACAATATACGATTGTCGAAGGTGGACGGTCTGCTCGTGTGGCGCGCGTTTCGCCCACCATCGGTGAGGGACGCGGTCACGCCAGGGATGCGGCCGCGATCCATAGCTGACGCGGGGCCTCATGGGCCTTATGCCGGTCACGAGGTACAGCGATCTTTCCATGTCGGATTCGAGCGGCTTGATCGTCTGTACCTTGGGGAGACGGTTCACGCGATGCCCAACCTGTCGGAAATGCTGTCCAAGGCAAGACGAGCGGTACTGCGGCGCGGCGTGTCCGAAGCGGATGCAGATGAATTGGTGCAGGAGGCATTCCTGAGGGTAGAACAATACGAACGTGCGCATCGCGCGCGGTCGCGGGAGGCGCTCTTGGTGAGAACGGCGGTGAATCTGTCGATCGACCATGCGCGCCGCCGCGCGCGCGCGCCGTTCGTCGAGCAGGACAATGTCCACCGGATTGCCGATCGGGCGCAACCCGATCCCGCGCAGGTGGCGGAGGAGCAGGCGCGGCTGCGTCATGCCTCGGCTGGTCTGCAGGCCTTGCCGGAGCGCACCCGGCGCATCCTGCTGATGCGACGCCTGGACGAACTGAGCTACGCCGAGATCGCCCGGCGCGAGCAGATGTCGGTCGCCGCGGTCGAAAAGCAGGTCGCACGCGCCACCTTGCAGCTGATGCGGTGGATGGAGGGATGGTGACGCCACCTTCTCCACGCGAGGATGCCAATGCGGATGCCGAGGCAGCCGCCTGGATCGCGCGGCTCCAATCGCCGCGACGCGACAGCGCGACCGAAGCGGCGCTGCAGTCCTGGCTGGGCGACAGCGCGGCGCGGCGCGACGCCTTCGAGCGGGCCACTGAGATTTGGGCGATGATCCCGGGCGCGACAGGGCATCGCGCGGGCCCATCCGACGAAGACGCATCGGCACCAGCGCGTGGCGCATCGCTGTCGTCCTACCCGGTCGCGCTGCGAGCGCTGGCGCTCGCGGCGTCGCTGCTGGTCATGGTGTGCAGCCTCGCATGGTGGGCGGCGCATCGGCCGACCAGCTATGTCACCGCGCGCGGCGAGCAGGAGGTCGCGACGCTGACCGACGGCAGCCGCATCGCACTGGACACCGATACCAGGCTGGCGGTCGATTACCGGCGCGACATCCGCCGCATCACGCTCGATCACGGCGAAGCGATGTTCGACGTTGCCCATAACACCAAGCGGCCGTTCATCGTCTTCGCCGGCGACAAGCGGGTGCGCGCCGTCGGCACCAGCTTCATCGTCCGCCGCATCGACGGCAACGTCGAGGTGACACTGCTGAGGGGCAAGGTCGAGGTCACGCAGGTGGCGCGGGGCCGTACGGCGACGGACGGCACGAAGCCGACCGTGCTCGTTCCCGGAGAGCGGCTGATCGCCGACAAGGATGCCCCCGCAGCGATCGATACGCCGGCGATCGACACCGTGACCGCCTGGCGCCGCGGACAAATCGTGTTCGACGAGACGCCCTTGTCCGGTGCGATCGCCCAATTGGAACGCTATGGCGGGCCGCAGGTCACGGTACCCGATCCGCGACTGGCGGCGGTGCCGGTATCGGGCGTGTTCTCGACCAACGATACCGCCGAATTCGCCGCGGCGGTGGCGCGGCTCCACGGATGGCGCGTCGTCAGGGATGGCCGGCAGCTGCAGATCGAGGAATAGTCGCGCGCTTCGCGAACATTTGCATCAAGATGTCGGCTGGGGCGCCGGCTATGAATTTTTTGTGTCGCCCTGATGTCGGGTTGGCGATTAATGTTCGTCTACCTTCCGGGAAGCCGCGTAAGCGCGGCCTTTGGGGGGTAATCGATGGTCTCAAGATATGCTCTGGTGGCGTGTGCCTTGGCGACGCCGGTCGCAGCGCGCGCTCAGACGACGTACCAGCTTGACCTGCCGCGCCAGCCGCTGGCGGTGTCGCTCCGCGCGTTGGCCTCGGCGACAGGGGCGAACCTCGTTTTCAAGGACGATGCGGTAAAGGGGGTCACCGCGCCGGCACTGCACGGCCGCTATACCCCGGAAGCCGCGTTCCGGTACCTGCTGCGCGGCACCGGCCTCCCACTCGAGGTGACTGCGGGCGGCACCTTCCTGGTCGGTGCTGCCGGCCCGCCCACGCCGCCGAAGGGCTCAGGCAGTGCCGCCAGTAGCAACGTCGGGGAGACCGGCACGATCGACGGTCGCGTCGTGGGCGCCGGGGACGACCGCAGCGTCGCGGGCGCTCTGGTCCGCCTCGAGCCGAGCGGACAGAGCACGAAGGCGGACAATCTGGGGGCCTTCAGCTTCCACGATGTGCCGGCCGGCACCTACACGCTGTCGGTCTCCTTCCTGGGCCTTGCCCCCGTCGAGCAGTCGGTGGCCTTGGCGCCCGGCCAGCACTACCGCGCCGACATCGCGATGACCGAGGGCGTCAACAAGGACCTGGGCATCACCGTCTACGGGTCGCGCAGCGCGCGCGCCAACGCGCTCAACCTGCAGCGCACGGCCGAGAATGACTCGGACGTGATTTCGGCGGACGACCTCGGCAACTTCACCGGCACGACCTTTTCGGATGCACTGCGCCGCGCGCCGGGCGTGTCGTTCCAGCGCGATGCGCTGACCGGCGACGGCACCAACGTCGTCGTGCGCGGGCTCGATCCCGACATGAATGCGGTGAAGCTCAACGGCATCGACCTGCCGGTCGGCAACGGCACCGGTCGCTCGGCCGATCTCAGCAACCTGCTGGCGGATTCGGTGAGCAAGATCACCATCAGCAAGAGCCTGCTCCCCAGCCAGGACAGTGCCGGCACCGGCGGGTTGATCGAGATCGAGACGCTGTCGCCGCTCAACCGGCCGCACCGCTACGCCAATCTGCAGGTCGAGGGCGGCAACAGCGGCAAAGGCTTCAGCGACGATTTCCTCGCCTCCGGCACGGTGGCGGCCAAGTTCGGCGCCAGCGAGAATTTCGGGCTGAGCGCGTCGGTTCAGTACCGGCGCAATTCGGTGCGCAACATTTCGTACAACACCATCCTCAATTATGGCGCGTTCCTCCCGCCCGATGCCGACGGCCTGCCGACGCTGACCTCGACCGACGCGGTCGATCCGCTGAGCCACTTCCCGTTCGTGGCAGGCGATGATCAGGCTTATCCCAACCGCCTGGAGACGAGCTTCAACCACGTCCGGCAGAAGACGCTCGCGGCGACGTTGTCGGCCGAGTGGAAGATCGGCACCCACACCGACCTGAAGTTCGATTTCCAGCACGACGAGGCGGATCGCACGACCTATTCGCTGACCGACATCTTCGCGGCGCTGACCGAATATTCGGTCATCCCCGGCGGCGATGCCGTGTCGGCGCTGCATCTCGATCTCAGCCCCGGTAATGCCGCCCTGCAGCGCGAGCAGCAGTACAGCTACGACCCCAACGCCAAGACGATCTCCGACACCTATTCGTTCAACGGCAAGACCGATCTCGGCAAGGTGTCGCTGAAATACCTGCTCGGCTATGCCCACGGCTCGGAGCGGCACAAGGCAAACACCACGCTCGACCTCAGGATGCCGGACAGCGATGCGCAGGCGAGCTACTTCCTGCCGGCCGCGACCGATGCCTCGCTCGGCTATATCGTCTCGCCGTTCGGCCCGCGCACGGGCGACCAGATCCCGATCCCGCTGCTCAGCCAGACGGGATGGTCGTTCATCAACGACCCCAGCCATTTCACCGTCGACAACGGCACCGGCCAGATCGACAGTACGACCGGCCTCAACAACCGCTACACCGGGGAGTTCAGCGCCCGGTGGGACATGAACGCGGGCGTCCTGAAGTATGTCGAGGCCGGCTTTCATTACCAGAACACGACGTTCAAGAGCAATCTGGTCCGCTCCCAATTCGGCGGCGGCACGACCATCGCGGCACTGGGGCTGCCATTCGGGCCCTCCGACCTGGGCCGCATCGGCATAGCGGTGCCCGGGTTTTCGGTGATGAGCGAGACGACGGTGACCGGCTTTCTCGACAATCTCGACCGGTATATCGCCGAATATCCCGACCTGACGCTGACGCCGATCGTGCCCAATCCCGATCAGGACAAGCAGAAGACTGCCGAGACGAACTATGCCGCTTACCTGCAGACGCGGCTCCAGTTCGGCAAGCTGGAGGTGATCGGCGGCGTCCGCTACGATCGCACCGATCTGCTCGCCAAGGACCTGATCTTCCCAACCTATATCGGGCCGATCCTGCCCGAGGACGGCGGCGGCTTCGGCATCGATCTGAATTTCCAGAACCAGTTCACCAAGCTGGTCACGGAAACCTCGACAGTCGCCAAGTTCCTGCCGCGCATCCTGTTCAATTATCGCGAGAGCGACAATCTGATCTTCCGCGGCGGCTACTATCTCTCCGTGGCACGGCCGCAGATCGGGCAATTGTCCACCGCGACCCGGATCACGTTCATCAACATTCCGACGCCGGGGCCGGACGGCGTGAAGCCGATCGTGCAGATCAATTCGGGCAACCCGAACCTGCGGCCGGCGATGACCGACAATTTCGATCTGAGCGCCGAATTCTACCACCATGTCGGCGTCATCAAGCTCAGCGCGTTTTACAAGCGCATCCACAACCTGCTGCAGGCGAACGAGGTCAACGGGCCGACAAACCTTGCCAACGTGACGCTGCCCGACAGCCCCTATTTCCAAGGCGCGCCCTATTTCGACCCGGCGCACCCGGAGAACTATTTCATCAACGGCGGCATGCCCGCCAACAGCAACCACATAGCGACAATCTGGGGCATCGAGGCACAGGTCGAACAGCAACTCACTTTCCTGCCCGGCGCGCTCAACGGGTTCGGGGTGTTTGCCAACTACACCTTCACCAAGAGCTCGCGCGCGCAGCAATATTCCTGGGCCTATGCCCCGGCCGATGGGCCGAGCGTGTACGAATTCTACGGCATCCCGTTCAATCAGCAGCCGAAGCATTCGGGCACCGCGGCGCTGACCTACAACAAGTACAATCTCGACGCGACGCTGGCCTACAGCTTCCAGTCGCGAGCGCTCAGCGATTATTACCCGCGCGGCCTCAGCGTCTATCAGGAGGGGGTGGGAACGCTCGATTTCCGCGCCGAATATTACCTCCGGCCCAGCTTCGGCAAAGTGCGCGTCTACGTCGAAGCGTCTGATCTGCTCCGCGATACCAGCAGCCCCGACGTCCAGCAGACGATTGGCGGGGAGGGCAGCACACCCGCTTTCTACACGCGCGCCACCTACCTCGGCGGCCGCAAGTTCAAGGTCGGCGTCGCCGCCAGTTTTTGAGCATTTTCCACCGCTTCCCTGATACTTCCAAGGAACTCCTGACCGATGAAATGCCTGCATTTGTTGGCGGCCACCGCGCTCGCCGGCGCCCTCGTTCCGGCCGCTCGCGCCGAGCAACCCGTCCTTGCCCAACCCAGCGACCTGCTGCCGTTCACGCAGTTCACGCTCGCCAACGGCCTGCGCGTCGTCGTGCATGAGGATCATGCTACGCCCAAGGTCGCGGTGACGGTGTGGTATCACGTCGGATCGATGAACGAGCCGGCGGGCAAGTCAGGCTTCGCCCACCTGTTCGAGCATCTGATGTTCAACGGCTCGGAGCACCACAACAAGGAATATATGCCGCCGCTGCAGGAGATCGGGGCCTCCGCGGTCAACGGCGCGACGTCGTTCGACCAGACCTATTATTACGAGGTCGTGCCGACCGGCGGGCTGGAGCGTGCGCTGTGGCTCGAATCCGACCGGATGGGCCATATGGTCGGCGCCATCGACCAGGCGAAGCTGGATGCGCAGCGTGCGGTCGTGCAGAACGAGAAGCGGGTGCGCGAAGGCCAGCCCTATGCCGATATGAGCGAGCACGAGCTGAGCGCGCTGTTCCCCGTCGGCCATCCCTATCATCACACCACGATCGGCTCGATGGACGATCTGAAGGCGGCCTCGCTCGACGATGTGAAGGCCTGGTTCGCGCAATATTACGGCGCCGCCAACGCGGTGGTGGTGCTGTCCGGCGACGTCAGCACGGCCCGCGCGAAGCAGCTGATGGAGCGCTATTTCGGCAGCGTCCCCGCCGGCCCCCCGGTGGCGCGCGTGACCGCCTGGGTGCCGACACTGCCGTCCGACAAGAGCGAGACGATGCAGGATGCCGTGCCGCAGACCGCGGTCGCGTGGGACTGGCCGGTGGCCGGCCGCGACATCGCCGATTCGCAGGCGTTGCAGATGACCGCCTCGATCCTGGGCCGGGGCAAGAATGCGCTGCTCTATCGCGAACTCGTACAGGACAGACAGATCGCGACTTCGGTCAACGTGACCTATCAGGGCTATGCCGCTGCCGGCATTTTCTCGATCCAGCTGATGCTGAAGGACGGCGTCGATCGCACGACCGCCGAGACGGCGCTGCAGACAGCGTTGCAGGATTTCCTGAAGGCAGGCCCGAGCGCTGCCGAGCTGCAGCAGGCGATGATGACCGGCTACGGCGACATGGTCCGGTCGATGGAGTCGCTCTACGTCCGCGCCATGGCGTTGGCCGACGGGGAGACGTTCGACGATGACCCGGGCCGCTACCTCAAGGATGAGCAGGCGTTCGAAGCCCTTGGGGCTGATCAGGTGCGGCAGGCGGCGCAGAGCTGGCTGACAAAGCCTCATTATCGCCTGACCGTCGTGCCGTTCGGCACGCATGAGGTGGCCGCGGCCGACGCCGACCGCACCGTGATGCCGCCGCTTGGCACTTCGCCCGCGCTGAAGGTGCCGGAGGTGCAACGCGCCACGCTCGCGAACGGCATGAAGCTGATCTTCGCGCCGCGTCCGGGGACGCCGACAGTCGATATGGCCATGGCGTTCGACGCCGGCCATGCCGCCGACCAGTTCATGAAGCCGGGCCTGGGCAGCTTCACGATCGGCCTGATGGACGAGGGCACCAAGACGCTGTCGGCACAGGCATTCGCGGACCGCCAGGCGCAGCTCGGCACCCGAATCTACGGCTATGGCGACAGCGACACGACCGACCTGCAGCTCTCAGCGCTCTCTCGCGAGCTGCCGCAGTCGATCGCCTTGTGGGCGGACTACATCCGCAATCCCGGCGTCCGTCAGGCGGATCTCGATCGGCTGCGTGCGCTGCAGCTTTCCAGCCTGTCGCAATCCCTGTCCGACCCGTCGAGCATCGCGCAGCGCGCGTTCGTCAACCTGCTCTACGGCAAGGACCATGCCTATGGCACGCCGCTCGCGGGGCGTGCCGACACGCTGAAGTCGTTCACGCGCGACGATGTGATCGCTTTCCACGATGCCTGGCTGCGCCCCGACAACGCGACGATCTACGCTGCGGGGGACACGACGCTGCCGACGCTGGTCGATGCGCTCAACAAGGCGTTCGGCGACTGGACGCCGCCGGCGCGTGCCAAGGGGCGCAAGGACGTGGCGCCGCTGACCCCGGCCGCCACCACCCGCATCGTGCTGATCGACAAGCCTGGCGTGACGCAATCGGCCATCCGCGTCGGCCAGTTGATGCCTTCGACGCTCGACCCCCGAGACTTCACGATCAATGCGCTGAATGACGTGCTGGGCGGCAATTTCACCTCGCGGATCAACATGAACATCCGGGAGGACAAGGGCTGGACCTATGGCGCCAACAGTTCGGTCGACGACGCCCACGGCCAACGGCCGTTCGAGATCGCGACCAACGTCCAGAGCGACAAGACGGCCGAGGCGATGAGCGAGATCGAGAAGGAACTGCGCGCGATCGGCCACGACCGCCCGGTCACCGGACCCGAGCTAGACCTGATGCGGAAGGGCGAGGTGTTGGCACTCCCCGGGCAATTCGAGACCGACCAGGCGCTGGTCGGCTACATGCAATATGTCGACCGCTTCGATCGCCCGGAGGATTGGATCACCACGCTTCCCGCCAAATATGCGGCGCTGACGCCGGCCGACATCACGAAGGCCGCCGACACCCTGCTGCGCCCCGACGCGCAGACGTGGGTCGTCGTCGGCGACCTGTCGAAGATCGAGCCAAAGATCCGCGCGCTGAACCTCGGCACCGTCGAGGTATGGGATGCCGAGGGCCGAAAGCTGCGGTGAGCGGCGCCGCGACGGTGCCGTGCGTCGACGCGGCATCGTCCGGCCACTTACGGCAACGAAGTGAGTAGTAATTTCCGGTGAGCCAGGCGGCGGAAGCGACCGCGATCGCTGGTGACCCCTACGGGACTCGAACCCGTGTTTTCGCCGTGAGAGGGCGACGTCCTAGACCGCTAGACGAAGGGGCCACGGCTTTCCGAAGAGCGCGCCATATGTGGGCTCATCGGCCGCTAGTCAATCAGGCGGCGATCAGCCGTCCTTGTCGCGCTCCGACAGGTAGCGCATCAGCTCGGCAAGGGTTGATTCCATCTGGTCCTGCA
>JBQCHA010000206.1:0-7396 GCA_051955175.1 Sphingomonas sp.
GAGGGATCGGCGACGTCGACCAGCGCGCTGGCATGGGGCGCCGCAGCGCCGCGCAGCGTGTCGGGAAGCGGATCGTAGCGCAGCCACAACCGGTAACCGTCATCGGCGCGCGCCGGGCTCGCCGCCATCAGGATCGCCAGCCACAGGGCGGCGAACAGCCGGATCACCCAGTTATTCATCCTCTTCCTCTCCCGGTCTTTCTGCTTGCCGCCGGACGGCGGGATTGACAAGCATCCCCGCCGTTGCGCATGTTAGCGCTATCAACAAGGGGTACGTCAAGTGCCCGGGCCAATTTGCCCGACAGGAGGGGAAAATTGATGCGGATACGATCGGTTCGGACTGCGGCATTGCTGGCTGCGGGCGTGGCGGCGGTGGCGCTGCCGGCCGCGGTTTCGCTCGCCGCGCCGCGCGTTGCGACGAAGACGGCCGAGACGCCGCTCTACAAGAATCCCGACGCGCCGATCGCCGACCGAGTCGACGATCTGCTGGCCCGCATGACGCTGCAGGAGAAAGTCGCCCAGCTGGAGGTGATCTGGCAGAACAAGGACAAGGTGTTCGATCAGAACCTGCAGTTCGATCCGGCCAAGATGTCCAGCGAGTATCCCGATGGCATCGGCGGCGTCGCCCGTCCGTCGGACGCGCACGGCCCGATCTCACCGCGCGAGGTGCCCGGCCGCGACATCGCCGGCACGATCAAGCTGGTCAACGCCATGCAGAAATGGGCGACCGAGCACACCCGCCTCGGCATCCCGATCCTGTTCCATGAGGAAGGGCTGCACGGTTATGCGGCGGAGGATGCGACCAGCTTCCCGGTGCCGATCGCGCTCGCCTCGTCCTGGAACACCGCGCTCATCCGGCAGGTGAACGGCGTCACCGCACGCGAAATCCGCGCCCGTGGCGTGACGCAGGCGCTGACCCCCGTGATCGACATCGCGCGCGATCCGCGCTGGGGCCGGATCGAGGAGACGTTCGGCGAGGACCCATATCTCGTCGGTGAGATGGGCGTCGCCGCCATCGAGGGGCTGCAGGGCCCCGGCCGCGCGCGCACGCTGACGCCCGGCCATGTCTTCGCCACGCTCAAGCATTTCACCGGCCATGGCGAGCCCGACAGCGGCGAGAATGTCGGCCCTGCCCCGCTCGGCAAGCGGACGCTGCGCGAATTCTTCTTCCCACCGTTCGAGGAAGCGATCCGCCGTACCGGCGTCGAGGCGGTGATGCCCTCGTATAACGAGATCGACGGCGTGCCCTCGACCTCCAACAAATGGCTGCTGACCGACGTGCTGCGCGGCGAATGGGGCTTCCAGGGCGCGATCACCAGCGACTATTCGGCGGTCGACCAGTTGATGAGCCTGCACCACGTTGCCGGCAGCCTGGAGGAAGCGGCGCGCGAGGCGCTCGATGCCGGCGTCGACATGGACCTGCCCGATGGCCTGTCCTATGCCACGCTCGTCAAGCAGGTGCAGCAGGGCAAGGTCAGCGAGGCGCAGATCGATCGCGCCGTGCGCTACGTGCTCGACATGAAGTTCCGCTCGGGCCTGTTCGAGCACCCCTATGCCGATGTCGCCCAGGCGCAGGCGATCACCAACAATGCCGATGCCCAGGCGCTGGCGGTGAAGGCCGCCGAGCAATCGGCGGTGCTGCTGAAGAACGACGGCGTCCTGCCGCTCAAGGCCAGCGGCACCATCGCGGTGATCGGGCCCAATGCGGCCAAGGCGCACCTCGGCGGCTATTACGGCGTGCCGCCGCACACCGTGTCGCTGCTCGACGGCATCAAGGCCAAGGTCGGCAATCAGGCGAAAATCGTCTATGCCGAAGGCGTCGAGATCACCAAGAACGACGATTGGTGGCACGATCAGGTCGAGCTCGCCGACCCCGCCAAGAACCAGCAACTGATCCAGCAGGCGGTCGCGGTGGCGAAGACCGCGGACACGATCGTCCTCAACATCGGCGGTAACGAGGAGACCAGCCGCGAAGGCTGGGCCGACAACCACCTCGGCGATCGCGACGACCTGAAGATGGTCGGCCAGCAGCAGGAGCTGTTCGACGCGCTGAAGGCGCTCGGCAAGCCGATGGTGGTGGTGCTGACCAACGGCCGTCCGCTCGCCGTCAACACCGTCGCGGACCAGGCCAATGCGCTGATCGAAAGCTGGTATCTGGGCGAAGCGACCGGCACGGCGATGGCCAACATCCTGTTCGGCGACTACAATCCCGGCGGCAAGCTGCCGGTGACGATCCCGCGCAACGTCGGCCAGATCCCGATCTATTACGACTACAAGCCCTCGGCGCATCGCGGCTATCTGTTCGGCGACAACAAGCCGCTGTTCCCGTTCGGCTATGGCCTCAGCTATTCGACCTTCACGATGAGCCCGCCGCGCCTGTCGGCGAAGACGATCGGCACCGCCGGCAGCGTCAACGTATCGGTCGACGTCACCAACACCTCGCAGCGGGCGGGTGCCGCGGTGGTGGAGCTCTACGTCCACGACAAGGTCGCTTCGGTCACGCAGCCGGTGAAGGCGCTGAAGGGCTTCAGCCGCGTCGAGCTGGCGCCGGGCGAGCACAAGACGGTGACGATGACGCTGACGCCGCGCAGCCTGTCGCTGTGGAACCGCGACATGAAGCGCGTGGTCGAACCCGGCGAGTTCGAGGTGATGACCGGTCCCAGCTCCGACGACCTGCAAACCACCACGCTGACGGTGACTGAGTGATGGCCATGCTCTCCTCCCCCCGCCCTCCCCGCGCAGGCGGGGATCCAGAGACGCTAACGTCATTTAAGGGCGCGCGCCGCCAGCCAGTCTGGATTCCCACCTCCGCGGAACTGACGAAAAAGGCGTTGATCGCCGCACTCCTTCTCACCGGCGCCGCCATGCCGGTGGCGGCGCAGCAGCCCGAGCCGCACTGGGTCGCCTCGTGGGGCGCCGCGCAGCAAATTCCCGAACCCCGCAACGCGCTGCCCGATGCCGACCTGACCGACGCGACGGTGCGCGAGATCGTCAACCTGTCGATCGGCGGTCCCGAGGTGCGCGTGCGCTTCTCCAACGCCTTCGGCACGCAGCCGCTGGTGATCGACGCGGCGCACATCGCGCGGGCGATCAAGCCGGGCACCGCGGCGATCGATCCCGCCAGCGACACGGCGCTGACCTTCAACGGCAAGCGCTCGGTCACCATTCCCGCCGGCGCCGAATGGGATTCCGATCCCGTCGCCTTCCCCGCCGCGCCGGGCGGCAACGTCGCCGTCAGCTTCCACCTGCCGCAGGCGCCGGCGCAGCAGACCGGACATCCCGGCTCGCGCTCGACCAGTTTCATCCTGCATGGCGATCATGTCGGCGACACCACCCTCGCCGGCGCGCAGACGTTCGAACACTGGGTCCAGCTGAGCGGCATCTCGGTCGCGGCGCCGCCGGGCGCCCACACGATCGTCACGCTGGGCGATTCGATCACCGACGGTCATGCGGCGACCACCGACGGCAACGACCGCTGGCCCGACGTGCTCGCCGCACGACTGCGCGCCGATCCAGCGACCGCCGACGTCGGCGTCGTCAATGCCGGCATCGGCGGCAATCGCGTGCTGCTCGACGGCCTCGGCCCCAACATGGTCGCGCGGTTCGAGCGCGACGTGCTGGCCCGCCCCGGCGTCAGCGACGTGATCGTGCTGGAAGGCGTCAACGACCTCGGCACGCTGACCCGCGAGCATGACGTGCCGCAGGCAGTGCTCGACGCGCAGCGCCACCAGATCATCAGCGCCTATCAGCAGATCGTCGAGCGCGCCCATGCCCACGGCGTCCGCGTCTATGGCGCAACGATCATGCCGTTCGTCGGATCGGACTATTACCACCCCAACGCGACGGTCGACGCCGACCGACGGGCGATCAACGACTGGATTCGCCAGCCCGGCCATTTCGACGGCGTGATCGACTTCGCCAGGGTGACGGAGAATCCGCAGCATCCTGAGCGGCTGGCGACCGCCAACGATTCGGGCGACCACCTCCATCCCGGGCCGCAGGGCTATGCCGCGATGGGCGCCGCCGTGCCGCTGTCGCTGTTCGCGCATCAGGGCTCGGCCAGCGACACTGGAGCGAAGCGCGATGGTCAGGAGGTGGCGATCACCTTCGACGACCTGCCCGTCCATGGTCCGCTGCCCAAGGGCGACACCCGCGTCGCGATCATGGCGCGCATCGCGGCCGCGCTGAAGGCATATGGCGTGCCGCCGACCTACGGCTTCACCAACGGCGGGTTCGCGGCGAACGAGCCGGCGTCGACACCGGCGCTCGACCAGTGGCGGGCGGGCGGCAATGTGCTCGCCAACCACACCTGGTCGCACATGGACCTCAACAAGAACCCGGCCGCCGCCTGGGAAAAGGACCTGCTGCGCAACGAGCCGGTAATCGCCTCCCGGATGAAGGGCGCCGACTGGCACTGGCTGCGCTTCCCCTTCCTCTCCGAAGGCGAGACGCCGGCCAAGCGCGCCGAAATCCGCCAGTTCCTCGGCGCGCATGGCTACAAGATCGCCAGCGTGACGATGAGCTTCGGCGATTATGCCTGGAACGAGCCCTATGCCCGATGCGTGGCGAAGGGCGACACCACCGCAATTGCGGCGCTGAAGCAGAGCTACCTCCAGGCCGCCGCCGACACATTGGCCTATGCCGAGGACGCGTCGCGGAAGGCCGCCGGGCGGCAGATCCCGCTGGTGCTGCTGATGCACGTCGGCGCGCTCGATTCGCACCTGCTCCCGCAACTCTTGGCCTTCTACAAGGCGCAGGGCGTCCGCTTCGTCTCGCTGGCCGACGCCGAAAGCGACCCCTTCTACAGCGGCGACGTTCATCCGGCACAGGGCACCCATCCCGCCACGCTTGAGGCGGTCGCCGCGGCGAAGGGTATCTCGCTGCCGCCGTCGCCGGCGTTGCCTGCCGACCTTGGGAGCATCTGCCAATGAGCTTGCTTGACTCAGACCCGGCGCGCCATCATGCGAGCGCTATCATGATTGATCAGACCAAGGGGGAGTGATGACCGGCACCACCTTTTCGGCAGACGCCGCGCTGCCCGCCGACTGGCGCTCGGGCGTGTTCGTCGGCCGCATCGATCGCGGCCATGGCCCATGCGTCGTGGTGCTGCGCGACGGTCATCTGATCGACGTCACCGCGACGGTGCCGACCGTCTCCGCCTTCGCCGAGGCGGGTGCCCAGGCGGGCATCGACGGCGAGGACCTGGGCCCGCTCGACGCGCTGACGCTGTCGCCCGAGGAGGGCGCCGCGATCCGCCTGCTAAGCCCGATCGACCTGCAGTGCGTGAAGGCCTCCGGCGTCACCTTCGCCGTCTCGGCGCTGGAGCGCGTGATCGAGGAACGCGCCCGCGGTGACGCCAGCAAGGCCGCCGAAGTGCGCGGCCGGCTGGAAGAACGCGTCGGCGGCTCGATCCGCTCGGTGGTACCCGGCAGCCCCGAGGCCGCCGCGCTGAAGGACGCGCTGATCGAAGACGGCATGTGGTCGCAATATCTCGAGGTGGCGATCGGGCCGGACGCGGAGATCTTCACCAAGTCGCCGGTACTTTCCACCGTCGGCTGGGGCGCCGCGGTCGGCGTGCGCTCCGATTCGACCTGGAACAACCCCGAGCCCGAGGTCGTGCTGCTGGTCAATTCGGCCGGCCATGCGCTGGGCGCGACGCTGGGCAACGACGTCAACCTGCGCGATTTCGAGGGGCGTTCGGCGCTGCTGCTCGGCAAGGCAAAGGACAATAACGCATCGTGCTCGCTGGGCGCGTTCATCCGCCTGTTCGACCGCGGCTTCACCATGGACGACGTGCGCAATGCCGAGGTCGAGCTGGAGATCACCGGCGACGGCGACGGCTATACGCTCGCCGGCCACAGCTCGATGAACCAAATCAGCCGCGATCCGGAGGATCTGGTGCGCCAGGCGATGAGCGAGCACCATTACCCCGACGGTTTCGTCCTCTATCTCGGCACGCTGTTCGCGCCGACGCAGGATCGCGGCGAGCCCGGCCGCGGCTTCACCCACAAGGTGGGCGACACGGTGACGATCGCCACGCCGCGCCTTGGTCGGCTGGTCAACCGCGTGACCACGTCGAAAGACGCGCCGGCGTGGAAGCACGGCATCGGCGCGCTGATGGCCAACCTCGCGCATCGCGGCCTGCTCGCCGGACGCGCGTAACCCTCTCCTCCCTGTCCGGCGCATGGGCGCCGGCGACGAAAGAAGTCTTAGCATGCTGCAGGAAGCCCCCACCAAGACCGCTGGCGACGACAAGCGCGCGCGCTATCCCAGCCTGGCCGACAAGCGCGTATTCGTGTCCGGCGGCGGCTCCGGCATCGGCGCGGGGCTGGTCGAGGCGTTCGTGGCGCAGGGCGCGCAGGTCGCCTTCGTCGACATCGCCGACGCGCCGTCGCGGGCGCTGGTCGACGCCCTGAGCAAGGATGCCGCGCACGCGCCGCGCTTCGAACATTCCGACATCACCGACATCCACGCCTATGTCGCCGCCATCCGCCGCGCCGAGGACGCGTTCGGCGGGATCGACATCCTCATCAACAACGCCGCCAACGACGACCGCCACACGATCGCGGAGGTGACGCCGGCCTATTGGGACGAGCGCATGGCGGTGAACCTGCGCCACCAGTTCTTCGCCGCGCAGACCGTGGCACCCGGCATGAAGGCACGCGGCGGCGGCGCGATCATCAACCTCGGCTCGATCAGCTGGCACCTCGGCCTGCCCGAGCTGGCGCTTTACCAGACCGCCAAGGCAGCGATCGAGGGGCTGACGCGCAGTCTGGCGCAGGATCTCGGCCGCGACGGCATCCGGGTCAACACCATCGTTCCCGGCAACGTGAAGACGCCGCGCCAGGAAAAATGGTACACGCCCGAGGGCGAGGCGGAAATCGTTGCCAATCAATGCCTCGACGGTCGCATCCAGCCGGCCGACATCGCGGCGATGGCGCTGTTCCTCGCCTCCGACGATGCGCACATGTGCACCGCCCATGCTTATTTCGTCGACGCGGGCTGGCGCTGAGCCCCTGCCATGCCGGCTGATGCGGTGCAGCCTCGCCCGGCGGCCATGATCGCGCGGTGGGAGCGGCCGCTGCTCGCCACCGCCGCGCTGTTCGCGGCAGGCGCCGCCGCGCCGCCGCCCACACCGCTCCGCGCGACGTTCGACTGGTTCGATTACAGCGGTAACGACGCGCTGCCAGCCGGCGTCAAGCAAGGTGCCGACGCGTATCGCAACCCAATCCTGCAGGGTTTCTATCCCGACCCCAGCATCGCGCGGGTCGGGCGCGACTATTACCTGGTCAACTCGACGTTCGGCTGGTTCCCCGGCCTGCCCGTCTTCCACAGCCGCGATCTGGTGCACTGGACGCAAATCGGCAACGCGATCGACCGGCCCGATCAGGTAAAGT
>JBQCHA010000207.1:0-17088 GCA_051955175.1 Sphingomonas sp.
CACCCAGGTTATATGGAATCCTGGCTTCGATCAATTCGCTGCCAAAGCCCAAGCGGCGAGGTTCGCCAGCAACGGGCCGCGCCGCTGTCCCGCTCTCGCTCCACCGGAACCTCAGCCATGGCCTGTCTTGCTTGTTGAAAACTTCCCAACGTACCCGGGCGATGTCGCGCGACGTAGACAGGGCACCATATTTCAGTGCGTTGGTGGTAAGCTCGTGCACCGCGAGCGTCATGGTTTCTGCCGCCTTGGGCGATAACTCCACCTCCGGGCCCTCGGCTTCGAACCGCCCCCCACGGGTTGCAAGGGCGGCCAGTTCACCGTTGACGATCGTCGCAATTCCGCTGCCGCTGGCCGCAGCTGGACAGTCGGATCACCGCCCAAATTACGTCCTCGGCTAAGCACGAATGAAGGGCAGCTTCCGCCGGCGCGTCTGAGCACGTGAATGGTCGCTTCGTCGGCGATCGATGCAGTGACGCAAACTATGTATCGCTAAAGACGACCCACAGTCCTTGCTCACCTCAGCCGAAGCTCACGCCGCGCCACGACGGCGTTCGAGCACCGGGCTGACCCGGCAAAAATGGCGAACTGCCCTTCGCACGTCATCTGTCCGCCTGGCGCAACGAAAGAGGCATTGAGGAGCCGCCAGATGATGAGCCGCGTCATGAGAATCCGCTCGCGCGGAGAATCCGGTTCGCGGCCAATCTACCAACCTAGGCGCTTTCCCTCACGTCGCGGCGTTGCGCCTCGGCGACGCGATCGCGTCCCTCATGTTTGGCTCGCAACAGCGCGGCGTCGGCCGAACGCACCAGATCCGCATAGTGGCACGCGTTTGGTGCGGTAGCGACGCCGCAGGATGCCCTGACCGGGCCAAGGTCATGGCCCTCATAACGAACGCGAAGCCCCGCAATGCGTGTCCGCAGCTGCTCGGCACGCCGTACGGCCTGCGCACCATCCAGCCCCGGCATCAAGAGCAGGAACTCTTCACCGCCGTAGCGACAAACGAAATCCTGTTCGCGGATCGAGCTTCGAAGCGCGGCGCCTACCGCACGCAGCACGGCATCGCCGGCATCGTGCCCTTGTTTGTCATTGAACTGCTTGAAATGATCGATGTCGATCATCGCACAGCTGATCGACTCGCTAGCACGATCGGCCTGCACCAGCATCCGCTCGAGCACGTTGTCCATGCGGCGGCGATTGGCGAGACCTGTTAGCGGGTCGACCATCGCCATGTCGCGCAGAGCGTCGCGGAGCTGCAAATTGTCGAGCGCTAGACCGATATTCTCCGCGAGCGTCGGAAGATGGACGTCGAGCAGATCAGGTCGAACCGTACCAGCTTCATATTCGAAGTAGAGCAGGCCGAGTGTCCCATGCTGCGATCGCAGCGGCAGGCAGAGCGTGCCAGGAAGATCGCCGTCGTGACCTTCGAGATGGTCGCAAGGCACGTCAACGTGAGCTCCCGAGACAAAATGCGGTGCCTCTCGGCGTAGGGCCCAGCAACTCGATGGCGCGAAATCGGTCCGGGAATGCACCGGGGAATGCCAGGAGCACGACTGGGTCATCGCATTACGTGCGGCATCAAGAAGATAAAGGCTGCCGGCGGCGCGGGGAGCGGCCGCCGGCACATAGCGCTGAATAACCGTGGTCAAATCCTGGATTGTGTCGCAGCGCTGCATGCGTCGCACCATTCGGGACAACAGGTCGCGAACCGCGCGGTCGGCGTCGCGTTCATGTTCGAGGCGCTGCCGTTCCATCCCGTTGTCGCGGAAGACGCGCAGCGCCTGAGCCATATCGCCGATCTCGTCGATCTGGTCATAGGGCGGGAGTTCGGCCGCGTAGTCCTGGGCCGCCAGCCTGGTCACCACGTCGCTCAGCTTCACCACTGGCCGCAGCACGCGCCGACGGAAAATGAAGAACAGCACGCACAGGAAGAGTAGCGCCGTGAGCCCAAGCACCATCTCGGATGCTGTTTGCCATAGGCGCGATCTGCCGATGGCAACTTGAACCGCGCGATCGGTACGCTGGTCGATCCGATCCTGAAACCGCTTCACGCTTGCCTGAACCCGGTCGAGCTCGCGCTCGTATTCCGGCGAGAAAAGAACCGCCACCGCCCCATTGCGATCGCCGCGCTGTCGTGCCGCAATCGCTGTCTGTTGCTGGCTACGCAGCGCATCGGCCCACCGCATCGCTTCGTGCAGGCTACGCAGCTCTTCGGCTTGTGCTCCAGCATCCCGCATAGGGCTTGTTCGTTGCTCGACGCTGCGAAGCGTGTCTGCTTCCTGGCGATATGCAACCAGGTCAGCGGCGTTCCCGGTGATGGCGTACTGGCGGGCAAAACTGCTTAGCGTGCCCACGTCCTCATCGACCGAGGATGTCGCGCTATCGAGCTCGTACCGCTGCGCGACCGCCTGCCGTTCGTGGTTTTGGGCCGACGCTGCAAAGAGCATAGCGCTGGCGGAAGCGACGGTGAGGACAACAGTCGCGCCATAGGCCCAGTTGGTAATGGTCGCGAGACGCATCGCGTGACGCTATCGCTCAATTCCTGCCAAGCGGTTAAGCATCGCAGCGCTACGGCAATGCTGTTTGCCATTGCCCTGCCGTTGCCGCGAAGTGCTGCCGGCGCAGATATCGTGTCACTCCACCACTATGTTTAGCTAGCCCGCTTGCGGCGGACGCCTAAACCTCACCCGTCGCCATCGAAATGAGCCATACGCGCGTCTTTGCCCTCTACTGCTGCCTGACCGACGTGTGCGACGGGAGATGAATGGCGATGATCGATGACGAGTTGCAGGAATCCGTCAAGCGCATCCGGGCTGCGTTGGCAGGCTTTCCTGATCTCGCGGACAGCCTCCTGCGTTTCAGCGGCAGGCAGCTGAACAGGTGCGGGCGCCCTGGGCCTGCGGCGGCCCAGCGAAAGCCATTCACTGGCTTGCAGCGGCAGCCATGCGTCGGGCGAGGTGCGGTTCTGCATTTCGGGGGGCGGCGCGGCCGACAGCGTCGCGTTCTGGGAGATCCGGACGCAATTGCCGCTGAAGAGGGCACCCGCGGCGATCAACGCTCTCGTCGGCGCGCGGAGCAATGATCACGCAGCTTCCTGCGGTGCAGCGGTGCGGATCAGCACGCGATCAGCTGATCGAGCGTGGCGGCACCAGTCACCCGTCATGTGCAGCCATTGCGGGTCTCGCTCCGATGCGCAGCGTCTTGCATCCGGGGAAATGAACCTGTTTCCTCCCGGTGAGGAGGTCTGGCTGATGGATTTTGAAGCACTCTGGAGCATGGAGCGGCGCTTTTGGCTTGAGGGGCGGGCCTTCTACGAAGGCGCCATAGCCGCGGATGCGCGGATGGTGTTTCCAAACCCGGTCGGGATACTGGCAGGGGAACAGATCGTCGAGGGACTAATGCAGGCGCCGCGTTGGTGCTCGGTCGACTTTAGCGAAAAGACCCATGCCTGTCTGGGCGGCACCGTTGTCCTCGCTTACTCGGCCGTCGGCCAACGTGATGGCCAGGACCCCTACGAGGCGTTTTGTACCAGCACGTACGTTCGACACGATAGCAAGTGGGTGCTGCTCGCCCACCAGCAGACGCCGCGCTCCTAGCACGTCCGGCCTCGCGGTCGATCGCCGCAGCAGCGTCGTACCCGCGTGGCGCGTAGGGTCTCCGGCGGCGTCTCCAACGACCGCCTGCATGGGCGACCGCACTCAATGGGCGGATTGCGGGCAGTGGTTCAGGCGCCGCGGGCGACTGTTTTGGCGGAGCACGATCGCCCGCGGTGGGCGCCGTTCGTACAATCGAAGGTCGACCGCGAAGCTGAAGCCCGCGGCCGCCGCATTGGAGCGACCGCGAGCAAGGAAACCGTATCCAGCCTTTAGTCGCCCGGGGCAGTGGGGGGCGAACGCATGGCGTCGTGGGCAGGCTGCCTTCGGCAATGGTGCAGCTCGAAAGGTCCGGCGCGAACTCGCCGGCGCTGCCCATCGCTTCAGATCGGAAGCGCGGCGGCGACGTTGCGATGAGCCGCTCTTAAAGGGGCGCGCCGAGCAGGTCGGGCCGGCGACCGAGGTGCTCGCCACCGGGCGCTTTTTCGTGTCTCGAAGCTTGCGGTCCGGATCATGAGCAAGTCGGATGTCGCGGTTCCCCCGCGCGCGCATCCGGCTAGCGCCGCCAGGTCAACAGCATTTCGGTGTCCGCGCCGGAACTTGCCTTATGCTTCGGGAGGCGCTGCGGCTGGAACTGCGGGACGTTTGACGCGCGCCAACGAGGCCAATGCGCCGGCGAGTTCACTTTGCCGGAACGGCTTGGCAAGCTGCGGCAACCCTATGTCGAGGTGGCCACCTGCATAGCCGGTAATCACCAGAACCGGAATGTCGAGCCCGCGCTGCTTGATCCGCTGCGCGAGCTCTGCGCCATTCAAGACGGGCATCATGTAATCGGTCACGACAAGATCGATGTCGCGATCGGCAGCCAGCTTCTCGAGCGCTGCAGCGCCGCTCGCCGCCTCCCTCACGACGTGCCCCAGGTCTCGGAGCATTCCGGCCGTGGCGGTACGCACCAATTCCTCGTCGTCGACCAGAAGGATTGTCATCGCTCGCGTCGCGGGCTGATGCATCGACGTCGTCTTGTTGGTTCGCGGTTCCTCGGTCGTCGTCGGAAGGTAGAGGTCGGCGCGGGTTCCCTCACCGACCGAGCTGCTGAGAATGAACGTGCCGCCGAGCTGCGCCGCCAGTCCGTGCACCATCGACAGACCAAGACCTGTCCCCTTGCCGAGTTCCTTGGTCGAATAGAACGGTTCGATAGCACGCGCGAGGGTAGCCTCATCCATGCCGGTGCCGGTGTCGATGACCGACAATTTCACATAACTGCCCGGGCGCAGTTCGAGCAAAGCAGGGGCGCCCGGAGCCACGCTTTCTGTCGCGATCGTGATTTTGCCGCCGCCGGGCATCGCATCGCGCGCGTTCACACACAGATTAAGCAGCGCCAACTCGAGCTGGTTTGCATCGACCAGCGCTGCGGGAAGGCCCGGCGGCGCGATCACTTCAAGATCGATGGTCGGCCCGACCGAACTTGACACGAGATCGCTCATGCCCTCGATCAGCGCAGCAAGATCAACGGGTTGAGTTTCGAGCGCCTGGCGACGCGCGAACCCGAGCAATCGGCTCACCAGCACGCGCGCCCTTTCCGCTGATTGCAGCGCAGCGCCAATCAGGCGCGAGGCCCGCTCATCATGGACGTAGCGTCTGCCAAGAAGATCGAGGGTACCAGTGATCGGCGTCAGCAGATTGGTGATGTCGTGGGCAACCCCGCCGGTGAGCTGGCCGATCGTCTCCAGCTTTTGCGCCTCGTGAAGCTGTGCCGCGGCGCGCTCCCGCTCCGCTACCGCCTCCTCCACCCGCCGCTCGAGCGTCTCGTTGAGCACGCGCAGATCGGTCTCGGCACGCTTGCGGGCGGTGCCATCCTTGAAGAGGACAGCCACCTGACGCCGGGATCCCGGCTCAACGCGGAACGCCGAAAGCTCCAGATAGCGCCCGGTTTCCAGCAACTCGCGCTCGAAGCGGTGCGGCTTTCCGGTCACCAGCACAGTTCGATAGATCGCGGCCCAGGCATCGGCTTCCGCTTCAGAGACGATTTCGCGCAGTCGCTTCCCGACGATGTCCGGGATGCCGGCGTTGAGCGAATAGGCGGGATTTGCCTGCACGTGGACGTAGTCGCTCATCGGACCATGCGGACCGTCGAGAAACTCGATGATGCAGAACCCTTCGTCCATCGTCTCGAACAAGGTGCGATAGCGTTCTTCGCTATCGCGCAACGCAAGCAGCTGTGCGCGGGCATCGTATTGCCGCCGCCGGGCCCGGAGCGCCGAGCGTACGAGACTGATCAGCGTCGTCGGATGGAATGGCCGCTCCAGGAAGGTCACATTGCCCAGCACGTCCAGCTGTCGGGTGGCGGCAGGATTGCGCTCCAGCCCTCCGCCGCGGCCGGTCAACAAGATGATGGGAAGATCCGACCATTCCTCTTGATCCATCAGCCAGGTCGAAAGACGGCGAAGGTCGGCAGTCGCAATGGCTTCCTCGGTCAACACGGCGAAGGCGGCCCCGCCATCGAGTTCG
Organism: Sphingomonas sp.; assembly: GCA_051955175.1. GTDB lineage: Bacteria > Pseudomonadota > Alphaproteobacteria > Sphingomonadales > Sphingomonadaceae > Sphingomonas. Next base: position 6,099 of record JBQCHA010000207.1, read on the forward strand.
GTGACAAGGGCTGGCAGCGAAGCACAGACAGCCGCTCCAAAACCGGCTTCGTTGAGGACCGCCGCGGCGATCGCCGCGTCGCGGCCGCGTGGCGCGAGGATGAGCGCACGCTCGGATAGTGTCGTGCGCTTCACGCGTCAGCGCGGTCCAACAGGTCGAGGTCGCGGACAAGCTCCGGCACACCGCGCAGAATGCCCTGAAAGCCGGTGAGCGGCTGCCCAAGCGTCAGGCCACGGCCACCGATTTGGTATTCGCGGATGGTGTCTTCGTGAGTGCCGGTGCGCTTTTTGACAACCGAGATGGCACGACGAACGCGACCGCGGGCCTCGAAATAGCGCAGGAGGATGACCGTATCAGCCAGGTAGGTCACGTCGACCGGCGCGCGCATATCGCCGACGAGCCCGGGCTGTGCCACGGTCAGGAAGGTCGTCGTCCCCTGACGGTTCAGATATTGCAGCAGCTCATGCATATGAAGGGTGAGTTCGTGCTCGCCCGGCATGGCCGCCCGATACCCGTTGAGGCTATCCACCACGACGGTTCCCGCCCCGACTTCCTCCACGCAGCGCCGCACTCGGGATGAAAATTCGCCAGGCGAGAGTTCGGCAGCATCGACCTGTTCAAGCATCAGCTGATCGGCGTCGATCATCGCCTGCAGGTCGATGCCGAGTGCCGCCGCCCTTCGGATCAGCAGACCAATTTCCTCGTCGAACACGAACATCGCCGCCCGCTCGCCGCGAGCGATCGCGGTCTTCACGAACGTCAGGGCCAAAAGTGACTTGCCGGTCCCCGCCGGCCCCAGCACGAGGACGCTCGAGCCACGATCGATGCCGCCGCCGAGCAATGCATCAAAATCCGGCGAGTGAGTGGCAACAACATCGCGATCCAACGCCTGTCGGAATTCGGCAGACACCAGGCGTGGGAAGACGTGGACGCCGCCCGTCTTGATCACGAAGTCATGGTAGCCGCCGCGGAACCGGCGGCCGCGGTATTTGATGACCCTCAACCGCCGACGCTCGGCGCCGTATTCAGGCGCGAGCTCCTCGAGCCGGACAACACCATGGGCGACCGAATGCACCGTCTTGTCGTTGGCGTCGGTGGTGAGATCGTCGAGCATCAGCACGGTCGCGCCAGTCTTGGCGAAAAAATGCTTGAGCGCCAGAATCTGACGGCGGTACCTGAGCGAGCTTTGCGCCAGCAGACGGATTTCCGAAAGGCTATCAAGCACCACGCGGTCAGGCTTGGCGCGGTCAAACACCTCGAAGATTCGCTTGCTCGTTTCGCCAAGCTCGAGATCGGAAGAATAGAGCAAGCTTTGCTGCTGTTCGTCGTCGAGCAGGCTTTCTGGCGGTACAAGTTCGTACAGCTCAACGCCGTCCAGCGTCCATCCGTGCGACTCCGCCGTCGCGCGCAGTTCGTCCTCGGTCTCGGAAAGCGTGATATACAGGCATCGCTCACCAAGGCTGGCGCCGGCCTTGAGGAATTGAAGGGCGATCGTGGTCTTCCCGGTACCGGGGCTGCCTTCGAAAAGGAAGGTCCGCCCACGCGCCAAGCCCCCCCCCATCACGTTGTCCAGCCCGCCAATCCCTGTTTTGGCATCATTGGGCGTTGCCGTCTGCGTCATCTGTATCTCCACCCAATGCGAACGCCCGCCGCCGCGGCTGGGTTCAACGCGGCTTTTAACAGTCATACCAAGGGCTCAGGCGAAGCCGCAACCTCGAGAAAGATGATACCGCCGCCTCGCGCTAACCCACCCGCGATGCCAGCGTGCCGAGGATCCCAACAGAAAGGCTTCTCCATCGGAGGGCGTGTCAGTGGGCTGCGGACGCGAAACCGTCGCGGCAGCTTTCCTGCGACCGACGTCGGGTCGGAACTGTCAGATCAGCCGGTGCGGGTGCGTAAGCGCATGACGATCGAACCCTCGCGCGCGGCAGGCCGCAGGAAGCCGATCGGCACCGGAATGGCTGGATAGCATTCGACCGCCGGTCGGCAGCGACCGAGTCAAAGCTCGTTCGGCCGCAGCTGCGTCCTCGTCGCCGTCCCGGGTCCGCCACCGCGATCATCGACACCCATGTCCCGGGTGATCAACCGCGCACCACGCTGATAGGTCAGATAGCGCCACAGCCATTGGAAGCTGACCATAATCCGCTTGTCGAAGCCGACCAGCAGGTAGACGTGGACGAGCGCCCAGAGCAGCCATGCCACATAGCCCTTGAGATGATGGCGCCCGAAGTCGAAGATTGCCGCATTGCGTCCCACGATGGCGGTGTTGCCGCGATCGTGGAAGCGAAACGACGGCATGGCCGCTCCCGTCGCCAGGTTCCGCGCCAACGCCTTCCCGAGATACTCGCCTTGCTGCTTGGCGACCTGGGCCAACGCGGGAAGCGGTTTGCCGTCCTGGTTCAGGGCGAGCGCCGTATCGCCGAGCGCGAAGATGTCGTCCACGCCCGCGACAGCCAGGTCCGCGCGCACTGGAATGCGGCCCAGGCGATCGCCCTCAACGCCGAGCCACCGCGCGGCGGGGGAGGCGGTGATGCCGGCGCCCCACACGATCGTCTGGGCAGGAACGAATTGGCCGCCGATGGTGACGCCGCCGCCGTCGACATCCTCGACCGCCTTGCCCAGCCACAGCTCGACGCCCAGTGCATCAAGTCTGCGGCGTGCAAAGGCGACGAGATCGTCGGGAAAGGTAGACAGAATCCGTGGGCCGGCCTCGACGAGCAGGACGCGCGCGTTGCGCGGGTCGATGCGACGGAAGTCCTTGGCAAGCGCGTGCCTTGCCAGTTCGGCGATTGCGCCGGCGACCTCCACGCCGGTCGGGCCGGCACCGACAATCACCGTCGTCATCAACGCCGCCTGTTGCGCCGGATCATCGCTCTGTTCGGCGAGCTCGAACCCCAATAGAACCCGGGCACGGATGGCGCGTGCGTTGTCGAGCGTCTTCAGCCCCGGTGCGCGGGCGGCCCAGTCGTCATGACCGAAATAGTTGTAGGCCGACCCGGTTGCGATAACCAAGCGATCGTAGGGCAGCGTGGTCGCATCGGCGAGATGGACCTCCCGGCGTGCACGGTCGACGGCGGTGACCTCGCCAAGCACCACTTCGATGTTGCGATAGCAGCGCAGGATTTTCCGGATCGGCTCGGCAATATCGGCGGGGGACAATGCCGCGGTCGCCACCTGGTACAGCAGCGGGACAAAGAGATGATAGTTGTTGCGGTCGACCAGCGTCACGCGAACCGGCGTATCGCCCAACGCACGAGCGCAGGCCAGCCCGGCAAAACCTGCCCCGAGGATCACGACGTGGGGCTCGCTTGCGGCCGCTCCTGGCGGTGCCTGTCTGGCCGGCATGCTCAGAACTCCCCTCCTGCGCGAAACGGGTGGTCGATCATGGCGAACGACGAGCGTGCTCTGCCACTCTTCGGGCATCTGCCGCACCCTGGTTCCCGCGCGCTCCCCCGTTGCTTGGGCGCCGTGCCCACAAGGTGGCGGCGGTCAGTTGATCGTACAGCGCATCGACCTGTTCCGTCATCGGCGACCATCCGGGGGATCCCAACCGAGTGACGGCGGCTGACGACCGTCGCGGATGCAGGACAGGTCGGCACATTTGCAAGCGCTACAGCATCTCGTCGCCGGCGGTGGCCACGGGGAGGGTGCTTTCACCCCTACGCTGCGCATCTTGTGAAAATGTGTAGATGCCCAGCGCGCCGTCGCGTTCGAGGAACGCGCACTGTATCACGCCGGTATCCTTGATGCCCTGTTCGCGCAGCATGCCCATCAACTCGTCGCGACGCATACATGCCCTGCGCAGTGCCCCTGGCAGCACCGCGCCGTCCCTTACCATCATCAGCGGGTTACCCTCGACGAAGGTGTTCATCCGCGCAGATTTGATCTGCGCAATCGCGAACAGGCGGTCCAGACCCACCACCACCAGGATGACGAGGAAGGCGTACAGCAGCGGCACCTGTGGATAGAACATGGTGTCGCCCGACGCCGACCCGAGCGCGATCACGACGACGGTCTGAAACGGCGAGAGCTTGCGGTTGCCGCGTTTGCCCATCAGCCGCAGCGCAAAAACGGCGAAGACGTAGACCATCGCCACGCGGAACAGAATTTCAAGAAAATAGAGCGGCGGCTCATTGCCAAGGAACATGCGATGCCAATCGAACGGCGTTACCGATTGCATATTGACCCTCTGGTTCCAGAAGCCCGAGTTTCTGCGTCCTGCCAACGCGCCAGGCAGACTGACCGGATCGTTGTGGTACGCGAGAGTACCAGGAGGTCCTGCCCTCCCGCTGTTCGACCTGCGCGGTCAAGTCGCTGTAGCGGCCCGTCTTGCGGGTGAACGTTCTGCGCCCGCTTTGGGTCCGCTCGGAACTATCCTCGCCGAACTGCTGTTGACCGGGAGCGGCTGTCGCAAAGATCCGGGCGTGCCGCGGATGCAGCTAATGATAAACGGAGGCATCGTGGCAACGATCAACCAGAGCGGCTGGCTATCGCCCCTGACCGGCGCGCAGGCAGCCATTCCGGTGCGGAATTTGCTGCGCTCTCGGTTCGGCATGCCGCCGCTGCCGCGGTCGGCCAGGAGAGCCGTGGCGATCCCGATGCCGACCGACTGGGTGCGGCGCGCGAGCCAAGAGGTGGCTGAGAGCGGGGAACCGGCATGCCCGCTTTGCTGATCGCTGCCGGCTCGTTCATCGTCGCGCTGACCATGCTGGACGTCTTCTTTACCGTCCTCTTTCCCGCGAGCAGGCATGGCCCGATCCGCCAGCCTTTGTCGATCGCGATCTGGGGAATATTCCACGTAATCGGTCGCACGACAAAGGGGAGCAAGCGGCGCAATCTGCTGTCCTATAGCGGCCCCGTCGTTATCACCGCGACAATGGTGCTGTGGTTCCTGCTGCTGGCAATCGGGTTTGCAATGATCTTCAAGCCCGGGCTGGGGACAGGCCTGAGGGCGAGTTCGGGGCCGACCGATACCGATTGGGTGACGGCGCTCTATTACAGTAGCTTCAATCTTACGACCCTCGGGGTCGGCGACATCGCGCCTGTCAGCGGGCCCTATCGCATTCTCACCATCGTGGCGGCTGCCGTGGGATTTGCCTACTTCAGCATGGCAATCACCTATTTTCTGTCGGTCTACTCTAACCTCTCAAGCCGCAACGCCTTTGCCCAAGGCCTGCACCACCTAACCGGCAGGTCGGGAGACGCCGCCCAATTGATCGCGAACCTGTCTGATGATGGCGAGCTGGACGACGCGCGCAACCATCTCACGACGAAGGCGTCCTTCCTTCGCGAAATATATCAATCGCATCGCTTTTATCCCGTGCTGCGTCACTTCCATTATCGCGAGCCCTTCTACGCGCTGCCCCGCATACTGCTCACCGCTCTGGACACCGCGGCGTTGCTGCGCAGCAGCCTTGATCGTGATCACTACGGCCGGCTGCTCAGATCCTCAGCCTTGCTCGAGCTCGACGCCGCCGCTCACGATCTGATGACGTCGCTTCTGCCCCGGATCGAGGGGCGGCCGCCGAGCGCAGGCGAGCGGCACGAATGGGAGCGACGATATCACGATGGCGTGCGAAAGCTCGCCAATTCCGGATTGCAGCTTCGCCCGGACGGTGGGGGGCTCGATGACTATATCAGTTTCCGAGCCGCGTGGGATCAGCCGCTTCACGAATTAGCTGCCGACATGCTCTATGAATGGCAGGTGATTGAGGAGGCTTGAAGAAGGGCCGCGGCGTGCCCTCCGGCGACCGCGGGCTCCCTCCTCCTAAGCGATAACGAACAAGCGGAAGGTTCGAAGTGTCACGTTGACGCCCGGCCTCACCGCTTTGTTGCCGGTCTCGGGAATAAAGCGGAATCGCCATCGCCGATGGTCACCCGGACGGACAGGCCCCGTTGCGACTGAAGGACGCGGCAGACGTCGACACCGGGTCTTACCTATGCTGACCTGCTGGTCCACAAGCACCTTGACTGCATGCCGAAGCGCGCTGTTCATCGTCGACATGGCTGGTCTCACCAATGGCAAGAAACTGCCAACTCGAAGCGGCCGCCGCCGCCGCGTTTGGAGGTGTTCTGATCGGCTAATCCCGGCGCTCGAAAGACTGCGTGGGGCTTCAGATCTCCACCCGCCGCTCGGTACAGCGGCAGGGAAAGCGTAGGCCAGATACTAGGTCGTCCAGGGAGCATCTTCGAATTCAATGACCCCGCCATGATCGCAGGTGGCGGACAGTGTCACGGATTTGCTGCTCCGGCGTCGATCGGCGATGCTTCGAGCGGTGGCCGCCTGCTCTGATACCAGGTGAAGATGCGCGTGCAGCCATAGCATTGGCTGTTCGCCACCAGCGCCCTATGCCATTCAGCGCTCGGACGGTATGCCGATCGGTGGTGGCGAACCGGGCCATTGCCAGGGCGTAGCGCGCGACGGATCACCCGAAGCGCCGAGGATGCGCGCCGACAGGAGAGCAACTGATGCGACTGCCCCTTTCCCTGCGCGTGCTTGCGGCCGCCGCCGTGCTGTTGATCGCTGCCTGCTCGCCCAGTTCCGCCGACCGACCGGTTCGCGTCGGCATGGTGCCTGATGCGGGCGCCACCCAGGTCGCGGTGGGGGATAAGGCGCCGCTCAAGGACTATCTCCAAAAGGCGCTGGGGCATTCCGTCGCGTTGGTCATCCCGACCAGCTACAACGCCACGGTCGAGGGGATCGGCAATGGATCGCTGGACATCGCCTATCTCGGCGGTCTGACCTATGTGAAGGCACATCAGCTCTATGGCGCCGTGCCGCTGGTCCAGCGCGACATCGACCAGAATTTCCGATCGCTGTTCATCACCGGCACCAATACCGGGATCGATGCGATCGATGACTTGCGCGGCAAGAGTTTCTGCTTCGGCGACATCAATTCGACCAGCGGGCACCTAATCCCCGAGAAGATCCTGCGCGCCGCCGGCATCGACCCCGCGAAGGAACTGGGCTCCACCCGCTTCACTGGCAGTCATCCGGCCACCGCGCAGGCGGTCGCCGCCGGTACCTGCGACGCGGGTGCGATCGACGAGACGGTGTTCAAGTCGCTGGTCGACGGCGGCAAGATCGATCCGCGTCAGGTCAGGACATTCTACACCAGCGGCCCCTTCGCTGACTATGTTTGGGTCGCGCGCAAGGGCCTGCCGCCGGCGGAGCAGCAGGCGTTCGCCAAGGCGCTTCTCGCGCTGAAGCCTGGTAGCGACGATGCCGTGCTGAAGGTGCTGCGGGCGACGCATTATGTGCGCGCGTCAAATACATCTTACGCAGGGGTGGCGGCGACGGCGAAGACATTGGGACTGTTGTGACGCCCCACGGCGATGCAGACCACCAGGCGATGCTCGCGCCGGACGTTCCGCTGCTTGTCCTCGACCGCGTCGCGACCTTGCCGCCGGGTGCGCAGCAGCCGATCCTCGCCGGCGTGTCGTTCGTCGTAGGCCCGGGCGAGTGCCTCGCGCTGATCGGACCGAGCGGATCGGGCAAGACCACGCTGCTGCGTACGATCAACGCCGCGATACCACCGAGCGCCGGCGCGGTGCGATTCCAGGGAATGGACCTGACGAGCGTCCGCGGACCCGCGCTGCGCGCCATCCGGTCGCGCATCGGCGTCATCGCACAGCGCCACGATCTCGTCGAACGGCTGCGGGTCGATCGCAACGTGATGGCCGGCGCGCTCGGTCGCTGGAGCAATGCGCGCGCGCTGCGCTATCTGTTGCACCCGCGCGCCGACGAGCTTGCCGAGGCGCGTGACGCGCTGGCGGCGGTCGGCATCGCCGAGGTGCTGAGGCGGCGTACCTCGGCGCTCTCCGGCGGCGAGCAGCAGCGCGTGGCGATCGCCCGCGCGCTGGTGCAGGGGCCCGATCTGCTGCTCGCCGATGAGCCGGTCGCATCGCTTGATCCGGTGAAGGCGGTAGAGGTGATGACGCTGCTCACCGGGCTGGCGCGGTCGCGCGGCATGGCGCTCATCACCTCGCTGCATCAGCACGATCTGGCAAAGCGGTTCTGCGACCGCGTCCTCGAACTGCGCGGCGGCACGATCGCTGAGCAGGCGCCGGGTGATGGCGACCGTCCGCAGACATCGGGCTGAGCATGGGCAGCGCCATCGCTCTGCTGTGCAGCTTCTTTCCGCCTGATCTCGATCCCCACTATCTCGTCGCCTTGGCCGGGCCGCTCGTCCAGACGCTCGGGTTGACGCTTGCAGCGACGACGATCGCTTATTGCCTCGGCCTCTTCCTGGCGCTCGCCCAGCGGTTGCGCATCAAGGGCGCCGCTGCGCTGGTCGGCGCACTGTCGCTCCTGCGCTCGGTGCCCGATCTGACACTCGCCATCCTGTGCGTGATCGTTTTCGGGCTGGGCGCCGGCGCGGGGCTGGTGGCGCTGGCGATCTATTACACGGCGGCGGTGGCGAAAATGTTCGCCGACCTGCTCGAGACGGTTGAGCCGCGGCCGGTGGAGGCGCTGAGCGCGATCGGCGCCACCCGGGTACAGACCGCATGCTACGGGCTCGTTCCCCTCGCGGCCGAGGGATTGTTTACCTACGGCGCCTTCGCCTTCGAATGCGCCTTCCGGTCGTCAATCATCATCGGGGCGGTCGGCGGTGGCGGGTTCGGCACCGAGTTGGTCGGCACCATCGCCGCGTTCGATTTCCATCGCACCACCACCCTGATCATCCTGCTGGTCCTGGTCATCGCGCTGTTCGATCGCATCGCGCTGACGGTGCGCCGACGGCCGCGGCTGCTGCTCGCGCTGTTGCCGCTGGGCCTGCTCGCGGCAGCATGGCTGGCGCCAGACACCTTCGCGTTCCACCACGGCGTGAGCGTGCTGATACGCATGGTCCCGCCGCGTCTGCCCGCGGCCGCCTGGTTCCACCTGCCGCTGCTGGTCCTCGAGACCGTGTGGATGGCTTTTGCCAGCACCGCCATGGCGTACGTGGCGGCTGTGCTGGTGGCGATCCTCGCGTCGCGCAAACTCGCCCCGCCCTGGATGCGGGTGATCGTCCGACGCGCTTGTGAATTGCTGCGCACTATCCCGGAGGTGGTGTGGGGGCTGGTGCTTGTCGCTCTGGTCGGCGTCGGCCCGACGGCCGGCATATGGGCGCTGGGGCTGCATTCGTTCGGCACGCTGGGCCGGCTGTTCGCCGATGTCCTCGACACCGTTCCCGAGGGACCGCAGGAGGCGTTGGCGGCAACCGGTGCGTCGCGCGCGCAGATCGTCGGCTTCGCGACGCTGCCGCTGGCGCTCCCGGAGCTCGCCGCTCACGCGCTGTTTCGCTTTGACTGGAACCTGCGCATGGCGACGGTGCTGGGGCTGATCGGCGCCGGCGGCATCGGGCAGGCGCTCTACGAGGCACAGCAGTTGTTCTTCTATCGCCAGGTGTTCGCCTATGTCCTGATCACCGCAACCATCATCTTCGCCACCGATTGGCTGAGCGCCCGGCTGCGCGCGCGGATCAATCGCCCGTCGGTGCGCGGTGACTGGGCTCGACAAGGCGCGGCGGTCGAAGTGGGCGACCAGCGATCTGGGGCTGAGGCGACAGCTTCCTCCCCAAGGTTCGGTGGTTCTCCGTCGCTCCTCGACTGACGCTCGTGGCCATCCGAGCTTGGCTTGTCACGCAAGGCGTAGGCGGTGCAATCCGAAACGACGGCAACGGCCGCCGTGAGATCTGCCGCCTCTCACTGGTCCACGGCGAAAAGCCACGCAGATCCCAGGAGATCATGTAGCACGAAGCGCTTGCCGAGCGTTCAGTGTGCATGCGCTCAATTGTCCCCGCCATGTTCGCCTTCCTCGCCTTGTCAGCCTGCGTTGGCACCCCGCAGATCGAAACACCTGCGCCCGCGCCCCGTTTCGACCCACTCTCCTTCTTTTCCGGGCGGACGCTCGGCACGGGCAAGTTGAGGAAAATCCTGTACGGCGTCGAGACCACCCGGGTGTACGGCACCGGCCGCATCGAAGGCGGCATGCTCATCCTCGATCAACGCGTCGAGGAGGGAGACAAGCCTGCCAAACACCGGACCTGGCGCATTCGCGAGGATTCCCGGGGTCACTATCGCGGTACCCTGACCGATGCGTCCGGCGCGGTCACCGGCGAGACGCGAGGCAACCGGCTCCACCTCGCCTTCACCTTGAAGGGCGGCTTGCCGACCGAACAATGGCTCACTCTCGCGGCTGACGGTCGTTCGGCGCACAACATCATGGTGGTGAAGAAGCTCGGCCTCCGCGTCGCGGTGCTGGACGAACATATCCGGAAGGTCGACTAGCCGATCGGCAACCGACGGCAACGCTCCTTCCTGTCGCGTTCGGCAGCCAGGACGGCGTACGCTTCAGAGGCCGCGCGCTTCTTTCTTTCGGAGCGCCCGAGGGGTGGTCATCAGAACGCGGCTGCCGGCAGACCGGGCGGAGCACGACGGCTCGCCCGGCCCGGCAATATCAGTATTTGCTCGAATCGCCGCTCATCGTCAGTGCCGCATTGGGGTTGTTGGTGCCCACGGGGAAAAAGCCGCCCGCGGAAGCTGCATTGGGGGTGAGATAGGCGATGTTGTGGACCTGCTGCACGGTGCGGCTGTAGGCGAGGCCATTGTCGTCGGAAGGAACGATGTTCGAAGCGCCGTCGCTTGCCGTGGCGATCCCCTGATCATCGTCGTTCGCCCCGTCCAGGCTGTCGCGCGCGTCGGAGATCTTGCCGGCGTTGGTGATCAGCGCCGGGGTCGAGATTCCCTTGGCGTAGAGTACCGTGCGGACCAACCCGGCATGATAGGCCTCGGCGGCGAGGATAGCTGCCGCGCCTATTTCGGTGCGGCCTGCTCATTTCCGATGAAGCCCACCTTGAAACCGGTCGCCCAGCGATGTATCGTCCGAGCTTGTCGCGGAAGCTGTTGTCGCGCTGACGCGCGGCGACCTGGGCCGCCATCCAGAAGGTACGCCGCAGGCGGGCGTTGCCATACTTGGATAGCTTCGTGCGGCCGCGAAAGGTGCCCG
>JBQCHA010000208.1:0-4432 GCA_051955175.1 Sphingomonas sp.
AACTTGCGCTGTGGAAGCGAACCGCATGATCCTGGTCGACACAGCGCTGGCGCGGCTGGCAGAACAGGGCAAGGCGATCCGGGTCGGGCTGATCGGTACCGGGTTCATGGGTGCCGGCATCGTGCGACAGATCGTCACCGCGACTCCGGGCATGCGCATTGTCGCGGTCGCCAACCGGCATATCGAGACGGCGATCGCCGCGATCACCGATGTCGGGCTGATACCGGTCGCCTGCGACACGCGGCAGGCGATCGAACGGCGCATCGTCGCCGGCGCCATCGCGGTCACCGCCGACGCCGAGGCGCTGGCGACCGCCGACGGCATCGATGCGGTGGTCGAGGTGACCGGATCGATCGACTATGCCGCCAGCGCCATCGTCGCGGCGATCGGCGCCGGCAAGCACGTCATCCAGATGAATGCGGAGCTCGACGGCACGGTAGGGCCGATCCTGCGCCGGAAGGCCGATGCGGCGGGTGTGATCTACACTTTCTCCGACGGCGATCAGCCGGGCGTGCAGATGAACCTGGTGCGCTTCGTTCGCGGCATCGGCGTGACGCCGGTGCTGTGCGGCAGCATCAAGGGGCTGCACGATCCTTACCGCAACCCCACGACGCAGCAGGCCTTTGCCGCGAAATGGGGGCAGAAGCCGGAAATGGTCGCTTCGTTCGCCGACGGCACCAAGATTTCCTACGAACAGGCGATCGTCGCCAATGGCACCGGCTTCCGCGTCGCACGCCGCGGCATGACCGGGATCGACTTTTCGGACGGCGACCCGACCGCTCCGCTGGTGCCGCTGGAGGATGCGCTGGAGCCGCTCGGCCGCGTGCTCGACGAATACGGTCCGGGGCTGGTCGACTATGTCGTCGGGGCGAGGCCGGGACCCGGCGTGTTCGTGATCGGCACGATCGACGACCCGCGGCAGCGCCATTTCCTCAATCTCTACAAGCTGGGGCTGGGCCCCTATTACCTGTTCCAGACGCCGTATCATCTCTGCCATTTCGAGGTGCCGACCTCGATCGCCCGCGCCTGCCTGTTCAACGACAGCGTGCTGGCGCCGGAGGCACCGTGCGTGGGCGTCGTTGCGGTGGCGAAGCGCGACCTGGTGCCCGGAGATCGCATCACGCAGTTCGGCGGCTACGAAGTCTATGCCGTCGCCGACAATTACGACGTGATCGAACGGGACGGCCTGCTGCCGATGGGCCTGGCGCTCGACTGCATGATCCGGCGGCCGGTGCCGCGCGATGCGGTGCTGACCTATGCCGACGTCGAGTTCCCGCGCGGACGGCTTGTCGACGCGCTCTACGCCGAACAGTCGCGGCTGTTCGCGCCGCCGCCGCTGAAGAGCGCGGCAGGATGAACTTCGCCGAAACGGCGATCGCCGGGTGTTTCGTCGTCACGTTGGCGCCGCATGGCGACGAGCGCGGCCGGTTCGCTCGCACGATGTGCCGCGACGCCTTCGCCGCCCACGGGCTGATCGGCGACTTCGTCCAGCAGAACATGTCGGTGACGGCCGAGGCCGGCACGGTGCGCGGTCTCCATTTCCAGCGACCGCCGCACGCCGAGGCGAAGCTGGTCCGCTGCGTGCGCGGTGCGGTGCTCGACGTCGTCGTCGACCTGCGGGAGGGCGAGCCCACGCGGCTGCACTCAATCCAGGTCGAACTGAGCGCCGAAAACCAGCGCCAGATCTACATCCCGCCGGGCTGCGCGCATGGCTTCCAGACGCTGGTCGACGACGTCGAGATGACGTACCTGATGTCCGCGGCCTATGCGCCGGAGGCGGAGAGCGGGTTGCGCCACGACGACCCGGTGCTGGCGATCGACTGGCCATTGCCGGTATCGCAGTTGTCGGCGCGCGATGCGGCGTTTCCGCTGATCGACCGCGATCATCCGCCGGCGCTCTGATCGCGCCGGCGCAGCAGGAGCGAGCAACGCCATGGCCGATATCGACGTGCTGGTGATCGGCGCCGGCGTGGTCGGGCTGGCGATCGCGCGCCGGCTGGCGCTCGCCGGGCTCGGCACGATCGTCGCCGAACGCGAGGACGCGATCGGCACCGCGACCAGCGCGCGCAACAGCGAGGTGATCCACGCCGGCCTCTATTACGACGGCCTGCCGCTGAAGGCGTCGCTCTGCGTCGAGGGCCGTCGTCAGCTCTATGCCTATTGCGCAGAGCGTCACGTGCCGCATCGCCGCTGTGGCAAGCTGATCGTCGCGTTCACGCCCGACGAGCTGCCGGTGCTCGGCGGCATCGCGGCGGCGGGTGCCAGGGCAGGGGTGGAGGACCTGGAGATGCTGTCCGGGGCCGCCGCGCGCCGGATCGAGCCGGCGCTGGATTGCGTCGCGGCATTATGGTAACCCGCGACCGGCATAATCGACAGCCACGATTACATAACCGCGCTCTTTACCTTTGCCGAGACGGGCGGAGCGACGCTCGCTCGCCGCGCACGGGTCGAGCGGCTGACGCGCACCCGGGCCGGCGACTGGGCCGTGCACCTGGCCGGCGAGGATGAAGCGGTGACCGCGCGGATCGTCGTCAACGCCGCTGGCCACGGCGCCCACGCCCTCGCGTGCCGTACTGAAGGGCTGCGCGCCGAGACGCTGCCGACGCCTCATTATGCCCGTGGTGTGTACTATGTCTATCAGGGCGCCGTGCCGTTCAGCCGGCTGATCTACCCGGTGCCGGTGCCGGGCGGGCTCGGCACGCACCTGACGCTCGACATGGCCGGTACAGCGCGGTTCGGGCCCGACGTCGAGTGGATCGACGCGCTCGATTATGCCGTGGCGCACGATCGCGGGCCTGCGTTCGCGGCTGCCGCGCAGCGCATCTGGCCGGTGCTCGATCCCGATCGCCTGGTGCCCGGCTACAGCGGCATCCGCCCGAAGATCTCCGGGCGCGGCGAGCCCAATGCCGATTTCCTGATCGCCGGTCCCGCCGATCACGGTGCCGAGCGGATGGTGGTGCTGATGGGCATCGAATCGCCGGGCCTCACGGCCTCGCTGGCGCTTGCCGATCGCGTGGCGGAGGTGCTGGGGGCTGCCTGAACTTGCCGGGGGCCCAGTGCGGCTCCTCCCCGATGGCGACCGCCATCGACAAATTGGCACGGCGACTTCAGAGCCTCCGTTGGGGGCAGGGAGAATGCGTCCGTTGCCGCCGTGCCGGCTCTTGCGAGCGGTCAAGTTTCCCGGCCGATCGGTGGGTCGACTGGGCCGGCCTCTCAAGGAGACCGCACGGGTGCGGCTGTTACCGCCCCGCCGCCAATTCGTATCCGATTCGGGCCGGTTTGCAGCGGCAACTCTGGGCATCATCCTTTGCCGCGACGCCTCCTCCGAACGGGCGATTCCCCGCTCAGGCGGCGAGCAGTTCGTGCGGCGTGATGACCAGCGCGGGACTCGCGCCGCGCCGGGCACGGAACACCGCCGCGGCAGCGCGATGCACCACCGCCTCATGTTCGAAGAAGGTATCGAAATGATGCTCAGGGCCGCCCGCCCGGCCGCCGCCCAGGATCGTCAGCGCCTCGTCGGTGATGACGAAGCGCACCGATCGGCCGTCGGCGTGGCCGATGAACTCCATGCCCGGATGGTCCAGCGACCACCGGGCGACACCGGCGAGGAAGGAGAGTTGTGATCGCATTATGGATGCCCCCCGCATGCTGTTACAAGGGTTCGACCCTGCGCGGGTGCGCGGTCACCGGCAAGTCGCGCACGGCCCGGCATCGGGGCTAACACCGAAGAGCATCGCCAGCGGGCTCGGCCGCTCTCCTTGCCGGCGCGGTTCGAACGCGGGCGCATCCCTCCTCAGTAGTGCGGCGGAGGAGCAGGCGCGCAAGCTTCTGTGGCGCGGTATGAGTCGTGTCCGCATATTCCAGCGGTCAGTGGGGGCTTATGACGAGGGGGACGGAAGCGCGATGCCGGCATTGCGGAGGCGTGTTCACGGCGACGCTTGCGACGCTCGGCGAGATGCCGGTGGCCAACGACTATGTCGATCCGGCGAGCGCGCCGCCAGAAGATCCACGCACCGAACTGACCGTGATGGTGTGCGGCGACTGTCGTCTGGCGCAGACGCTCGATTTCAAACAATCGGCTGAGCTGTTCAGGGCCGATTATGCCTATTTCTCCTCGGCATCGCGGGCATGGCTCGACCATGCCAGGCGTTATGTCGACGCGATGATCGACCGCTTCGCGCTGCCGCCCGGCGCGCGCCACGTCGAGCTGGCGAGCAACGACGGCTATCTGCTGCAATTCGCCCGCGCGCGCGGATTGTCGGTACTCGGTGTCGAGCCGTGCCGCTCGGTGGCGGAGGCCGCCGGCGCCCTCGACATCGAGACCAGGATCGCGTTCTTCAGCCAGGACGAGGCCGCGCGTCTCGTCGAGGCCGGTGGGAAGGCGGACCTGGTCACCGCGAACAACGTGTTCGCGCACGTGCCGGACGTCAAC
>JBQCHA010000209.1:0-4976 GCA_051955175.1 Sphingomonas sp.
AGCGGAGCTTTTCGGCATGACGCTGGATGGCGCTGCCGATGTCGCCGAGATGATTGCCCGGCTTCGCCTGCTCGATGCCGATCATCAGGCATTCGTAGGTGACGTCGACCAGCCGGCGCGCCTTGATCGGTACGTCGCCGACCAGGTACATGCGGCTGGAATCGCCGTGCCAGCCGCCCAGGATCGGCGTCACGTCGATATTGACGATATCGCCATCCTTCAGCGTGCGGTTGCCCGGGATGCCGTGGCAGACGACGTGATTGATCGAGGTGCAGCTAGAGTGGGTATAGCCGCGATAGCCCAGCGTCGCCGGGGCGCCGCCGGCGCGCGTGACATAGGCGCGTACCATGTCGTCCAGCGCCTGCGTCTCGACGCCCGGCACGACGTGCGGCACCAGCAGGACGCGCACCTCGGCGGCGAGCCGGCCGGCCCGGCGCATGCCCTCGAACCCGGCCTCGTCGTGCAGCTTGATCGCGCCGGTGCGGCCGACGGGCGCGTCGGCGGTAACGGTCATGTAATCGGTCATGCCGGGGATATAGCGAGCATGTCCGGGCTTTGCGAGGGGGCGGGGCTGGGTTATGCCCGCGCATCATGGCCGAACGCATCTGGACCGCCGCACTGGTCGTCATCGGCGACGAAATCCTGTCGGGTCGCACGCAGGACAAGAACATCGCGCAGATCGCGCGCTGGCTCGACGTGCAGGGCATCCGCCTGGCCGAGGTGCGGGTGGTCGGTGACCGGCTGGCGGCAATCGTCGAGGCGGTGAACGCGCTGAGGGCGCGCAATGACTATCTGTTTACCACCGGCGGGATCGGCCCGACACATGACGACATCACCGTCGATGCGATCGCGGCGGCGTTCGACGTGCCGGTCGTCCTCCATCCGCAGGCGCTGGGGGTGCTGGAACGTTATTACGAGAGCCGCGGCGGCCTGACCGAGGCGCGAAAGCGCATGGCGCGCGTGCCGGAAGGCGCGGGGCTGATCGAGAACCGTATGTCGGGCGCGCCGGGCATCCGTATCGACAACGTGTTTATCATGGCCGGCGTGCCGCACATCACCGCCGGGATGCTGGAGGCGCTGACCGGCACACTGGAGGGCGGCGCCCGGCTGGTCGGCCGCACGATCGGTTGCTGGGTGGCGGAAAGCGAGGTCGCCGACCTGCTGCGCGAGGCGGAGCGCGCGCATGAAGGCGTGCAGATCGGCAGCTATCCGTTCTTCCGCGAAGGGCGGGTGGGCGCCAATTTCGTCGTGCGCTCGACCGACGCGGCAAAGGTCGATGCGTGCATCGCCGATATCGCGGCGAGGCTGCAGGCGGTGGGGCTCGAGGTGGTGGACGGCGGCATTTGAGGTGCTGTCGCAGGCATACTGCCGACGGGCGTCGCCACCCTCATTCTTCCGGCGCTGCGCCTCCCTCCCGCTCCCAGCGGGAGAGGAGCGTCGGGTGAACAGCGCGCTGCGCTGTTCAGGCCATGCCGGGGGCATGGACGACCCCACGCTGGGCCCGCGAGCCGAAGGCGGGTGGGAAGGGTGAGGGTGACGTGACCTAGCCGTCCTTAATCAAAACGGCTCTGGCGGCGCGCCAGCGCGTGCGAAACCTCGCCGCCCTAGGCAAATCCCCGCCGCGCCGATATGCGCTCGGCTTTTCCTGTCAGGAGTACCGCCGATGGCCAGGCAGTCGCCGCTCGCCACCATCCTGCGCTGCAAGCCCGTCGTCGAGTTCGCCACCGGGGAGGAGGAGCCCGGCCAGCCGGCGCTCGCGCGCAGCATCGGGCTGTTGCCGCTCACCATGCTGGGGGTCGGCGCGACGATCGGCACCGGCATCTTCGTCGCGCTGACTACTGCGGTGCCCGAGGCAGGGCCGGCGGTGACCGTCTCCTTCGTGATCGCCGGCATCACCGCGGCGCTCACCGCCCTGTGCTATGCCGAACTCGCCTCGGCAGTACCGGCCGCGGGATCGTCTTATTCCTACGCTTATGCGACGCTGGGCGAGCTTGCGGCGTTCCTGATCGGCGCGTGCCTGCTGCTCGAATATGGCGTGTCGGCCTCGGCAATCGCGGTCGGCTGGGGGCAGTATCTCAACGAGTTGCTGGCCGATACGGTCGGCTGGCGAATCCCCGCGATCATCGCCAATCCGCCCGGCGCGGGCGGCATCGTCAACGTCCCCGCGGTCGTGCTGGTCGCGATGTGCCTGACGCTGCTGCTGCGCGGCGCACGCGAATCGACCACCGCCAATCTGGTGCTGGTGATCGCCAAGCTCGCCGTGCTGGCGATGTTCGTCGCGATCGCGCTGGCGCATTTCTCGCCCGCCAACCTCCACCCCTTCGCGCCCAAGGGCGTGGGCGGCATCGGGGCGGCGGCCTCGTCGATCTTCTTCTCCTACATCGGCATCGACGCGGTCTCGACCGCGGGCGAGGAGGTCGAGAACCCGCGCCGCACGCTGCCGCTGGCGATCGTTCTGTCGCTGCTGATCGTTACCTTTGCCTATATCCTGGTCGCGATCGCCGCGGTCGGCGCACAGCCGTGGATTGCATTCGCCGGGCAGGAGGCGGGGTTGGCGGTGATCCTGCACAACCTGACCGGCGCCGCCTGGCCCGCGGTGGTGCTGTCGCTCGGCGCGATCGCGTCGATCTTCAGCGTGACGTTGGTGGTACTCTACGGCCAGACCCGCATCCTCTATGCGATGAGCCGCGACGGCCTGCTGCCCGCCTTCTTCCGCAAGGTCGATCCCGTGCGCCACGTGCCGCGGCAGAACACCTGGGTGGTCGCCGCCGGCGTCGCGTTGCTCGCTGCGCTGGTGCCGCTCGACGTGCTGATCAACCTGACCAGCATGGGCACGCTGATCGCCTTTGCCGCGGTGTCGGTCGGCGTCATCATCCTCCGGCGCCAGCGGCCCGATCTGCCGCGCGGCTATCGCGTGCCGTTCTTCCCGCTGCTGCCGATCGTCAGCGCCTTGTTCTGCGCCTATCTGATCGCGGGGCTGCCCGCCGACACCTATCTGCTGTTTGCTTTGTGGCTCGGCGGGGCGGCGGTGATCTACTTCGGCTATTCGATCCGCCGATCGGCGCTGGCCGGCTCTTAGGCCGGCTCAGCCTTGGGCGATCAGCCGCTCGGCATCTGCCTTGAACGCGGCGTTGCTGGCGGCACGCGAATAGAACATGTGGCCGCCCGGATAGACGTGCAGGTGGACGCGATCGGTGCTGCCGAAGCGCGGCATCTGCTGCAGGATCAGCTTGGTGCCGAAATAGGGGCATGACAGGTCGTCATAGCCATGCGCGATCATCACGATCATGTTGGGGTCGTTGGCGATCGCCTTGCGCAGGTCGGTGACCGGCTTGTCGTCGGGCGTGCCCATTTTCCAGGCATTGTTTACCGCGTAGGACAGCGCGTTATAGCGGGCATCGGTGTCCCAACCGACGACGCGGGTGTCGAAATCGACCATCGCGCTGGTCAGCGGCGCGATGGACGCCTCCAGGATCGGATCGCCCGACTTGCGCTCGGCGGAGGCGGGGAAGGCGTCGAACGCGGTTACGTTGGAATCATAGACGCTGCCGATCTTCTGGTCGTTGCGATGCACCTCGCGCAGATAGGTGTCCTCGTCGATCCGCCCGTCGAGGCGGTGGACCAGCTTGGGATCGAGCCCGGTCAGGTCGGAGACGTGCTGTGTCAGCCGGTCGATCGCCGCCGGGTCCGACCGGCCCTGCAGCAGATCGGTCACGAACTGGCCCTGCGTGTACGCCTCGACCTGGCTCATCGCCTCGGGCGTCAGCTTGCCCTGGCGCTCCAGATGGCCGGCGGCCATCGAGGGCAGGTCGATCATCCACGGCAGCGGCGACAGCGCATTGTCGCCGGAAGTCGACGCCGGATCGAGATAGGGCGAGACCATGAAGATGCCGTTCACCCCGACGCCGAGCTGCGTCTGCAGGTGATAGGCGATACGCGGCACGCGATAACCGCCGTAGCTTTCCCCGATCACGAACTTGCGCGCGCGCATCCGGTGGTTCTTGACCAGCCAGTCGTACACGACGCGCGACAGGTAATCGACGTCGCTGTCGGGGGTGAAGAAGTCCTTCTTGCTCTTGTCGTCATCCTCCAGGCTGCGGCTGAAGCCGGTGCCGATCGGATCGATGAACACGAGGTCGGTCATGTCGAGCCAGCTCGACGGATTGTCGCGCATGATCGGCGCGTCGGACGGCGTGTTGCCCTGATCGCCGAACGCGACGTGCTTCGGTCCGATCGCGCCCAGGTTAAGGAACACCGAGGACGCGCCCGGCCCGCCGTTGAAGGCGAAGGTTACCGGCCGGCGCGGATCGTCGCTGGGCACGGTATAGGCGGTGTAGACGACCTGCCCGATCTTCTTGCCGTCGTCATTGTAGAGCGGAATGGTGCCGACCGTGGCGGTATAGTTCACCGTCCTGCCGCCGATCACCGCCGACTGCCGCACCGATTTGTCGGCGGGGAGCGGCGGCAGGTCGGGCTTGTCCTGCTTGTCGCCCTTGTCCTTGCCGTCTTCGCTCTTGGCGGCGGCCGCGTCCTTGTCCTTGGCGAGCGAAAGCGACGGCGCAGCAACGAGAGCGAGCGCCAGCGGCGCGGCAAGCAGGACAGACAGGCGCAAGGAAATTCCCCCGATGTGTTCGGCCGAACAGCCGTTGGCGCCGATTGCTACCGACTCGCCAGCGGACCGGCAAGTTGTCGCGCGCGGGTGTCCGTCCGGGTGCCCCCCTCACGCAACCTGCGGCAGCTTCTCCAGATGCTTGTCGAGCGTGATCGGATAGTCGCGCACGCGCACGCCCGTCGCGTTGTAGACCGCGTTGGCGACCGCCGCGCCGACGCCGCAGATGCCGAGTTCGCCAACGCCCTTGGCCTTCATCGGCGAAGAGACGGGGTCGACCTCGTCGAGGAACACGACCTCCTGGTGCGGGATGTCGAGATGAACCGGCACCTCGTAGCTGGCGAGGTCATGGTTGACGAAATAGCCG
>JBQCHA010000210.1:0-3159 GCA_051955175.1 Sphingomonas sp.
TCCATCTCGGCCAGCGTCTGCGATCCTTGCGGCAGGCCGGCGCCCGACGAGCGCGTCATCAGGGCATAAGCGCGGACCCAGTCGCGCTGCACCCCGTCGCCGTTGAACAACATGGTGCCGAGCACGAGTTCGGCGCGCGGCTCGCCGCGGGCGACCGATTTCTCCAGCCAGGGAGCGGCTTCGGCGCGCTTGCCGTCCTGGAACAGCGCGAGACCGTAATTGTCCTCAGCCTGGACATGGCCCTGCAACGCCGCCTTGCGATACCAGCTTTCCGCCATCGGCAAGTCGACCGGCACGCCGCGGCCGAGCTTATAGGCCTGGCCGAGATTGAATTGCGCGTCGGCGTCGCCGGCGATCGCCGCCTTGCGCCATTCGTCGACCGCGGCTCGGTAATCGCCGCGGTTGCACGCGTCGACGCCCCCCTGGGTGTCGGCCATGGCCGGTGCCCCAAGCGCGAAAGTCGCGGTGACGGTTGCAAGGGAAAGCGCCGCAGCGCCGATCAGCGTTCGCATGTTACTCGTGTCCCGCCCAGTACGCCCTGTGTGTAATATCGCGCTGTAACGGGCGAATGGCAAAGAAAAGGTTAGCCATGCCGTCCGCGTCCCGCCTCCGCGCCGTGACTGAATAGCGCGCCGTTAACCTGTTCTTAGCTCGGGTCGTGGCACCTCGCCCTCGGAATAGCGGGGAGTAACAGGATCAATGCGCGTTCTCGCGATGGCATCGCAGAAGGGCGGATCGGGCAAGACGACGCTGTCTGGGCACCTCGCGGTGCAGGCACAGCTCGCCGGAGCCGGCCCCGTTGTGCTGATCGACATCGACCCCCAGGGATCGCTGTCGGACTGGTGGAACGAGCGTGAGACGGAGTTTCCGGCTTTCGCCCAGACCACCGTGGCGCGGCTCGCCGCCGATCTGGAGGTGCTGCGCCAGCAGGGCTTCAAGATGGCGGTGATCGATACGCCGCCCGCCATCACCATGGCGATCCAGAGCGTCATCCAGGTCGCCGAACTGATCGTCATCCCGACGCGCCCGTCGCCGCACGACCTTCGTGCCGTCGGCGCCACCGTCGATCTCTGCGAGCGCGCCGGCAAGCCGCTGATCTTCGTGGTCAACGCGGCGACGCCCAAGGCCAAGATCACCTCGGAAGCCGCGGTTGCGCTGTCGCAGCACGGCACCGTCGCGCCGATCACGATCCACCATCGCACCGATTTCGCCGCCTCAATGATCGACGGCCGCACGGTGATGGAGGTCGATCCCAAGGGCCGCTCCGCCGCCGAAGTGACGGAGCTCTGGGCCTATATTTCGGACCGTCTCGAAAAGAATTTCCGCCGCACCGTGTTCTCGGCACCGACCGCGGTGCAGCACCCGGGCTTCGGCGCTCGTCCCCAGGCCGGCGGTGGCTTCGGCCGTCGTGTGATGAGCTGAGGGGCGCGCGATGATGGGCGAACCCAAACCTTTTGCCTCGCTGTCCTCGGGCCTGCTCGCGCGCAAGGGCCAGGCGCGGCCGGCGATGCGGCCGCAAGGCTTCACCGGCGGCTATCCGTCGCTGGCCGGTCTCGAGGATCTCGGCTGGAACGACATGGGCCACGCGCCCGAGCCGATCGCCGACGTGCATCCGTTGCACCAGGACGACCAGATTCTGCCGCCGCCTGAAGGCGTGCCGCCGGTGCTGGCGCAGCGCCATGCGCTGAAGGAAGAATTCGAGCCGCCGGTGCTCGACGAGGACGTCGCCGAGGAAGCCGAGGCGGCGGTCGAAACGATGCTGGTCGCCCCGGCGCCCGCGCCGATTCCGGTGCCGACGCCGGTCGCCGATCCGTTCGAACCGCGCCCGGTGTCGGTCGCCGCGGCCAGCCGGATCGCGCGCGCCACCCAGCACAAGCACAAGGCGGCGTTCACCTTGCGCCTCGACGGGGACCGCCATCTGCGGCTGCGCCTCGCCAGCGCGGTCAGCGGCCAGTCGGCGCAACAGATCGTTACCGGGGCGCTCGACGCCTTTCTCGAATCGCTACCCGAAGTCGACGAGCTGGCGCGCCAGCTGCCGACGCGGGCCAAGAGGTGAAGTGGGGGACTTTGCGATGAAGTCGAAGGGATTGACCACGGGCTTGTCGGCGCTGGCGCTCTGCGTCGCGCTCGGCGGCGTCTATCACGGGGTGGCACTGGCCGGCTCGCAGTCGAGCGCTGTCGATGATCGCGCCGCGGCGCTGGACGTGACCAAGGCGAAGAAGGCGCTCGCGAACCGCAATGGCGAGGAAGCCGTGCGCTGGGCGGAGGCCGCCGTCGAGCTGCGACCTCAGGTCGCGGATTATCGCGCGGTACTGGGCCAGGCCTATCTGCTCGCCGGGCGTTTCGCCTCGGCGCGCACCACGTTCAACGACGCGCTGACGCTGTCGCCGGGCGACGGCAAGGTCGCGCTCAACCTCGCGCTCGCGCAGATCGCCGAGGGCGACTACGCCGGCGCCCACCAGACGCTCGACAGCAATTCGGGCTCGATCCCGGTCAGCGATCGCGGTCTGGCGATGGCACTGGCGGGCGACCCGTCGGGTGCGGTCAATCTGCTGTTGCCGGTCGCGCGCCAGCCGGGCGCCGACGCCAAGCTGCGCCAGAACCTGGCGCTCAGCCTTGCGCTCGCCGGCCGCTGGCAGGATTCCCGCCTGGTCGCGGGGATGGATCTGTCGCCGACCGACACAGACAAGCGCATGACCGAATGGGCGTCGTTCGCGCATCCCGCGTCGCGCTATGACCAGGTCGCCGCATTGCTCGGCGTGACGCCGGCCGCCGATCCGGGCCAGCCGGTCGCGCTGGCGCTCAACGCCAGCACGCCGGTCGTCGCCACGCCGGCGGCACCGGTCGAAGCCTATCTTCCCAAGGCACCCGCCGAAGTCGCGGTCAGCGCTCCCGCCGTCGAGGCCGGCAGCAGCGTTCCGGCCCCGGTCGCGGCGCCAGCGGTGACCAGCATCGTGTTCGGCCCGCGCGCCGAAGTCGTTCAGCCGCTGCCGGTTCAGCCGGTGGTCGGCAGCAAGGCGCCACTGATCAAGGCGCCGAAGACGGCCATCAAGGCCGCCGCTTTCGTCAAACCCATGGCTGCTCCTACCACCCCGGGCGCCGCCAAGGTCAGCGTGGGCAAGGGCAATTTCTATGTCCAGCTCGGTGCCTATGACAGCG
>JBQCHA010000211.1:0-5854 GCA_051955175.1 Sphingomonas sp.
ATCAGCGCCGCCGCGCTGTGCTCCAGCATCACGCCCTTGGGCCGGCCGGTCGATCCCGAGGTGTAGATGATCGCGGCGAGGTCACGATGGTCGCCGAGCGGCGTCGGCGGCTCGTCAGGGCACGCGGCGATCGCCGGCGCGGCGCGCGTCAGGTCGCACGTCGCGCCGGTGACGCTGCTGACCGGCGCGCCACCGTCGGTCAGCAGCACCGCGGCGCGACTGTCGTCGAGCATGAACGCGCGGCGGTCCGCCGGATAGGCCGGATCGATCGGAACATACGCGCCGCCGGCCTTCAGGATCGCCAGCAGCCCGATGACGAGCGACGGCGAACGATCGAGCGCGATCGCGACGCGCATCTCACGACCGACGCCGAGCGCGCGCAGATGGTGGGCCAGGCGATTGGCACGCCGGTCAATCTCGCGATAGCTGAAGGAATCGCCACGGTGGATCAGTGCGACGCCGTCCGGATGCGCCACGGCGCTGGCGGCAAAGCCTTGCTCCAGCCGCCACCCGCCGAGCCGCCCGCCGGGGGCCGTCGCGATCACGCCGGTGCTCCCGCCAGGCGCCCTTCACCCGCGGGTCCGAAATGGCGCAGATAGGCGGCGACGTGACGTCGGTCGCCGGTCATGAACGGCGCGTCGAAGACGGTCATCTGACGCACCGCCAGGCTCGCCACCGGCGCGTCGAACGGTCTGAAATCGGGGTTGTGGAGGCCGGGCGACGGGCAGCCCGGGAAGAATTCGCCGATCATCAGGCCCTGTTCGACGAAGCTCGTCTTGAGCTCGCGCTGTGCCTCGGCGAGCTTGCGATAGCCCGCCTCCGCCCGGATGCCGGGGAAGAGGACCACCAGCGACACCAGCATGCGATCACGCGCCGCCGGCGTGGCGGCGAGCAGATCGGTGATGACGCTGCGCGCGGCATGCATCTCGGCCATGATCGTCCCGCCCATCTGCTCGGTCGCGGCGGAGCAACGCAGCTGGATCGCGCAGCGCGCGATCGCCCGCGCGATATAGGGGCATACCGCGCCTTCGCGGCCGAGATCGGGATGCCAGACCGTCAGCCGCTCGGCGATGAAACGGCCCATGGCGAGCAGCGCCGCGCCGAACCCTTCCGGATCATCGCCGTGCAGGAAGCCGTCCGACAGGATCTCGGAGAGAGCGATGAAAGTGGTCAAGGTCAATGGCAAAGCGTCAGCGCCCACAATATGCCCCTCGTGCGGCTTGGCGTCGCGCGAACCCTCTGCGGACTGGCGGTCCGGCTCAACGGGGCATGCTGGGTAATCCGATTCTCCGCGGCGCCTCCCCATACGGACGCTTGACGCCGCGACGCGGGGCATCGGCATGAACGCCGGGATCGTCTCTGGCCGCCGCGGGCGCCGCCAAATAGATTGCGCGGGCACACCGGGCCGGGGGGCTGCGAATGGCCGAGAGGGATCACTTTCTGGTGTTGGACGGGCTACGCGGCGTCGCCGCGGTGGCGGTGGCGTGGTTCCACCTTCATTTCGTCGTCGGCTATGACTGCGCCGGGCCGCTGGCGGTGGACCTGTTCTTCCTGCTGAGCGGGTTCGTGGTGGCCGCGGCCTATGACCGGCGGCTGGATACCGATCTCAGCGTCGGCGCGTTCGTCCGGAAGCGCCTGGTCCGGCTGTATCCGATGTTCCTGACCGGCCTGGTGCTGGCGGTCCTCGTGCAGGAGGTGCTGATCGCCCGTGGGGCGGGCATGCTGCACGAACGCGATACGCTGCTGTCGTTCCCCCTCGAGGCGCTGTGGCTGCCGTCGCCGTTCGATGGCGGCTCGGGCTGGACCTTCCCGGTCGACGGGCCGGCCTGGTCGCTGTCGCTCGAGGTGCTGATCAACCTGCTGTTCGCGGTGCTGCATCGCCGGCTGAGCGACCGCGTGCTGGCCGGCCTGACGCTGGTCAGCCTGACGGTGCTGGTCACGATGGTGGTGGCGAAGGGAACGATCAACCAGGGCTGGTCGTGGGCGACGCTGCCGGTCGGGCTGGCGCGGGTCGGCTTCGCCTTTCCATTGGGCGTGCTGATGTACCGGCATCGCGAGCGCATCCCGATGTCGCTCGGCCGGGTTCCTGCCTGGGTGCCGCTGGCCGCCCTGGCGTTGCTGCTGCTCGCGCCCGAGCGCGTGCCGATCGACATCGCCTTCCTGCTGGTCGGCGCGCCGCTGCTGATCGCGACAGGTTTCCGCATGAGTAGCGGCCGTCTGGCGCCGCTTTGCCGGCGCCTCGGCGACATTTCCTATCCCCTGTACGCCGTCCACGCGCCATTGGTGCTGCTGGTGCAAGGTGCGGCAAAGCGGCTCGCCTCGCCGGCCCTGGGCCCGCTGTTCGGCATCGGTGCCGTGGCGGGCATGGTCGCGGTGGCAGTACTGCTGGCCAACTGGGACGTCGAGGTTCGCGCGTGGCTGGACCGGCTGCTGACCGGGCGCCGGCGCGCGTCGACGCTGGCGACGTGAGACGTCCTGCATCACCGTTGCGGCGGCCGCTTGCCGACGCAGCGCGCCGGCACGCCCGCCCAGATCTCCCGCTCGCCGGTCGACGTGGTGACGACCGCGTTGGCGGCGATGATCGAGCCGTTGCCGATCCGCAGCAGCCCCTGGCGGCCCAGGATCCGCGCGCCGGGGAAGATTACCACATCGTCGCCGATCTCGATCCGCATCGGCGCCATTGCCTCGCTCGGCTCGTGCGCGTCGGCGCGGCCGATGGTCACCTGGTGATAGATCTGCACGCGGTCGCCGATCCGCGTGTCGGGGTGGAAGACGCACCCGATGCCGCGATGGATCAGCCTGAAATCTCGGCCGACCGACACGCTCGCCGGCATGTCGATGCCGTACAGCATCAGAACCTCGCGCGCCGGTCGGAAACGACGCAGCGGGAGAAGAAACTCGACGACCCCCATCCGCGGTCAACCCGAGGCCATGGTCAGCAATCCATGCCGTGAATCCTCGCGGCGACCCTAGCCGGGCACGACGACCCCACGAACGGGCGAGAAGGACTAATCCCTTTCCTCAAACCGCGCCGCGGCACCGCGCGCGGGCGCATGGGGGGTAGCCAGATTGTCCGCTCGTGCCGGGTGCGGCCATCACGTTAGCCTTCCGACGGTTGGGCAAGGGAGAGCTTTTAGTGCTGCAACGCACCTCTGATCGGTCGCGCCGCGACGCCGGTGCCGCGCGCCGCTGGGACGTCGAATTCTCCTCGGCGCTGGAGAACAAGACCGGGAAATACTTCATCGGTTGCGATCTCATTCGTGACCAGCGCGCGCTGATCGATCGAGTGTTCTATTGGCGCCAGGCGTTGCGGACCGCCCCCGGCCCTGGCACCGAGCGGATGCTGGGCCTGGCCATGCGAATCGAGCTGCGCGCGGCGGGGCTGCTCGGCGCCTCTCCTCTGCCCGAGCGGCGGCCCCGCCGACCGACGCTGCACCTCGACCCGCACAGCGTGATCCACACGCGGGTGGGTGCGGAGGACATCGTGCTGTGCCACGACCTGGGCCCGGTCACGCACCCGACGTTGTTCAAAGACTGGCTGACGCGGCTCTACGCCCGTGCCTACGACCGCATCGCTCATGCCCGCCCCCGGATGGTGTTCGTCAGCGAGCATTCCCGGCGCGAGTTCGTCCGCCTGTATGGCGGTACCGAAGACATGCGCGTCATCTACCCGCCGCTGCGTGCGGCGATCGGTGATCGCGCGTTGCAGCCGATCGCGGGCGTCGAGCAGCCGTTCCTGCTGACCGTCGGCAGCATCGGCGCGCGCAAGAACCAGGCGGCGATGATCGCCGCTTACGCCCGCTCGGGCCTGGCCGATTGCGGCATCGACTATGTGCTGTGCGGCGCGCGCGAGGCGGGTGCCTCGGCGATCGAGCAGCTCGCACGCCAGGTGCCGGGGGTGCGCCTGCTCAGCTACGTCTCCGATGCCGAGCTCGCCTGGCTCTATGCCAATGCCCGCGGGTTCGCGCTGGTCAGCCGGCTCGAGGGCTTCGGCGTTCCGGTTGCCGAAGCGATCAGTCGCGGGCTGGTGCCGCTCGTCACCCGCGATAGCGTGCTGCAGGAAGTCACCGGGCCGGCGGCGCCGGCGGTGTCGAGCGACGATCTCGACGCGATCGCCGCCGGCATGACGACACTCGCCGCGATGAGCATGGCGGAGCGGCAGCAGCGGCTCGACGAGATGCAGGCTTCGCTCGATCGCTTTTCGCCGGCGGCGTTCGCGACGGCATGGCGCGAGACGCTGAACGAATAACCCGCCACCGCTTCAGCGCTGCGTCGCCGGCTCCTGCACGGGGCGGAGGCGCGGGATCGGGCGAATTTCGTTGCTCGCGGGCAGACTGGCCGGCGGCTCGGTGCCACGCAACCTGTCCAGGTCGAGCGGGCCGTCCGCGCGCTGCGGCCGAGGGCGATAAAATATACCGCTCAGCGTCCCCCACCCCACGATCCAGGCGCGGCGCAGCCGAGCGCGCATCAGCAGGCCGGCAAACAATCTCGTCTGCCGCATGAAATGCAGCACGATGAGCGACCAATCGTCATAGGAGAGCACCGTCGAGGTAGTGTTGCGGTGCAAATAATAGTGGTAGGTCAGCCGGACGGGATTGGCCTCGGTGCGCGTGTCGAGCGCGCCCTCCAGCTTGCGCGCATGCAGCACGTGCGACCTGGCGACCAGGAATCCCGGCCGCTCGCGGGTGACGCGGACGGTGAACTCCCGATCCTCGCCGAAGATGAACATCGACGCGACCGGCAGGCCGTGTTCCCGCAACGTCTCGCGCGGCAACAGGATCGAGGCGAAAGTTGCGCCCAAGGTCGGCGCCAGGCCGTGCTCGAGCCATTCGGCCCAGGCGGGGAAGCCGAGCACGTTCCGGCGGCGATCGATGTCGGGCATCTCGGTCAGCTGCCCGGTGGTCGATCGCGGCACCGACACGAGATAGGGCGGCGCGACGCCGTGGCCGGCGAGCAGCCGCTGCGCCACGAGCAACTCCTCCAGCGCGTCGGGTGCGGCGATCACGTCGTCATCCATCGCCCAGACGAAGTCCGCGCCGACGCGATAGGCGATGTGCATGCCGAGGTTGAAACCGCCGGCCGCGCCGATGTTCTTGCGCAGACTGTAGACTTCGACAGAGTCGCCCCAGCGCTCCGCCAGCATGGCGGCGGTGCCGTCGCCGCTGGCGTTGTCGACCACGACGATCCGGTCGCACCGTCGCGTCTGCGCGACCAGCGCCGCCAGGCAGCGTTCGAGCATGTCTCGGCGGTTGTAGGTCAGGACGACTGCACAAACCTGCCGGTTCGTCTCCACGCCGCGCCCCTCAGGCAACGTGGCGCCGGCCGGCATCGACCGGCTCGATCACCGATGGCTCCGGCACCGCCGTGATGTAGGACGGACGCCAGTCGGACGTCGCATCGATCTGCTCGATGATCTCGTCCTTCAGGTTCCACGGCAGGATCACCACGTAATCCGGCCGCGCCTCGGCCAGCGCCTCCGGCGGGCGGATCGGGATGCGGACGCCCGGGATCAGGCGCCCCTGCTTCGACGCCGCGCGATCGACGGTAAAGGCGATCAGGTCCGGCCCGACGTCGCAATAGTTGAGCAGGGTGACGCCCTTCGCCGGCGCGCCATAAGCGGCGACGCTGCGCCCTTCGGCTTTCAGTCGCAGCAGCAGCGCGCGGAAATCGTGGCGAACCGCGGCGATCCGCTCGGCAAAGCTCTCGTACGGCGCATCGGTGTCGAGCCCATAGGCCAGCTCTTCCTGCAGCACGCGCTGGACGGCGGTGGTCTCGACGTGGTGCGCCTCGGGCCGGCAAACGAAATAGCGCAGCGAACCGCCGTGCGTATCGAGTTCCTCGACATCGAACAGGC
>JBQCHA010000212.1:0-3470 GCA_051955175.1 Sphingomonas sp.
GGCCGGGGCCGCTTTGAAATGAAGGTCCTCTTGCCGCCAGCGGCCCCGGCCTTCGCCGGGGCGACGAGCAAGCTTCCCGAATGACCTTCCCCCTCTGGCTCCCTGCCACATTACTCGCCGGCGCGCTTCAGGCGTGGCGGACGGCGGTGCAGCGGCGGGTGTCCAAAACGCTGTCGGTCAATGCGGCGGGTCTGGTGCGGTATCTCTATGGCGCGCCGGTCGCGGTGGCGATGATGCTGGCGTATCAGCTCCTAATCGCACCGGCTGCCGTCCCGGCGCTGGGGCGCTGGTTCCTCCCGTTCTGCGCGCTGGGTGGGCTCGCGCAGATCGTCGCCACCAACCTGTTGCTGATGGCATTCGGCGAGCGCAATTTCGTCGTCGGCACGGCCTATTCGAAGACCGAAGCGGTGCAAAGCGCGGTCCTGTCGATCGTGCTGCTCGGCGACCGTCTCAGCCTGCCGACCTGGCTCGGGATCGGTTTCGGCGTGACAGGCGTCATGGTCCTGTCGGCGGGCGGCAAGCGAATGACGCCGGCGGAACTGGTCCGCGCGCTGGGCCAGCCGGCGGCGCGCTACGGCATCGCCTCCGGCTTCGTCTTCGCGCTGACCACGATCGCGATCCGCGCTGCGACCCAGGAAGTCGCGACTCCCGATCATGTCCGCGCCGCGCTGGTCGTGCTGGCGGTGACGGTCGTGCTCCAGACGCTGATGCAGGGCGGCTACCTCGTGTGGCGCGAGCGCGATCAGGTGGCCAAGGTGTTCGCCGAGTGGCGTGTCGCGGGACAAGTCGGGCTGATGTCCTCGGTCGCGTCGGCGTGTTGGTTCACCGGCTTCGCCTCGGCGCCGGTCGCCTTGGTGCGGATCGTCGGGCAGGTCGAGGTCGCCTTCACCATGGGCTTCGCGCATTTCTATCTCGGCGAGAGAACGGCGAAGAGCGAAGTCGCGGGGTTGCTGCTGGTCGCGATCGGCGTAGTGCTCGCGCTCGTCGGCGCTTGGTAGGGAGACGGGCATGGCCTTCGACATCGAACCGATCGCTCATGTGCGCGGCGGCCGCGCCCAGGCGGTCGACGACGATTGGGATCGCGAGACCGCGGTGATCGAGCTCGAGCCGCGCTTCGGGCGCGAAGCCCTGGCCGGGCTGGGTGACTTCAGCCATGCCGAGATCGCCTTCGTATTCGATCAGGTGCCGCCCGAGAAGATCGAGACCGGCGCGCGCCATCCGCGCAACCGCACCGACTGGCCGCTGGTCGGCATCTTCGCGCAGCGCGGCAAGAACCGGCCCAACCGCATCGGCATCACGATCTGCGCGATCGAGAAGGTCGAGGGCAGGCGGCTCCATGTCCGCGGCCTCGACGCGATCGACGGTACGCCGGTGATCGACATCAAGCCGGTGCTGCGCGAGTTCCTGCCGCGCGGAGGGTTGCGCCAGCCCGATTGGGCGACCGAGCTGATGACGGGATATTGGCAGGCATGACGCGGCGCGCGCCCGGCAAAGGCGGTCGGGGCGCCTTGTGGGCCACGGTACTCGGCTCGAGCGTGGCGATGGTCGACGGTTCGGTCGTCAACGTCGCCTTGCCGGCGATGGCCAAGACGCTCGGTGCCGATGCGGCGGGCGTGCAGTGGATCGTCAACGGCTACATGCTGCCGCTCGCCGCTCTGGTGCTGATCGGCGGCGCGCTGGCGGATTCGCTCGGCCGCAAGCTCGTGTTCCTGGCCGGGCTGGCGATCTTCGCGATCGCCTCGATCGGCTGCATGGCGGCGCCCGATCTCGGCTGGCTGATCGCCGCGCGGGTGGCGCAAGGTGTGGGGGCGGCACTGCTGACGCCGGCCAGCCTCGCTATCCTGGGCGCCGATTTCGACGGCGAGGCCCGCGCCAAGGCGATCGGCACCTGGGCGGCGGCGGGCGCGATCGCGGCGGCGATCGGGCCGATCATCGGCGGTTGGCTGGTCGATGCGGTCGGCTGGCGCTGGGTGTTCGGGCTGATCCTGCCGCTGGCGGCGGTGGCCGGCGTGCTGGCGGTGATCGCGGTCGACGGCGGGCACGATCCAGACGCGGCGGCGCCGGACTGGCCAGGCGGAGTGTTGGCGACGACGGGGCTCGGGCTGCTGGTTTGGGGACTGACGATCGCGACCTCGGGCGGGCAGGGCGCGCCTTTCTACATCGCGGGCGGGGCGGCGGCGTCGCTCGCGTTCCTGTGGTGGGAAAGCCGATGTGGTGACCGCGCGATGGTGCCGCTCGGCCTGTTCGGCACACGCAGCTTCACCGCGCTCACGCTGCTGACCTTCCTGCTCTATGCGGCGTTGAGCGGCGTGTTGCTGCTGCTTCCCTATCTGCTGATCTCAAGCGGCTGGCGCGCCACCGCGGCGGGCGCGGCGATCCTTCCGCTGCCCCTGGTGATGGGCGCGGGATCGCGCTTCGCGGGCGCGCTGGCCGAGCGGATCGGCGCGCGCTGGATGCTGACGGTCGGGCCGGTGGTGGTCGGGCTGGGGTTCGCCGCGATGGCGATCGTCCCGGGCGGCCATATCGACTTCGTGCCGCACGTCCTGCCGTCGATGCTGCTGATCGGGATCGGCATGACCGCCGCCGTCACGCCGCTGACCAATGCCGTCATGGCGGCGGTCGACCATCGGCATACCGGTGCCGCGTCGGGCGTGAACAACGCCACCGCGCGGATCGGCGGGATGGTCGCGGTCGCGCTGATCGGGCTGGTGCTGACCGGCGGCGGGCGCGGCGTGTCGATCGCGGCCTTCCATATCGCGATGCTGCTGGCAGGCGCCGCGGCACTGGTCGCGGGCGTGGCCGGCTGGCTCTCAGCGGCGCCGAAACGGACCTAAAGTTTCCTTAACCACGGTCGTTTAATCGCTGAAACCGGGGGAATTCAGGGGGGACTTCACGCTTGGACATCGCAACGACGGTGCGGAAAGCGGCCAAGATGTCGGGCGAGCTCGGCATCCGCACGCTCGACCTGCAGGCGGACATTACCGAGCTGGCGGAACGCGTGACCGCGCAGGCCGCGACGATCGACACGATCGGCGGCGAGGCGGTGCGGCTGGCCGATGACGGCACCGATGTCGCGCGCGCCGCCGAGGAAGCGCGCCGCAGCACCGCCGCCGCTCGGCTGGTGATCGAGGATTCGACTCGCCAGCTGTCGGATGCCTCGACCAACGTCGTCGACCTGATCGATCAGGTAAGCCGCATCCACGCCAGCCTGGGCGCGTTCAACGAGGCATTGGCTTCGGTCAGCCATGTCACCCAAGTCATCAGCGGCATCGCCAGCCAGACCAACCTGCTCGCGCTCAATGCGACAATCGAGGCGGCGCGTGCGGGCGATGCCGGGCGCGGCTTCGCGGTGGTCGCCGGCGAGGTCAAGAAACTGGCGCAGGAAACCGCGGCGGCGACCCAGACGATCGAACGCTCGATCGGCGCGCTGGCGGGAGAGGCGGCGGGCATGCTCGATCGCGTCGCGCACG
>JBQCHA010000213.1:0-7161 GCA_051955175.1 Sphingomonas sp.
GGCCGGCGCCTTCGCGGTGGTGGTCGAGGGCGTCGTCGAGCCGATCGCGGTGGCGATCACCGAGGCGATCGCCTGCCCGACGATCGGCATCGGCGCATCGGCGCGGTGCGACGGGCAGGTGCTGGTCGCCGAGGACATGCTCGGCCTGTTCGAGCGTACCCCGCGCTTCGTGAAGAAATTCGACGACATGGCCGGTCGCATTTCGGCCGCGGTCGAAGCCTATGCCGGCGACGTGCGCGCCCGCGCCTTTCCGGGCCCCGACCAAACCTATGCGCCCAAGGATTGATTCGCTTTCGTTTCGCCCGTCGCGCGGCTAAGGTCCGCGCCTTCCCATCCCATGGAGTAACTCTTGGCCAGCAAGCCCCCGAAGAACGAAGTCTTCCTGCGCGAGGTCGACGAGGAGCTGCGCCGCGAACAGATGATGGACTTCGGCCGCAAGTACGGCACCTGGATCGTCGCGCTGGTCGTGTTGTTCCTGGTCGTGCTCGGCGGCGCGATCTACTGGCGCTATCATCGTGAGCAGGTCGCCGGCACGCAGGGCGAGCAGTTCCAGGCAGCGCTGGACGATCTCGGCAACAACGACCTGAAGAAGGCGGAGCAGCCGCTCGGCACGCTGGCGACGTCGAAGCGCGACGGCTATCGCGCCATGGCGCAGTTCACCCAGGCCGACATCCTGCTGAAGAACAACGACCTGAAGGGAGCCGCCGCGAAGTTCGCGGCGATCGCCAACGACGCGTCGCTCGCCAGGCCGTTCCGGGACCTGGCGCTGATCCGCCAGACCAGCGCCGAATATGATTCGCTGAAACCCCAGGCGGTGGTCGATCGCCTGCGCCCGTTGGCGGTGAAGGGCAATCCGTGGTTCGCCAGCGCTGGTGAGCTGGTGGGGCTCGCCTATCTTCAGATGAACCGCCGCGATCTTGCCGGCAAGCTGTTCAGCCAGATCGCGCAGGACGACGATACGCCCGATTCGGCCCGTCAACGCGCGGTTCAGATGGCCGCGCTATTGAACAACGGCGCTGGCGACCAGAATAAGGACAAGGCTGCGAAATGATGAAGTCGGTCAAGGCGCCTGTCGCGCTGTGCGCGTTGGCGGCGCTGAGCGCATGCGGCATCTTCAAGGGGCACGGCAAGGGGACGCCGGTGCTGGGTAATCGCGTGCCGATCCTGGTTTCCGAAAACGACGTGAAGCCTGATCCCTCGCTCGCGTCGGTGCAGGTGCTGCTGCCGGACGCCGCGCAGAACGCCGAGTGGACGCAATCGGGCGGCAATGCCGCGAAGGACATGGGCCATTTGGCGCTCGGCCAGGCACTGTCGCGCGCCTGGACGGCTCGGATCGAGGGCAGTTCGGACAAGCGCCGGCTCGCGGCGGCGCCGGTCATCGCCGACGGCCATCTCTATGTCATGGACACCAATGCCGTGGTGCACAGCTTCGACGCCAAGACGGGCGCGGCGGGCTGGACGCAGGGAATTGCGACCGGTGACCAGAACGCCAGCGCGCGGTTCGGCGGCGGCGTCAGCTATGACGGCGGCAAGCTGTTTGCCACCGACGGCCTGGGTGACGTCGTCGCGCTGAACGCGACCGACGGATCGGTGCTGTGGCGGGCGCAGCCCGGCGGCCCGCTGCGCGGCGCGCCGACGCTCGCTTACGGGCAGCTTTACGTGCTGAGCCAGGACAACCAGCTCTACGCGCTCGACCAGACCAACGGGAAGGTCGCCTGGACCGCGCAGGGTTCGCTGGTGTCGCAGGGCGTGTTCGGCGTTGCCGCGCCTGCGGTGGCGCAGGGCACGGTGGTCGCCGGCTTCTCCTCGGGCGAGCTCAACGCCTATCGCTATGAGAACGGCCGGACGCTGTGGGGCGATGCGCTGTCGCGCTCGACCATCACCACCTCGGTCTCCAGCCTCGCCGATATCGACGCCGATCCGGTGATCGACCAGGGCGTCGCCTATGCCGTCGGCCAGGGTGGCCGCATGGTCGCGACCGAGATCACCACCGGCCGGCGCCTGTGGGAGCAGGATTTCGCCGGGCTGTCGACGCCGGCGGTGTCGGGCGAGTGGGTGTTCGTCGTGACCGACGACGCCAAGCTGATCTGCATTGCGCGGGCGACCGGCAAGATCCGCTGGATCAGCCAGCTGCGCGCCTGGAAGAACGAGAAGAAGCACAAGGACGCGATCTACTGGAAGGGCCCGGTGATCGCCGGCAAGCACCTCGTGCTGGTCAATTCGCGCGGCCAGATCGTGTTCGCCTCGCCGGAAACCGGGCAGGTCGAGAACACGATGGAGACCGGCTCGTCCTTCTCGCTGCCGCCGGTGGTGGCCGACGGGACGCTCTATCTGCTCGACAACAAGGGGCAGGTCCTGGCCTACCGCTAAGCGGACCGGCCAGGCCAGGTTGACGGATGGCGCGCGAGCAATCGCGCGCTACGTTGATGGGTGGCGCGCGCGCGATCGCGCGCTACAAGGCGCCATGACAAAACTCCCCACCGTCGCCATCATCGGGCGCCCCAATGTCGGCAAGTCGACGCTGTTCAATCGGCTGGTCGGCAAGCGCCTGGCGCTGGTCGACGACCTTCCCGGCGTGACGCGCGACCGGCGCGAGGGCGACGCCCACCTGATTGGCCTGGACTTCCGCGTCATCGACCCCGCCGGCGATGAGGATGAGGACGCCGTCACGCTGCCCGGCCGCATGCGCCAGCAGACCGAGGCGGCGGTGCGCCAGGCCGATGTCGCGCTGTTCCTGATCGACGCGCGTGCCGGCATCGTGCCGCTGGACGAGGAGATCGCCCGCTGGCTGCGCAGCGCCACCACGCCCGTCGTGCTGGTCGCAAATAAGGCCGAGGGCCGGGCGGGCGAGGCCGGCGTGATCGAGGCGATGGCGCTGGGCTTTGGCGAGCCTGTCCAGATGTCCGCCGAACATGGCGAGGGCGTTGCCGACCTGTTCGAGGCGCTGCTGCCGCACCTCGATCGTGACGACGAGGAGCAGCCGGAGGACGAGGAGAGCCCCGACGCGCCGCTGAAGCTGGCGATCGTCGGCCGGCCCAACGCCGGCAAGTCGACGCTGGTCAACCGCATGCTGGGCGAGGATCGCATGATCACCGGTCCGGAGGCCGGCATCACGCGCGATTCGATCGCGGTCGACTGGGAGTGGCAGGGCCGCCACGTACGGCTGATCGACACCGCCGGCATGCGCAAGCGCGCGCGCGTGCAGGAGAAGCTCGAGCGCCTGTCGGTCGCCGATGCGCTGCGCGCGGTCGACTTTGCCGAAGTGGTGGTGCTGCTGCTCGATGCGACGCGCGGGCTGGAGGTGCAGGACCTGAAGATCGCCGACCGCGTGCTGGAGGAAGGGCGCGCGCTGGTCATCGCGCTCAACAAATGGGACGTGGCGGAGGATGCCAGCCGGCTGTTCAACGGCGTGCGGGCGGCGCTCGACGAGGGACTGAGCCAGGTGAAGGGCGTGCCGTTGCTGACCGTCTCGGCAGCGACGGGCAAGGGCATCGACCAGTTGCTGAAGGCCGCCTTCGAAACGCGTGAGGCCTGGTCGCGGCGGATCGGCACCGGCGAGCTCAACCGCTGGTTCGAACGCGCGATCGAGGCCAATCCGCCGCCGGCGCCGGGCGGCAAGCGCATCAAGCTGCGCTATCTGACGCAGGTCCGCACGCGGCCGCCCAGCTTCGTGCTGTTCGGGACGCGCGTCGATCAGCTGCCCGACAGCTATGTCCGCTATCTGGTGAACGGCATCCGCCGCGATCTCGGCTTCGGCGCGGTGCCGGTCCGATTGACGGTGCGGGCGCCGAAGAACCCGTTCGGCCGCTGAAGCCGCCTTCGGTTTTAAACCGCTCCTTTACCGGCGGGCGCTACCAGAGGGCAGGCGCGCATTGTCGCGACGAAGGGTCGATACAACGGGGAACGGGGACTGTGGCTGACGAGAACGGCGAACTTGTCGATTGGGCGGCATTTTCCCGGGCGCGCAGTGCGTTGGGCGCGAACTTCGTGCGCATCCTGGGCTATTTCGCCGAGGACGGCGTGGTCTCGGTCGCGCGGATCGAGGAGGCGATGCGCGGCGCCAACGCCGCGGCGCTGGTGATCCCGGCGCACACGCTGAAGGGCGAAGCGCGTCAATTCGGTGCCGAGCCGCTGGCCGAGTGCGCGGAAACGATCGAGATGATCGGCCGCGCCTGCGTCGAAAGTCACGACACGCCTGACCAGGCGCTCGAGCACGTCGTCCGACTGCGGCCGCTGTTCCAGAGGACGCTGGGGGCGCTGGAGCGCGAGGCGAACCCGCTGGTGAGCCGGCAGGGCGGCGGATTCGGGCGGAAGAATGCCGCGTTCGGGCAACGGTAACCCGCCGGTGCGTGACTGGCTGAGTACGCGTCTCGGACGGTCTGATTGGCGATTTCACTCTGCCGGCGCTAAGGGGCCAGCCCCTGTCCATGGGACAGGTTCGCAAAATGCGAATGAAAGAGGGCGCTAGGCGCTTTTCGCAAGGGGCTCCATCGGGAGTGGAACGGGTGCGCATCGCCACGCGCAGCCCTCCTATTCAGCCCACTACAGCCGCGGCAGTGTCACGCCGCGCTGGCCCATATATTTCCCCGCGCGGTCGGCGTAGCTCGTCTCGCACGGCTCGTTGCCCTGCAGGAACAGGAACTGGCACGCGCCCTCGTTGGCATAGATCTTGGCGGGCAGCGGGGTGGTGTTGGAAAATTCCAGCGTCACATGGCCTTCCCATCCGGGCTCGAGCGGCGTCACGTTGACGATGATTCCGCAGCGGGCATAGGTCGACTTGCCCAGGCAGATCACCAGCACGTCGCGCGGCACGCGGAAATATTCTACCGTGCGCGCCAGCGCGAAGCTGTTGGGCGGGATGATGCACACGTCGGTCTTGCGATCGACGAAGCTGTTGGCGGCGAAATCCTTCGGGTCGACGATGGCGTTGTCGACGTTGGTGAAGATCTTGAACTCGTCCGATACCCGCGCGTCGTAGCCGTAGGACGAGAGGCCATAACTGATGCAGCCGTCGCGCTGCTGCCGGTCCATGAACGGCTCGATCATGCCCTGGGTGAGTGCCGCCTCACGTATCCAGCGGTCGGACAGGATCGACATCTACACCCCCTTTTATTGGCAACGCCTGCCTTCGCGGGATTGGCGCGCGGAGGCAAGCCCTGACGGAGGTCGACAGTGTGATAGGCGCCGCAAATCGGGCGGGCGTCATTGTGGCAGCGCCCGCCCGACCGCGGTTATTGCTGGCGCTGGCCGCCGAGGCTCAGCAGCAGCTGGAACAGGTTGACCAGGTTGAGGTAGAGGCCGAGCGCGCTCATCAGCGCGAGCTTCTCCGCCTGGACGCTGTTGCCGTAAGCAAGATATTCGGCCTTCGCACGCTGCGTATCCCACGCGGCGAGCCCGGTGAATACCACCACGCCAACGAGCGAGATCATCGTCTGCAGCGCATTCGACCCGATCAGCAGATTGATCAGCGATGCGACGATCACGCCGATCAGCCCCATCATCAGGAAACTCGACCACCGGGCGAGGTCGCGGTTGGTGGTATAGCCCCACAGGCTTACGCCGGCGAACATGATCGCGGCGACGAGGAACATCTGCGCGATGCTGGTGCCGGTGAACACCAGGAAGATGCTCGCCAGCGAGACACCCATCAGCGCGGCAAAGCCATAGAATGTCGCGCGCGCCGCGCCCAGGCTGATCCGATCAATGCGGAAGCTGAGGAAGAATACGAAGGCGAGCGGGGCGAACATCGCCACCCATTTGAGCGGCGTGCCGAAGATCAGCGCGGTCGCCGCGGGCGAGGCGGCAATCCCGGCGGCCACCGCCGCGGTGACGAGCAGGCCGAGTGCCATCGTGCGGTAGATCGCGACCATGTGCCGCTTGAGGCCCGCGTCGAAGCCGGCGGTCGCCGCGGGCTGTGCGTAGAGAAGCCTGTCCATGGGATCAGCCCTCCGCCCGCGAGAGCTGCCGCGCACGGGCGATCAGGCGGCGGACCGTGCGGCGCAGTTCTGAGGCCTCGGGCAAGTGCCGGACCAGCCGGTCCTTGATCGCGAGCCGCTGTTTCTTGAGATGGCGCAATCGCAGCTGATCGGGGGCACCGCGCGCCGCCTCGCGACGGATTTCGCGGTTCAGCAGCCGATGGCTGGCGATCAGCCGTTCGATGAGCGAATTCATACATCCTCCAAATCGAAGTGTCTTCGAGATCGAGGTGTCGGTGGGGAGAGGGGACCATCGTCCGACCTGCACCGAGCACGCTCGATGCGGTCCGACATCACGAGGGCTTGTTGAAGCCCTCGCCAGAGGGGCCCGGTCCGCAAGGAGCGCAATAGCGCAGCGAAGCTGAACGGGAGATGACGGGGTGCCCGCCGCGCGTCGGATGGTACCGCGCGGGGCTGGGGCTCGCCAGGCGGCGCCCAAAAAGAAACCGCCGCCCGGGCATGTCCGGACGGCGGCTCCTTGTTTCAGCCTCTCGGCGGAGGATCACTCCTCGTTGAGATACTCGCCGGCATCGGCGTCGGTGCCGTGGCCCGAGGGGGTCACCCGCGCCAGCGCGTCGTCGCCGGTATCGTCGGCGAGGTCACGCTTCAGCTCGGCAGCGCGTTCCTCTTCCGCCGAATTGGCGGCGACCAGCGCTTCCTGCAGCTTGCGCTGCTGGGCACGGAGCGCGGCGTCGCGGCTGGTGGCGGCGATCCGCATGCGGTTCATGCCCGCACCGGTACCCGCCGGGATAAGCCGGCCGACGATCACGTTCTCCTTCAGGCCGATCAGCGTGTCCTTCTTGCCCTGGACCGAAGCCTCGGTGAGCACACGCGTGGTCTCCTGGAACGACGCCGCCGAGATGAAGCTGCGGGTCTGCAGCGACGCCTTGGTGATGCCGAGCAGGATCGGCTTGCCCTGCGCCGGGCTCTGGTTCTTCTCGAGCTTGGCGTTGACCGCGTCCATCTCGTCACGATCGACCTGTTCGCCGGCCAGCAGCGTGGTGTCGCCGCCGTCGGTGATTTCGACCTTCTGCAGCATTTGACGAACGATCGTCTCGATGTGCTTGTCGTTGATCGGCACGCCCTGCAGCCGGTAGACCTCCTGGATCTCGTTGACCAGGAAGTCGGCCAGCGCCTCGATGCCCTGGATGCGCAGGATGTCGTGCGGGTCCGGGTTGCCGTCGAT
>JBQCHA010000214.1:0-8004 GCA_051955175.1 Sphingomonas sp.
TCTCGCCCTCTCCCCCCGGGGAGAGGGTTGGGAGAGGGGCAAAAAAGCCGAACTCTCCCCTACTTCCCCTCTCCCCGTCCCTCTCCCCAGAAGGGGAGAGGGAGAGAAGGCAAAACGATGCTGCATTTCGAACTCGTCACCCCTGAAAAACTCGTCCGCTCCGAGGCCGTGTACATGGTCGTCGTGCCCGGCACCGAGGGCGACTTCGGCGTGCTGGAACATCACGTCCCGCTGATGTCGACGATCCGCGACAATGCCGAACTGGCAATCTTCCGCGAAGAGCGCGCTGCGCCCGAGGTGCTGCGTATCCAGGGCGGTCTCGCCCAGGTCGACGAGAACGGCCTCACCATCCTCGCCGAACATATCGCGGAATGAGCTGAGGCCCGTTGCATCCGAACCGGACCTAGCCGCTCGGTTTGGTTAGGCAATTATCAAGGCTTCCGTCCTAGACCGTCCCGTCGCAAGTGGAGGGACGGGCAGCAATGAGCGCATTCGGCCGACGGAATGGCACGGGAACGATGGGCAGGCCCTCGTTCGGTGTGGCGCGCCCGATGCATGGCGGTGGCATGGCACGGCCGGCCGATTTGGAGCCAGTGCCGACGCCCGCGCCCCTACCGGCCAACGAATCCACCCCCGCCAGCGATTTCGATTCCGCGGTCGGCAACTCCGCCGCGTCCGATGCGATGGCGCGCCTTGCCGAGCGGCAATCGGCGTCGGGCGAGGCCGGCAGCAGCCGCATGGAGGGGTTCGATTCCTCGATCCACCGCATCAAGGAACAGGTGCTGCCGCGCCTGCTGGAGCGTGTCGATCCCGAGGCGGCCGCGACGCTCAACAAGGATGAGCTGGCCGAGGAATTCCGCCCGATCATCGGCGAGGTGCTGGCCGAGCTGAAGCTGACGCTCAACCGCCGCGAACAGTTCGCGCTGGAAAAGGTGCTGGTCGACGAGCTGCTCGGTCTCGGGCCGCTCGAAGAGCTCATCGCCGATCCCGATGTCAGCGACATCATGGTCAACGGCCCTGAGCAGACCTACATCGAAAAGAAGGGCAAGCTTACGCTTGCCAACATCCAGTTCCGTGACGAGGAGCATCTGTTCCAGATCGCGCAGCGCATCTGCAACTCGGTCGGCCGTCGCGTCGACCAGACCACGCCGCTGGCCGACGCCCGCCTCAAGGACGGCAGCCGCGTCAACGTGATCGTGCCGCCGCTCAGCTTGCGCGGCACCGCGATCTCGATCCGTAAGTTCTCGGCCAAGCCG
Organism: Sphingomonas sp.; assembly: GCA_051955175.1. GTDB lineage: Bacteria > Pseudomonadota > Alphaproteobacteria > Sphingomonadales > Sphingomonadaceae > Sphingomonas. The sequence goes on from JBQCHA010000214.1 coordinate 1,257, forward strand.
ATCACGCTCGACATGATGGCCAAGTTCGGATCGATGTCCGACAAGATGGCTACCGCGCTGAAGATTGCCGGCGCCTGCCGCTTCAACGTCGTGATCTCGGGCGGTACCGGCTCGGGCAAGACGACGATGCTCAACGCGCTGTCGAAGATGATCGACCCCGGCGAGCGCGTGCTGACCATCGAGGACGCGGCCGAACTCCGACTGCAGCAGCCGCACTGGCTGCCGCTCGAGACCCGCCCGGCCAACCTGGAGGGTCAGGGCGAGATCACCATCCGCGATCTCGTCAAGAACGCGCTGCGTATGCGCCCGGACCGCATCATCCTGGGCGAAATCCGCGGCAGCGAGTGTTTCGACCTGCTCGCGGCGATGAACACCGGCCATGACGGTTCGATGGCGACGCTTCACTCCAACTCCCCGCGCGAATGCCTGGCGCGTATGGAGAACATGGTGATGATGTCCGACATCAAGATCCCCAAGGAGGCGATCAGCCGCCAGATTGCCGACTCGGTCGACCTCATCGTCCAGGTGAAGCGCCTGCGCGACGGCTCTCGCCGCGTCACCAACGTCACCGAGGTGATCGGCATGGAAGGGCCGGTGATCGTGACGCAGGAGCTGTTCAAGTTCGAGTATCTCGACGAGACCGCCGATGGGAAGATCGTCGGCGAATATCGCTCCATGGGCCTGCGCCCCTACACGATCGAGAAGGCGCGCATGTTCGGGTTCGACCAGGCGTTTCTGGAGGCGTGTCTCTAACGCCCGTTTCGCACGGCCCGCACATCCAGATGGTGTCACCGCCCTCGCCCGGGCGACTCACCGCGCCCTCGCCGGGCACCGACCGTCATTCCCGCGCTGGCAACCCTATGCGGATGGACCGTTATCGACGGGAGGTCAGCAGGTCTGCATTCCCGCCTTCGACCATCGTGGAAATAGCGAAGACCTGATTGGCGCTGAACGGTATCTAGTCAGGACGGCTAAAGAAAAGGCGGTATATGCCGGCCGCATGCGTTTGCCCATTGTCCTGTTGTCGCTGTTCTCGCTGGCCGTCTCCGCGCCGGTAGCGGCGCGTCGTGCGGCCCCTGTCCTGCCGCCGCGCGCGCCCGGCGCGAGTGCGGCGCAGCTGACGCTCGCGCCGGACAGCGCCGGCCGCTGGGTGCCCTTCTCGCTCACCACCGGCAACCAGATCCGCTTCACCATGGCGCTCGACGGGCGGCCGGTCAGCGCGATCCTGGACACCGGGCTCAGTTATTCGGTGTTGTCGCGCGACTATGTGCGCCGGATGGGATTGAGCGTCGTGCAGCGCGGCAATGCCACGGTGATCGGCGGCGTCATTCCGCTCGGTTGGGCGGCGACGGACACGCTCGGCGTCGGCGGCCTGACGCGTCGCCGCGGTCAGATCGCGGTGGCTGACATTCCCGCGCTCGCCGCCGGCGGCAGCGGCGACATCGACCTGCTGCTCGGGCCAGACCTGCTGCAGGGCTACGCGCTCGACATCGACTATCCGGCGCACCGCTTCCGGCTGCTGCCGTCTGGTCTGCTGCCGTTTCGGGGTGCCAGCGCGCCGCTGTCGATCTCGCCGCTCAACCACGTCTATTTGAGCGAGGCGAGGCTGAAGGGGGCACCGTTGAAGCCGATGGTGGTCGATACCGGCGACGGGTCGATGATCATGCTGTCGGATCGTTCCTGGCGCGCCGCCGAGCCGCATCAGCCGCCGGCGACCACCGCGACGACCTACGGCCTGGGCGGTGCGGTGGTGACCGGCCTCACGATCGTGCCCGAGGTGCGCATCGGCGATCTCGACGCGCGCGACATCGAGGTGCGGGTCGAGCCGCCCGGCGGCTTTTCCGACGCGATCGGGGTGGCGGGCCGGATCGGCACCGGCTTCCTGCAGCGCTATCGCGTGCTGCTCGATCCCGGCGCGGGGCGGATGGTGTTCAGCCCCGGCCCGACCGCCGACACCATGCCACAGCGTTCGACCAGCGGCTTGCTGCTCGGGCTCGACGGCCAGCGCCTCCGCGTGATGCACGTGATGCGCGGCAGTCCGGCCGCGGCCGCCGGGTGGCACGACGGCGACATGATCTGCAGCATCGACGGCCAGCCGATCCCCGCAGATTACCGCAGCAGCGCGCTCGCCGACTGGACGGTCGGCGCGCCGGGCCGCACAGTGGAACTGGGGCTATGCGACGGCACCGTCCGCCGGCTGACGCTGCGGGAATTCTACTGAAGTCGTCCTCAGCCGTGCGTCAGCGCCATGCCGACCGCCACTGCCGCGATCAGCGCGATCATCTGCACGCTGGGCCAATGGACGATGCCGATGCGATCGAGGTCCGCGCGTCGGCGGCGGCGCCAGTCGGCGATCCCGGCGCCGATAGCGACGATCAGCAGCGCGCCGACGATCGCCCAACGCCAGTCGAGCTCTGCCATCGCCGGGCTATTTGGCGAGCTTCTCGATCTTATCCTGCAACCGCGCCATCTCGGCCTTCAGCGCGGCGATCTCGTCGTCCTTGCTGGCGGCCGGTTCGGCCGGCTTGGCCGCGGGGCGCGACGGCGTCTTGAACGCCGATGTGGCCGCCTCGAACATCTCCATGTTGCGCTTGGCGATCTCGGCGAAGGGCGAGTTGGCGAACGCGCCCTCGACCGCCGACTTGAACTGCTCCTGGTTCCGCCGGAAACTGTCCATCGACGCGTCGAGATAGCCCGGCACCAGCGCCTGCATCGAATCGCCGTACATCGCGATCAACTGGCGCAGGAAGTTGACCGGCAGCATCGTCTGCCCGCGCGCTTCCTCCTCCATGATGATCTGCGTCAGCACGTTGTGCGTGATGTCCGCGTCGGTTTTCGCGTCGACGACCTTGAAGTCGCGGCCCTCGCGGATCATCGCCGCCAGATGATCGAGGGTGATGTATGACGATGTCTCGGTGTTATACAGACGACGGTTGGCGTACTTCTTGATGATGACCGCGCCGTCGGCATTCTGCTTTTTCATGGATCGTTCCCGCACGTGACCGAATCGGGCATAACACCGATCGATGATGCACCGCAACACGGGCCGCGTCCGCTACCCCTGTTCCTGGACATGCTGCGCAGCGAAACCGCAGCATCACCGGAGCGCCGGGCACGGGCACTCGCCGGATTGAGGGCCTATCAGGACGCGCCACGCGGCGCAGCATGGCCGCCGCCCGCTGCAACGCACCGCGTCGGTCGCGCGTCGTTGCGCGACTATGGCGGCGGCGGCCGGGCGGTGGTGTTCGTGCCCTCGCTGATCAACCCGCCCTTCATCCTGGACCTCGACCCCGAGCGGTCGCTGCTGCGCTGGCTGGCGGGACAAGGGGTCCGGCCGATGCTGGTCGACTGGGGTACGCCCACACCCGACGAGCGGGACCGCGACATCGCCGGCCACGTCGAAAGCCTGCTCCTGCCGCTGATCGACTCGTTGGACGCGCCACCGGTGCTCGCCGGCTATTGCCTGGGCGGCACCATGGCGCTGGCGGCGGCTTGCGCACGGCCGGTCGCCGGGCTGGCGATGATCGCCGCGCCGTGGCACTTCGCCGGCTTCGGTGATGTCGCCCGTCGCGAGATCGCCGAATTGTGGATGAGCGCGGAGCCAACCTGCCGCGCGCTCGGCCTGGTACCGATGGAGGTGCTGCAATCGGGATTCTGGCGGCTCGACCCCGCCCGCACCATCACCAAGTTCGAACGCTTCGCCAGCCTCGACCCCGCCAGCCCCGCCGCGCGCAGCTTCGTCGCGCTGGAGGACTGGGCGAACGCGGGCGCGCCGCTCACTTATGCCGCCGGCGCGCAACTGTTCGACTTCTTCGCCGAGGACGCACCGGGCAGCGGGCGCTGGTCGGTCGCTGGGCGCGTGGTCGATCCCGCAGCACTGCCCTGCCCCGCGGTTGACTTCGTCTCGGCCACCGATCGCATCGTGCCGGCAGGCAGCGCCGCACGCCTTGCCGATACCCGGACGCTCGGCGCGGGGCATGTCGGCATGGTGGTCGGCAGCCGCGCGAAGACGCAACTCTGGGAGCCGCTCGCCGGGTGGCTAAGCGCGCTCGACCGCCCTAAATAGGCGCCACGAGAACGACACCAGCAGGAGCAATCCCATGACCGACATCGTCATCACCGCCGCCAAGCGCACGCCGGTCGGCAGCTTCCTCGGCGCCTTCGCCACCGTGCCCGCGCACGAGCTCGGCCGCACCGCCATCGAAGCGGCGCTGGCGCAGGCCGGCGTCAGCGGCGACGAGGTGTCGGAGGTCATCATGGGCCAGGTGCTGACCGCCGGCCAGGGCCAGAATCCGGCGCGCCAGGCTTCGATGGCGGCCGGCGTGGCGAAGGAAATCCCGGCTTGGGGCGTCAACCAGGTGTGCGGATCGGGCCTGCGCGCGGTGGCGCTGGCGGCACAGGCGGTGGCCAATGGCGACGCCACGATCATGGTCGCTGGCGGCCAGGAATCGATGTCGCTCAGCCCGCATTGCCAAAACCTGCGGCAGGGCACGAAGATGGGCGACCTCAGCCTGGTCGACACGATGATCAAGGACGGCCTGACCGACGTGTTCAACGGCTACCACATGGGCATTACCGCCGAAAATCTGGCGGAAAAATACCAGGTCACGCGCGCGGAGCAGGACGAATTCGCCGTCGCCTCGCAGAACAAGGCGGAGAAGGCGCGCGCTGCCGGGCGGTTCAAGGACGAGATCGTGCCGGTGACGGTCAAGGGCCGCAAGGGCGACACGATCGTTGAGGATGACGAATATATCCGCAGCGGCGTGACGATCGACAGCGTGTCGGGCGTTCGACCGGCGTTCAAGAAGGACGGCACGGTAACCGCCGCCAACGCCTCCGGCCTCAACGACGGTGCCGCCGCGCTGGTGGTGATGAGCCGTGACGAAGCCGAGAAGCGCGGCAGCCCGATCCTGGCGACGATCAAGAGCTGGGCCTCGGCCGGCGTCGATCCGTCGATTATGGGCATCGGCCCGGTGCCGGCGACGCAGCGCGCGCTGCAGAAGGCGGGCTGGACGGTTGCCGACCTCGACCTGGTCGAGGCCAACGAGGCGTTCGCCGCGCAGGCGCTGTCGGTCGGCAAGGAGCTTGGCTGGGACGCGGAGAAGGTCAACGTCAACGGCGGCGCGATCGCGATCGGCCACCCGATCGGCGCCTCCGGTGCGCGCGTGCTGATCACGCTGCTCTACGAGATGCAGAAGCGGGACGCGAAAAAGGGGCTGGCGACGCTGTGCATCGGCGGCGGCATGGGCATCGCCATGTGCCTGGAGCGCTGAGGCCGAAACTGGAAATCCCTCTCCCGCCGGGAGAGGGAAGGAGGCGCGTAGCGCCGGAAGGGTGACGGTGGCCGGCAGAGGTTCTGCCGTGCGGCGTCAGTCCGCCAACACCCGATCAAACCGGCTCCCAAGGCCGGTAAGCAATTCATATTGCGACATCCCACTCGCCGCAGCGGCCTGCGGCAGGTCATAGTCGAGGGTGAGCCAATCGCCCTCGGCAATGTCCGGTCTGGCATCGACCCGCACCGCGAGCAGATCCATCGACACGCGGCCGATGACGGGCAACCGCTCGCCATCGACGACCGCCGCGCCACGGTCGGAAAACCCGCGGAAATAGCCATCGGCATAGCCGAGATTGACGATCGCCACCTCGGTCACCGCCGGCGCCGTCCAGGTGGCGTTGTAGCCGACCGTGCCGCCCGCGGGCACCGTACGGCGCTGCAAGACCTGCGCCTGGGGGAAGACGACCTGGCGCAATGCTGCGTGTCCCTCGCGCTGCCGACCGCCGTAGAGGGCGATTCCCGGCCGCGTCAGGTCGAACGCATAATCGGTGCCGAGTGCGATGCCCGCGGAATTGGCGAGGCTCATCCGCCGCGCGCTCGTCCGCCCCGCGAGCGCGGCGAAGGCGTCGCGCTGCCGCGCGTTCATCGTCACGTCCTCGTCGGCGCAGGCGAGATGGCTGATCAGCGTCTCGATCATCAGGCCATCGAGCAGCCCCTCGCCCACCGCTGCCGGCGCCACGCCGAGCCGGTTCATGCCGGTATCGACCATCACGTCGCAGGGCCCGCCGCCGGCTTCCCGCCAACGTGCCACCTGCGCCGGCGTATTCAAAACCGGGCGGGCAATGCCGGTGCGTGCCGTCGCCATGTCTTCGGCGCGGACGCCGTGCAGGACCGAAACCGCAACGCCGAGGTCGGCCAGCGCCATCGCCTCGGCCCAGGTGGCAACGAAGAAATCGCGGGCGCCGACACGCGCCAGCCGGTCGACTACGCCGCGCGCGCCAAGGCCGTAGCCATCGGCCTTCACCGCTGCCCCGCAAGCGGCCGCCCCGCTCATCGCGTCGAGCGTTCGCCAATTGTGGACCAGAGCATCAGCGTCGAGCCGGAGGCGCAGCGGGGCAGTCATCCGCCCTGCCCTAGACGTGCCCCGACGCTATTTCCAGCACCGCCACGTCGGAGTCCATGGCGCGCGCAAACGCACGAACCGCGTTATCGTTCAGTCGATTAGGCGAAATTTTTGCGCCCCCGCAAATGGCACCATCCGTCCGGTGAGGTGTTTTAATGTTTGTCAAGTCATAAAGTTAGAGGCGTATCATGAAATCCTTCGCCATCCTGCTGGGCGCTGCCGCCTGCATGCTGGCCAGCCCGGCCCTCGCCGCCGAGGGCGGCGGCGCGACCATGGCCGACACGGCCGCCACTCTGTCCCCCAGCGACTGGGTGTGGAACGACGACGGCGGTACCGGCCCGCTGCGCATT